>NC_015387.1:0-120000 GCF_000195335.1 Marinithermus hydrothermalis DSM 14884
AGCCCCCCACACTTCCGCGAGGAAGGGGTGGGGAAGGCGGTAGAATGGAGGGTTGTAGGGGGGTGGGTACCTTGACGCAGGAAAGTATATGGCAGAATGTGCTGAGCTATATCCGCAACAACATCACCGAGGTCGAGTATCACACTTGGTTTGAGCGCATACGCCCGCTGGGCATCCAAGGAGGCGTCCTGGAGCTTGGCGTGCCCACCTCCTTCGCGGGAGAGTGGATCAAGAAGCATTACGCCGACCTGATCCAGGAGGCCCTGCTCCACCTGGGGGCCACCTCTCCCCGGTTCGAGCTCAAAGTGGTTCCAGGAACCCCCGTCCAGGAAGACATCTTCAGCGTATCCACGCAATCCCAGGCCCGAGAGAACCGGCACAAGCTCAACCCCAAGTACACCTTCGAGAACTTTGTGGTCGGGGCCAACAACAACATGGCGCACGCCGCCGCCCTCGCGGTCGCCGAATCCCCCGGCCGGGCGTACAACCCGCTCTTCATCTACGGCGGGGTCGGGCTGGGCAAGACCCACCTGATGCACGCCGTGGGCCATTACGTGGCCCAACGTTTTCCCCACCTCAAGATCGAGTACGTCTCCACCGAAACCTTCACCAACGAACTGATCAACGCGATCCGCGAGGACAAGATGAGCGAGTTCCGCGAGCGCTACCGCTCGGTGGACCTCCTGCTCGTGGACGATATCCAGTTCATCGCGGGGAAGGAGCGCACCCAGGAGGAGTTCTTCCACACCTTCAACGCCCTCTACGAAGCCCACAAACAGATCATCCTGTCCTCGGACCGCCCCCCCAAGGACATCCTCACGCTGGAATCCCGCCTGCGGAGCCGCTTCGAATGGGGCCTCATCACCGACATCCAGCCCCCCGAGCTCGAGACCCGTATCGCCATCCTGAAGATGAACGCGGAGTACCGGGGGATCAGCATTCCGGAGGAGGTGCTCGAGTACATCGCTCGACAGATCACCTCCAACATCCGCGAGCTGGAGGGGGCCTTGATGCGCCTGATCGCCTACGCCTCCTTGAACGGGGTTGAGATCACCAAGCAGGTGGCGGCCCGGGCGCTCTCGGACGTGTTCACCCCGAAGGAAGCTGAGTACAAGGCGGAGGACATCCTGCGGGTGGTGGCCGCACACTACGGTGTGCGCCCCGAGGAGCTGCGTGGGCGCGGGCGCAGTAAGGAGGTCGTCCTACCGCGTCAGGTGGCGATGTACCTGATCCGTGAGCTGACCGGGGCCTCACTTCCGGAAATCGGCCAGTTCTTCCAAGGTCGGGACCATACGACGGTCCTCTACGCCATCCAAAAGGTGCAGGAACTGCGCGAACAGGATCCGGCCATGCGCCAACTGTTGCGCGAGCTTCAGGAGCAGCTGGGGTGACTGTGGATAACCCTGTGGATAAGTCTGTGGATAACCCTGTGGATAAGTCTGTGGATAAGTGGACGAGGTATCCCCCTGTGGATAACCCCCTCAGTTATCCACAGGTTATCCACACGCATCCCCCCAGTTATCCACACGCTCATCCACAGGCAGTTTCCCGCTCCAGACGGCGTTTCTTGGGGTTTTCCACAGTATCCACAGGCCCTACTACGGTTACTACTGAATCTTTTAAAACTAGAAAGCAGTAGTCTTATCTCTTAGGAGGCAGCATGCGCGTACGCATCCCCAAACGAACCCTGGCCGAAGCGATCGGGATTCTTGAACGCATCATCCCAAACCGCAGCAGCAACCCCGTGATCACGCAGCTCTTCCTCCAAGGCCACTCGAGCGGCCTCACCCTCCGCGGAACCAACGGTGAGGTCGACTTGGAGCTCACTGTTACCGCAGAAACGGAAGGCGCGGACGCGTTTCTGGTCCCCGCCCACTTGTTCGGCCAGATCGTACGCGGCCTCCCCGGTGAGCTGGTCGAGCTCAGCGCGGACAATCAGGAGCTCGAGGTGGAAAGCGGCAGCTTCCGCACGCGGCTCGCGACCGCCACTCCGGAGGGCTATCCGGAACTGACCTTCGACGCTCCCATGGAGGCTCGGTTGGCGGCCCCTGAACTCGCGCGGGCGCTCGCGCACGTGCGGTACGCTGCCTCCACCGAGGAGTACCGCGCCATCTTCCGTGGGGTGCAGCTGGAGTTTCACCCCGGGGCGCTTCGCGCCGTGGCGTCGGACGGGTTTCGCCTCGCGCGCTATGACCTGGCCACCCGCACCGAGTTCGTAAAGAAGCTCGTGGTGCCGGCTCGGAGCGCGGACGAGATCATCCGGGTGCTTAAGGACACGGAGGGCGAGGTAGCGGTGGGCGTGACGGAAGGAAAGCTCGTCCTGGCTTCCGAAGCCTTCCGGATGAGCGTGGCGTTGATGGAGGGGGAGTTCCCAGACTACGAGCGGGTCATCCCGCAGCAGTTCGTGGGTGAGGCGGTACTGTCCGCGGAAGCGTTGCGCGAGAGCATCAAGCGCGTCAAAGTCCTTGCGGACAAGAACAACCATCGGATCGACCTCTTCTTTCAAGGGGACGCCCTCGAGGTCGTGGCGGAGGGGGATTACGGCCGGGGGAGTGAGCGGCTTTCGGTGCAGCGAGAGGGGGAGCCGCAGCTCGTTCTGGCGTACAACGCCGAGTACCTGGGGGACGCCCTGAGCCCCGTGGAGGGGCAGGTGCGGATCCGGCTCTCCGGGCCGACCAGCCCCACTGTGATCGAGGCGGTAGAGGACCCGGGGTACTTGGCGGTCGTGGTGCCCCTCCGAGTGTAAACTGAGGGATGGTGTAGAAGCGCTTCCGGCGCTTGGGGAGGATGCATGACGACGATCGTTGAAGTCAAGGCGCGAGAGGTACTCGACTCGCGAGGCAACCCGACGGTGGAGGCCGAGGTCGTGCTGGAAGGTGGCGCGCGCGGGCGGGCGATGGTGCCCTCCGGTGCTTCTACCGGGGCGCACGAGGCCATCGAGCTCCGGGACGGCGGCCCCCGCTACCTAGGAAAAGGCGTGGTGAAAGCCGTCGCCAACGTGAACGAGCGCATCGCCCCCGAGATCGTTGGGCTGGACGCGCTCGACCAGGAGGGAGTGGACTGCGCGATGCTCGAGCTAGACGGCACCCCCAACAAGGCTAACCTCGGCGCGAACGCGATCCTCGCGGTATCGCTGGCCACCGCGCGCGCCGCAGCGGACGCGGTGGGGCTTCCGCTGTACCGTTACCTGGGGGGCGCGCAAGGGACGGTGCTTCCCGTTCCCCTCATGAACGTGATCAACGGCGGCAAGCACGCCGACAACCGCGTGGACTTCCAGGAGTTCATGCTGGCCCCGGCGGGCGCCCCTACCTTCCGCGAAGCGCTCCGCTACGGAGTCGAGGTCTTCCACCACCTCAAAAGCGTGCTCAAAGCCAAAGGGTACAACACCAACGTCGGGGATGAAGGCGGATTCGCCCCCGACCTCAAGAGCAACGAGGAGGCCGTCGAGGTGCTCCTCGAGGCGATCGAAAAAGCCGGCTTCACCCCCGGCAAGGAGGTCTCCCTCGCCCTGGATCCCGCCACGACCGAACTGTACCGGGACGGCCGCTACCACCTCGAGGGGGAGGGGCGGGTCCTAACCTCCGAGGAGATGGTCGAGTTCTGGGCGGCGTGGGTGGAACGCTACCCCATCGTCTCGATCGAGGACGGTCTTGCGGAGGACGACTGGGCGGGGTGGAAACACCTCACCGAACGGGTAGGGGACCGCGTCCAGCTCGTGGGGGACGACTTGTTCGTTACCAACCCCGCGCGGCTCAAGGAAGGGATTGAGCAGGGCGTGGCCAACGCCATCCTGATCAAGGTGAACCAGATCGGAACGCTTTCCGAAACCCTCGAGGCGGTCCGCCTGGCCCAGCGCCACCGCTACCGTGCGGTGATCTCGCACCGCTCCGGCGAGACCGAAGACGCGTTCATCGCCGACCTCGCTGTGGCCGTCAACGCCGGCCAGATCAAGACCGGGTCCGCCTCGCGCTCGGACCGCTTGGCCAAGTACAACCAGCTCCTCCGCATCGAGGAGGCGCTGGGGGCCGCCGCGCGGTTTGTGGGGTACGATGCATTCTAAACGCACCAAGATCGTCGCCACCATCGGCCCGGCCTCGCGCAAGCCCGAGGTACTCGAGGCGATCCTCGAGGCCGGTGTGGACGTGGTGCGGCTGAACTTCAGCCACGGCACTCCCGAGGACCACCGCCGCACGGTCGAGGCGGTACGCGAGCTTTCTGAACGCCTCGGGAAGACCGTGGCGGTGCTGCAGGACCTGCAGGGGCCCAAGATCCGCGTGGGGCGCTTCAAGGACGGGGCGGTCGAACTCGAGGTCGGCCAGGCCTTCATCCTGACCACCGAGGAGGTCGAGGGGGACGAGAAGCGGGTCTCCGTCTCGTACAAGGGCCTTCCCGGGGACGTGGAGGAAGGCCAGGTCCTGCTCCTCGACGACGGTAACCTCCGCTTGCGCGTCACCCGCGTCGAGGCCGACGCGATCCACACGGTCGTCGAGGTCGGGGGGCGCCTGTCCAACAACAAAGGGATCAACATCCCCGGCCGGGACCTCTCCATCCCCGCCCTCACCGACAAGGACATCGAGGACCTCGCGCTCGGCGTGGAGCTCGGGGTTGACTGGGTAGCCATGAGTTTCGTGCGGAGCCGCGACGACCTGCTCCTCGCCCGGCACTACCTGACCCGGTACGGCTCGAGCGCCAAGCTCATGGCCAAGATCGAAAAACCCAGCGCGGTGGAGCGCTTCTCCGAGATCCTGGAGGAGGCCGACGGGATCATGGTGGCCCGCGGGGATCTGGGCGTGGAGATGCCGCCCGAGGAGGTGCCCATCGTGCAGAAGCGCCTGATCGAGCGGGCGCGCGCCGCGGGCAAGCCGGTGATCACCGCCACGCAGATGCTCGAGTCCATGATTCAGAACCCGCGCCCGACACGCGCAGAGGCCTCCGACGTAGCCAACGCGATCTTCGACGGGACGGACGCGGTGATGCTCTCGGCGGAGACCGCGGCGGGCAGCCACCCGGTCGCCGCGGTGGAGATGATGCGCCGGGTGGCCCGCGTGGTCGAAGGGGCGCCTGAGTTCATCGATCGGCTGGTCGGGATGCGCCCTGAACCGAACCACACCACGCAGGATGCGGTGGCCCTCGCGGCCTGCGAGGTGGCCGAGTCCCTGCCCGCCCGGTGCATCGTCGTCTTTACCGCGACCGGGTCGTCCGCATGGCGGGTGGTACGGAACCGGCCGCGGGTGCCGGTTCTGGGCTTGACACCGAACCCGCGGGTGCGGAACCAGATGGCCCTTGCTTTCGGGCTCACCCCGATGCTCGCGCCGGACGCGCACAACACCGACGAGATGGTGCGCATCGCGGTGGATCACGCTAAGGCCGCGGGGCTCGCGGACCCCGGGGACCGCATCGTGATCACCGCGGGCGTGCCCTTTGGCGGGCGGGGCACCACAAACATGGTCTGGGTGGAGCGGGTGCGCTGAACCGGGCGTTACTCGCCCAGCTTGCGTTTAAGGTACCGTTCGAGGCCCTCGAGCTGCTGCCGAAGGCGGGTCTGCTCCTCCAGAAGGGCCTCGAGCTTCGCTTCTAGGTAGTTCGTGGTGGGGGCGATGGGAAAGGCCTTGTGCAGCAAGGCCGTGGTGCCGCACCGCGGGCAGGAGAGGGTGGCTGGGGAGATGGACGGGCTGTACAGGATGCGCGTGCGGTCGGTGGGGCACAACAAGTACTTTTCCCCGGCGGTCTCGCCTTTGCGGATGCGTTCAGCGAGCGCCTGGGCCTCCTCGAGGGTGAACCCGGCGTAAAAATCCCCCCGGATTTCCTTCAGGCCGACCGGCACGGTCTCGCGGGTGGCGGTGAGATCGGACTTTAATCCCCCCCGCGGCGGCACCCAGGCGAGGCCGTTCCACTTCAGGTGCCGCAGGTGCCGCTTGCCGTTCTTGTCCTCGATCTCCACGATCAGCGTGACCTCGGGGTCCCGAGGGTAGTAAAAAAAACGCACCGCCCGAACCCCTTCCAGGCCGGGTTGCGGGGGCAGCGTGTACGCGAGCGGCCCTTCCCCCCGTTCAGGGTACCCTACGAGGCGCTCGAGGTCCTGGCGCGTGAGCCCCGGGTGCTCCACATCCCCCTCAAGGATGGCCCGCACCTTCTCGAAGGCTCGCTCCAGGCCTGTATCCCCCATGCCCTTAGTCTACCCTAAGCCTGCCGGCCGGGAGGGCCCGGCCGGCGGGAGTGCGGGGAAGGGTTACGGCTGCGTTTCGGCGGGTTCTTCCGAGCTCGGCGCGGGGGCGGTCTCGCCCTCGCCGTTGGACTCGTTCGCCTCCTCCGCAGGCGGGGCGAGCTCGGCCAGCACCTCGGTCAGGCGGTTTTCGATCTGGGCGTTCTCGCGGAGTTCGTCCAGCCACTCGTTGGCGATCCGGTTGCGTTTCTGCGCCAAGGCCAGGGCGCGTGCTTCGTCCTGGACCTCCTCGAAGGGGCGCAGTACCTCGGGCTTTTGGTCGTTCACCAGAGCGACCTGGAAGGTGCCGTCCTCGAGCTCGATCAGCTCCGACACCTTCCCTTCGGGGCTTTCCGCGAAGGTGGCCTCGCTGAAGAAGATCAGCTGGTCGAGGACCGGGGGGAGCTGCCGGGGGTTGACCGTGCCGTAGTCCACCACCTCCCCGCCGAGCTCCTGGGCGAGGTCCTCCAGGGCTTCCCCTTCGATGAGGCGCGCGCGGAAGGTCTCTGCGCTTTCCTTGTCCTGGAAGGTCACCGCCTTGACCTGGGCCGAGGCCGGGATGACGAAGCGCTGCGGGTTCTCGTTGTAGAAGGTGCGCACCTCCTCCTCGCTGACCGTGACGTCCAGCGTCTTCCAAAGGCGTACGTCCCGCGCGCGTTCCTCCTGGGTGCCCACGAAGGGCTGCCCGCTTTTTTCAGCTTCCTGGAGGAGAAGGGTGCGGGCGATGAGCTGGTCCAGCGAGGCGGGGAAGAAGAACTGCACCGCGAGCTGCCCGAGCCCCTGCTGGATCAGCTGGGGTACCTGCTGGTCGCTGAAGACGAGCTCGGCCACCTTGCGGAGCGGGATCTCCTCCCCGTTCACCGTGGCGACCACGGGGTTTACGTACTGGAAGAGGTTCAGGTCCGCGAACTTCACCGTAGCGCGGGCGCGCACCGCCTCGAGGTAGTCCTCCACCGCCTGGCGCTGTTTGGCGGCCAGCGCGTCGGCCCGCACCGCGTCGGCCACCTCCTCGAAGCTCGCGTCCCCGCCCGGCAGGAAGGCCTCCACCTGCACGAGGTGGTACCGCCCGCCCGCCTCGATCACGTCGGTCAGGCCGCCCTCCTTGAGGGCGAAGGCTGCGTCGGCCACCGGTTTGGGGAAGACGATCCGCGTGACCGGCTGCGGCTCGTCTGAGCCCGCTTCCGCCCCGACCGCGCCGCCCTGCTCCGCCGCGACCTTGGAGTACTCGCGGGCGAGCGCGGCGAACTCCTCGCCGGCCAGGGTCCGTTCGCGTAGCTCGCGGGCCAACGCCTCGTCGTCCACCACGATCTGCCGCGCCTTGATGCGGTCCTCCGTGCGGTAGGTGTCCTTGTGCAGCGTGAAGTAGAAGCGGGCCTCCTCCTCGCTCAGCTCGACCTGCTCGCGGATCTGTTCGAGCCGCTTGTTGATGCGTAGTTGCGTGCGGATCTCGTCGCGCAGGGTCGCGTCGGTGTACCCGATCTGCTGGAGGAAGTCGCTGTAGTCCTGGCGGGTCTCCAGGCCGAAGCGCTCCCGAATCTGGTCCACCTGTTGGCGGACCTTGCTGTTCGAAACGCGGACCCGCGCGGCGTCCTGCGCGAGGGCCTTGAGCAGGATGACCTGCTCGAGGAAGTAGGTATCGATCAGGGGTTTCAGCGCGCCTTCAGGGTTGAGCGCGAACAACGGCGTGGTTTGCTGCAGCCGGGCGAGCTCGAGCTCGCGCACGGGTTCGCCGTTCACCCAGAGCACGGTGCGCCCTTCTTGCTGGGGGTTGCCTTGCGGGGTGAAGAGGAAGATCGTGCCCAGCGCGAAGGCGACGGCAAGGATCCCGAAGATCACGGTAATCGCACGTTTGCTGACTCTCACTTGACGGCCTCCTTCAAGTAATGCTACATTAACGGGTGCTGAGTGCGCCCGTAGCTCAGCTGGATAGAGCGTTGGCCTCCGGAGCCAAAGGTCAGAGGTTCGAGTCCTCTCGGGCGCACCACATTCTTTTTATACGCGCTTAAGCTAAGCACCCGATGAATGGTTCGCACGAGGGGATTCTAGCACATGCTTCCGCTCTTTTTGGCCTGGTTGCACGCCACGAACGACATGTTCTCCGCTTTTCTCGCCCCGATGCTGCCGCGTTTGATGGAGGCCCTCGGGGTGGGGTTGGGCGTGGCCGCCACCCTCGTCTCCGCGTACGCGGTCTCCTCGAGCCTCCTCCAGCCCCTCGCGGGCCTGGTGGCGGACCGGACGGACCGGCGCTGGCTTGCCGCGCTCGGCCCGGTGCTCGTCGCGTTGGGACTGGGTGCGCTCGGGTGGTGGCCCGGGTACGGGGCGCTCATCGTCATGCTCGCCCTCGCGGGGCTGGGCTCGGCCTTGTTCCACGCCGCCGGCGCCGCGCTCGTCGCCCAGTACACCCCGCCCGAACGGCGGGGGTTTTGGATGAGCGCGTTCAGCTCGAGCGGGGTTGTGGGGATGGCGCTCGGGCCGCTGGTCTCGGTGGGGGCGGCCCAGGCGTTCGGGCTCAAGGGGTTGCTCTACCTGGTGCCCCTCGCGCTCGTGCCGGCCCTGGCCTTCCTGCGCGCCGCTCCTCCCGTGCGGCTTGAGGCGCGCCCGCCGGGGTTGGGGGCGCTCGCGCGGGTCTTTCGGGGGGATGTGGCGCGGCTTTGGGGGATGGGGGTGCTGCGCTCCCTGGTCTTCATGAGCTACGCCACCACCCTCCCCGTCTGGTTCGTGGCCCAGGGGTTGGGGGAGGCCCGTGCGGCGGTGGCGCTTTCGGTCTACAGCCTGGCCGCTGCGGTGGGCGGGGTGCTTGGGGGGAGCGCCTCGGACCGCTGGGGGCGCAAGCGGGTCCTGGTCGGCACCCTCGTCGCGAGCCTGCCGCTGTACTACCTCGTGCTCCTCCTGCCGCTCGGGACGCTTGAGCACCTCGTGGCCCTCGCCCTGGCCGGCGCGGTGATGAACGCCAACCTCCCGGTCGCGGTTGTGATGGCTCAGGAGCGCGAACCCGAGCAGATCGCGACGGTCTCCGGGCTGTTGATGGGGTTCACCTGGGGGTTCGCCGGTTTGGCGTACAGCTTGGTTGGCCCGCTGATCGAGGGGTTCGGGGTGCTCCCGGTCCTCGCAGGGCTGGGAGGGTTGTTGGTGCCCGCGGTGTATCTGGCCGGGCGCACGGCGGACCCCCGCGTAGAATGGGCGTAAGGAGGTCCGCATGATTCGCCGCATCCTACTCGCGACCGACGGCTCCGCGCCCGCCATGGCGGCCGAAGCCTTGGCGGAGTACCTTGCCTACACCCTGGAAGCGGAGCTGGTGGCGCTCTACGTCAAGGACGCGCGCCTGATCCGCTTCCCTGAACTCCTCGACCTCGGCGCGTTTTCCGTGCCCCTCACGGTACGCCACGAGGAGCTCGAGGAAGCCCTCGAGGCTCGAGCGCGGGCGGTGCTGGACCGGCTCGAAGCTTCCGCGAAGGCCGCGGGAGTGGCCTTTGTTCCGGCGTTGCGCACCGGGGTGCCGTACCGGGTGATCGCGGAGGAGTCCCGCGCGGCGGACCTCGTGGTCATGGGGCGGGCCGGGGAGGCGCACGGGCACGAGGTGACCGGGGTGGGCAGTACGGTGGAGCGGGTGGCCCGTGTGGCGGCGGTGCCGGTGCTCGTTACGGGGCTGGATTACGCCAAGCCCGAGCGCCTGCTCCTGGGGTATGACGGCTCCCCTTCGGCGACGCGAGCACTGCACGCGGTCGCGGACCTGGCGGAAGGCTTGGGGCTGCCGGTCTGGGTGGTGAGCGTTTCGGAAGAGCTGGAGCAGGCCGAGGCGCTGGTGCAGGAGGCCGCGGGATACCTCTCGGCGCGCGCCGTGCGGGGCCACACCCGAGCGGTCGGGGGGGATCCCGCCGAGCAACTGATCGAGCTGCAACAGCGTTCGGACCTCTTGGCGATCGGGGCCTTCGGGCGGGGGCGGGTGCGCGAGCTGCTTCTCGGTTCGACCACGGAGCTGGTGCTGCGCCGGGCGGTGGGACCGGTGCTGCTCGTGCGGTAGGGCGCTACTCGAACAGGGCGTTGAGGACGTAACTCACCAGGGAGAGGATCAACGCGCCCCAGAACGCGCCGGCAAACCCCACGACCTCGAGGGCGGTGGCTTGGGCCACGAGGAGGAGGATGAGGGCGTTCACCACCAGGGTGAAGAGCCCCAGGGTCAGCAGGTTGATCGGCAGGGTGAGGAGGAGCAACACGGGGCGCACCAGGGCGTTGGCCAGGCCGAAGATCAACCCGGCCACCAGGTAGTCGAGGAGGCCGCTGCCCGCCGCGAAGTTCACGCCGCTGTAGAGCTGGCTCGTGACCCAGAGGGCGATCGTGTTGAGGAGGAGCCGGGCGAGAAAGGCGCGCATCAGGCCTCCTCCGGGATGAGGATCCAGAAGACCAGGTACAGGAAGACGCCGGTCCCGTACAGGAGTGCGAGCAGGACGAACGCGACCCGGATCAAGAGGGGGTCCACCCTGAACCGGTATGCGAGCCCCCCCGCGATCCCCAGGAGGACGCGGTCCGTTTTGCTGCGGGTGAGGCCGGGGAGGGGCAGAGCAAAGGGGTGCTCCTCCTCCGGGGAGGCCTCGGGCGCGAGGGCCCAGAGCAGCAGGTAGCCAAGCGCCAGGGCGAAGCTCAGGTATGGGAGGATCAGAAGCAGCAAAAACCCCACGCGCAGCCAGGCTGGGTGCACCCCCAGGTAGTTGCCCAGGCCTCCCAGCACCCCGGCGAGGATCCGGTGCCGCCGCGACCGCCGATAACGTTTCATATGCTTAGTCTACCCTGGGGGAAGTTTGAGGCATGGAGGGAGCGGTGGGTGCGGCGGTCTTGACGGGGAAAGGGGACTGCGCATAGCATGAAAGTATGCACTTACATCCTCCTCGGCGTACGGCGGACACCCGGCTCCTGAGCGCCGCCCTCGAGCTCGTCGCCGAGCGCGGGTACCGCGGGGCCACCACCCGCCGGATCGCCGAGCGCGCCGGGGTCGCGGAGGTCACGCTCTTCCGTCGCTTCAAGACCAAAGCCCGACTGGTGGCCGAGGCGGTGCGCTGGGCGACCGCGGACCTGGGCAGCCTCGCGCAGGAGCCGACCGGGGACCTCCGGACCGACCTGGTGCGGCTCGCACGGGTGTACAACGATCTGATCCAGACCCGCCGGGGCCTCGTGCTGCGGATTTTACCCGAACTGGGGCGCGAGCCCGCGCTGCAAAAAGTCTTCCGCGAGGTCATGGAAACACGCCTTGGAGGGGTGTTCGCCCTCTTTCAGCACTACCAGGCTGCGGGCCGCCTCGAGGCCGAACCGGTCGCCGCCCAGGCCCTCGCCTTCCTCGGGCCCCTGTTCGCGCGAAACCTGCTCGGGGAGGCCCTCGGCCTCGAAGTGCCCTTCCAACCGGAGGCGTACGTCGAACGCTACCTTGTGGGGAGGGAACGACGTGATTAAGGCGGAAGGACTCACCCGGCGGTTCGGGGCGCGCCTCGCGGTGGAGAAGGTGAGCTTCGAGGTGCGCCCCGGGGAGGTGTTCGGCCTCGTGGGGCCGAACGGGGCGGGAAAGACCACCCTGGTGCGCCTGCTGACCGGGGTGCTCGCCCCGCACGCGGGCCGGGCCGAGGTCGCGGGGGAGGACGTGACGCGCCGGCCCGAGGCGGTCAAGGCCCGCATCGGGTACGCCACCCAGGACGCCTCGGTCTACCCGGACCTCACGGTGCGCGAGAACCTTGAGTTCCGCGCGGCCCTGTACCTCCCCCCCCAGGAGGTGCCTGCTCGGGTGGCCGAGGTCCTCGAGCGGTTCGGCCTCGAACCCTGGCAGCACCGGCTCGCGGGGGAGCTCTCGGGCGGGTGGCGCCAGCGCCTCTCCCTGGCGCAGGCCTTCGTGCATCGGCCGCGGGTGGCCTTTCTCGACGAACCCACCACCGGCCTCGACCCCCTCGCGCGCCGCGCGGTATGGGACCTGATCTACGCCGAGGCCGCACGCGGTGTGACCGTCCTCGTGACCACGCACTACATGGACGAGGCCGAGCGCTGCCACCGCCTCGGCCTGATCTACCGCGGCCGCCTCGTCGCCCTCGAGACGCCCCAGGCCCTGAAGGCTGCGGCCCAGGCGCGCTACCGCTTCTTCCAAGCTCCGGCCGGCACCGACCTCGAGGCCTTGAAGGCCCGACCGGGCATCTTGGACGCCTGGCCGAGCGGCGCGGGGGTACGGGGGGTGGCCCGAAGCGACGCCGCCCTGGAAGACCTCGAGGTCGTGCCCCCCACCCTGGAGGACGTGTTCAGCGTTCTGGTGATGGAGGAGGAAGCCCGTGCATAGGATGCTCGCCGTCGCGCGTAAAGAGGCCCGCCAGCTTCTGCGGGACCGGGTCCTCCTCCGGGTCATCGTGGGGATGCCCCTCGCGATGCTGCTCCTGTTCGGGTACGCCCTGAACTTCACGCTTAAAGAGGTGCCCCTCGCGGTGTGGGACCAGGCCCAGGACCGCATCAGCCAGAGCCTGCGCCGCGCCCTCGAGGCCGAGGACCGCTTTACGGTCGTTCTCGAGGTCTCTAGCCGCGAAGCCCTGGTGCGCGCGATCAACGCGGAGAAAGCACGGGTGGGCCTCGTGATCCCGGAGGGGGCCTTGGAAGCGGTGCGGGCGGGGGAGGTGCTCGAGCTCGAGGTCTTCGTGGACGGGGCCGACCCCAACTTCGCCTTCCAGGCCGTCGCGAACCTCCAGGAAGCCATCCAATCCTTTAACCAGCGCGTCCTGGCCGCGCGGGCCCTCGCGGGGGAAGCGGTGCGCCCCCCGGTGCGCCTCGAGCGGCACACGCTCTACAACCCGGACAACGAGACCCCGGTCTTCATGGTGCCGGGGATCATCGGGTTGATCCTGACGCAGGTCACGGTCCTCCTCACGGCGCTGGCCGTGGTGCGGGAGAAGGAAACCCGCATGATGGAGGCGTTGATCGCCACCCCCGTGCGCCCGCTGGAGGTCGTGCTGGGCAAGGTCCTGCCCTACCTGGTCCTGGCCTTCGTGGACGCGCTGCTGATCCTCGCGGTGGGGCACTACCTCTTCGGCGTGCCGATCCGCGGCAGCCTCGCCTTGCTGCTCGGGTTCACCCTGTTGTTCGTCCTGGGCTCGTTGGGGGTGGGGGTCGTGATCTCCACGATCGCCCGTACCCAGGTGCAGGCCGTGTTCGGCACCGTGGCCTACTTCTTCCCCTCGATCTTCCTCTCCGGGTTCGTCTTCCCCATCGAGGGGATGCCCCCCGTCTTCCAGGCCCTGACCTACGGGATTCCCCTGCGGTACTTCCTCGACGTGCTGCGCGGCGTGATGCTACGCGGGGTGGGCCTTGAGGCGCTCGGGCTTGAGGCCGGCGCCCTCCTCGCGTTTGGGGTGGGGATGGTGCTTCTGGCCGCGCGGCGGTTCTCGAAGCACCTCACGTAGGAGGCGGTATGCGGCTGGTGGTGCTGGGGTTCTTGCTAGGGTTGGCGTGGGCGCAGCCGGTAGAGGTGGGTCTCGAGGCCACCCCGAACGCCGTTGCTTTCACGGTCGCGGCGCAGGCGCGCCTCGCGGACTGGACCGTTTCCGGCTGGACGCGCCTGCCCTTTACGGAAGGCGCGAGCGTGGGGGTCGGCGCGGCGTACGCCCTCGAGTTCGGCCCCGCAGGGCGCGGCGAGGTGGCGGGACGGGGGTTCGTGGACCTCGCGGACGGCGGGTACTGGGTGGAGGGGCGGGCCGCTGGCGCATTGGGCGGCGTGGCCCTCGAGGGCACCTTCGGGTACAGCACGCGGCTCGCGCGGCGATTCTGGCCGGAGGCTCCGGAGACGCAAGGCGGGTACGCGGCCCTCGAGGCGCGCTACCGCCTGGTGCGCACGCGGACCCTCGAGGCGCGGCTGGGGTACGGGGAGGGACGGGTCTGGGGCGAGGCCCTCCTCGAGGCGCGCGCCCGGAGCGAGACGCAGGCCTGGGGGGTGGGCGTGCGGGAGGGACCGTACGCCGCGGCGCGCTGGAAAGGCCGCGTGGAGGAGGGGCTGGTGGAGGTGGCGGCCCGTGTAGGGAGCGTGAATGAGCTGGGGGTGAGCTTCTTCACGCGGGAGGTTAAGGTGACGCTCACGCTCGCCCTACCCCCGACGGCTACCGTTAGGGTAACGCGGGGCGGGTACTGGGTGTGGGCCCGGGCCGAGCCGGGCGCGTACGCCCTGTGGGGCGGGTACCGTTGGGAGTTGGGAGGACGCTGATGGGACGCATAGGGTTAGTGCTTGCGCTATGCCTAGGCCTGGGGCTCGCGCTCGCGCAGAGCGCGGAAGAGGTGCTGGACCGAGTACAGGCGACCCTCGAGGCCGGTCCGTGGACAGCGCGCGTCGCGGGTCGGATCCTTACGCCGGACGGGAGCCTGCAAGAGGCGGAGATGGTCCTGAAGGTGGTTCCGGAGGCGGAGGTCGCGCGGGTGGACTTCATCCAGCCTGACGCGCTCGCGGACAACTACGTGGTGATCACGCCGGAGGAGGTGTACAACTACCTGTTCCTCACCAACCAGGTCGTGGTCTACCCGCGAGAGCGCGCACGGGTGGAGGGGCTGGGTTTTGATTTCTCCCGGGCGAACCTGGACGAGCTCTTGGGGCGGGGGGACGTCGTGTGGCGGCTCGAGGGGGTGGAGCCGACCCCCGAGGGGGAGGCCTGGAAGTTGGTGGGCACGGCGGACGCGCTGGAGCTCGGGTTCGCCGAGGTAGGGTTTTGGGCGCTGAAGGCGGAGGCCCGGCCGTACCGGATGGTGCTGCGGAACGCGGAGGGCGAGGTGGTGGCCGAACTGGACTGGGTCGAGTGGCGCCGGGCGGACCTGACCGTGGAGGCCCTCAAGTCCTTCCCCCTGGACGCGGAGGTGATCCGGAAATAGGGAGGCGCACCCGGAAGACCGCCCCACCCTCGGGGCGGTTCATGGCCTCCACCCGGCCCCCGTGCGCCTCGACGAGCGCCTTTACGATCGCCAGGCCAATCCCCGAGCCTCCAAAGGCCCGGCTGCGTGCGGGGTCCGGCCGGTAGAACCGTTCGAACACGTGCGGCCGGTGCGCTTCGGGGATGCCGGGACCGGTGTCGGCCACCTCGAGCACCGCCGCCCCCTCGGCGTGCACCCCCACCGCGATGCACCCTCCGGCGGGCGTGTGGCGCAGGGCGTTGTCCAGGAGGTTCAAGAGCACCTGCCGCAGCCGGCCCGGGTCCGCGTGCACCGTGACGGGCGCGGCCGTCACCACAAGCCGCACCCCTTTGGCCGCGGCGCGCGGAGCAAAACCCTCCGCGACGCGCCGGACGAGGTCCCGAAGGGGAACGTCCTCCCGGGCGAGCTCGAGCCCCCCGGCCTCCGCGAGGGATAACAGGCGCAGGTCTCCCACGAGCCGGGCGAGGAGGTCCACCTCCTCCACCAACCGCTCGAGGGTCTCGGGGTCGGGGGAGAGCAGGCCGTCGGCCAGGGCTTCCAGTTCGCTTTTCAACACGGTAAGCGGGGTGCGTAGCTCATGGGCGATGTCCGCCACCAGCCGCCGCGTCTGCGCCTCCTCGGCGGCGAGCCGGTCCGCGAGGGCGTTGAAGGCCCGGGCGAGCTCGGCGAGCTCGCCAGGTCCGTCCGCCCGCACCCGCACCGCGCGCGCGCCCGCCGCGTACCTCCGGGTGGCGCGCGTGAGGGCCTCGATGGGGCGCGCGAACCGCCACGCCAGGTACCCCCCGGTGCCGAGGGCCACCGCGAGGGCGATCAGCGTGGCCTGCCAGGTAGCGGCCCGGAGCTCGAGGAGCAGCCGCTGCTGCGCGCGCAGCAGCGGCGGGGGCGGGGAGGGGGGCGCGCCGAGCGCCAGGCGCGGCACCTCCCGCTCGAGGAAGCGGTTGACGCGCGCCTGGAAGGAGCGGTGCAGGATGAAGCTGGAAAGACCCGCGGCGAACACCGCCACCAGCACGAAGGCCAGGACCAACCGCGCGGCGATCCTCATGGGCGCAACCGGTACCCCACCCCGCGTACCGTTTCGATCTGCGCGCCGCACGGCCCCAAGCGGCGGCGCAGGTTCTTCACGTGCGCGTCCACGGTGCGCGCGTCCGCGTCCCCGTCCCCGAGCTGGGCTAACAACTCCGCGCGGGGCACGGCCCGCCCGGCCTCCCGGGCGAGCGCGGCCAAAAGGCGCAGCTGGGCGGGGGAGAGAGGGAGAGGCTGACCGGCGCACCGCGCTTCGAAGGCTTCCAGGTCCACCTCGAGCCGCCCCACGGTGTAGCGCTCGGGTGCGCGTACGCGCCCCTTGGCGCGGCGTAGGACCGCCTTGACGCGCGCCACGACCTCGCGCGGGCTGAAGGGCTTCGTCACGTAATCATCCGCGCCCAGTTCGAGGCCCACCAGCCGGTCCGTTTCCTCAGCGCGGGCGGTCACCATGATGATGGGTACGTCGGAGGTCTTGCGGAGGGTGCGGGTGATTTCGAGGCCGTCCGGACCGGGGACCATGAGGTCGAGCAGGATCAGGTCCGGGCGGGTGGCACGCCAAAGCTCGAGCGCGCGCCGCCCGTCCGTGGCGCGCTCGGTGCGGAACCCTTCGCGGCGCAGGTACCGCTCCAGAACCTCCGCGAGGCGCGGTTCGTCCTCCACGATCAGGATCAGCGCCGGCTCCATCCTCCCCGCTATTCTACGCGCCGGGCTTCACCGCTCGGGCCGGCGGTGCGGGAACCGCGGCCGCGGGTGGGGGAAGCGCGGCTTGTCCCTCCCCTCAAGCCCCGGACGCAGCCCTAGGGGCCGCTTGAGCTGCGCCGCCACGCGCGCCTCGAGGTTGGCCTTCAAGCGTTCCGCTTGAGCCTCGGAGAGCACCCCGGCCACGCGTAACTCCTCGATTAGCGCGGTCTGGACGGCCACGAGCCGCGCGGTGAAGGCCTCGAGGTCCACCCCGGCCTCCTGGAGCAGCTCGGCCAGGCTGGGGGTGTCGAGGCGGATCTCCATGGCCTGGAGGCGGCGCTCTAGTAGCTCGGCTCGGACGGGTGCGATCCGGCCTTCCGCACGGGCCACCTCGAGGGCTTCGCGGGCGAGGGCGATCCGCCGGCGCTCGAGCTCGAGGGGGTCGAGGCCCAGCTCCCGCGCGATCTCCCGGGGGGTCTGGCCTTGACGGAGCCGCGCCCGGAGCGCTTCCGGCTCGAGGCCCAGCACCTCCGCGAGCCGCTCGAGCCGGGCGGCGTGCGGCCGTTCAGCCTTGGGAGGGGCGGCCAGCCCCACGCCGAGGGCGCTTACCGTTAGGGCTAAAAGCATCCAGGTGCGTTTACGCATCCCAACCTCCTTTCGCTTTTAGGGTAGGGGGCGTTGCATGAAATTATGGGGAAGGAACGGTGAACCTTCGGTGAAGGTTAGGCCTCGGGGCGTGTCGAGGTGGCGAGGGGTTCCGGGCGACCGGTGAGGTACCCTTGGACGAGGTCGCACCCCGCGGCGCGCAACCACTCGAGCTGGGCAGGGGTTTCCACGCCTTCGGCTAGGGCCCGCGCGCCCAGGTGATGCGCGAGAGTGATGAGCGCTCGGGAGAGGCTCGCGTCCTTGGGGTGGTGGGGCAGGCCCTGGATGAACTCCCGATCGATCTTGAGGAGGTCCACGGCCAGGCCCTGCAGGCCCTCGAGGGCGGCGCGCCCCTTGCCGAAATCGTCCAGGGCGAGCCGCACCCCGAGGCTTTGGAGGGCCTGGAGGGCGTCCCCCGCCTCGTGGAGCGCTTGGTCCTCGGTGACCTCCAGCAGCAGGCGCTGGGGGGGGAGGGCGTGCGTTTCGAGGAGGCCCTCGAGGTACCTCGGGAACTCCGGGTCGCAGAGCGAGGGGGTCGAGAGGTTGACCGCGACCCACTGGGAGGCGGGCCAGGCGCTGGACTGGCGCACGGCTTGTTGGAGGACCCAGCGGTCGAGCTCGCGGCCCAAGCCCGCCTGCTTTGCCAGGGGGAGGAAGTGCGCGGGACGGAGCTCGCCGTGCTGGGGGTGCCACCAGCGAAGGAGAGCTTCCCGCCCGACCAGGCGCTGGTCCTCCACTGCCCGCACAGGCTGGTAGTGCAGGACGAGTCCCCCCTCCTGGAGGGCTCGGCGCAGCTCGACCTCGAGTTCGGCGGGGGTTTGGGGGGGGTGGGCCGGATCGGGGGCGTAGAACTGAAACCCGCGGTGCTCGTTCTTCGCGCGGTACATGGCGGCGTCGGCGCGGCGCATCAAGGTTTCGAAGGTGCTGCCGTCCTGAGGGTAGAGGGCGATGCCGATGCTGACCTCGACGCTTACGGTATGCCCCCGAACGCTAAACGGCTGACGCAGCGCCTTGACAAGCCGTTCAGCGGACCGGCTGGCCTCTTCCTGGCCGGCCTCGGTGAGGAGGAGGACGAACTCGTCCCCGCCGAGGCGGGCGAGGGTGTCGCTTTCCCGCACGAAGCGGCGCAGCCGGGCGGCGACCTGGGCGAGCAGCTCGTCCCCGGCCTCGTGTCCTAGGGAGTCGTTCACCTGCTTGAAGCGGTCCAGGTCCAGGTACAGCAAGGCCAGGGACTCGCCGTACCGCCGGGCGTGGGTGATGGCCTGCTGCGCGCGCTCCTGGAGGAAGCGGCGGTTCGCGAGCTGGGTCAGGGGGTCGTAGTAGGCCAGCTGCTCGACCTGCGCCTCGTAACGCTTCCGCTGGGTTACGTCCCGCGCGTTGATCACGATGCCGCGCACGCTAGAGTCGTGCAGCAGGTTCTTGCCGCGAACCTCGAGCCAGCGGTACGTGCCGTCCCCGTGCCGTGCGCGGAACTCGTGGATGAGCAGCTTACCGGGGTGTTGGAGGACCCGCTCGAGGGCCTGGTCCGCTTCACCGCGGTCCGCTTCGTGGATCAGCTCGATGAAGGGCCGGCCGGTGAGTTTCCGCGGGGGGTGGCCCAGGAGCTCCTGGACCGAGGGGCTCACGTACCGCACCTGCCCGCGGGCGTCCAGCACGTAGGTGATGTCCGAGCTGTGCTGCACGAGAGCACGAAACCGCTGCTTGCTGCGGCGTAGGGCTTCTTCCAGGCGTTTTTGCCGGGTGACGTCGCGAAAGAACCAGACCCGCCCTCCCGCCGGGGTACCCCCGCCTTTGAGGGGGGCGCTGTGCACCTCGAGGATCCGCCCGTCGCGAAGCGTGAGCGTTGCCTGCACCACCGCCTGGGGGTGCTCGTGTAGGCGCAGCAGGCCGTGAAGCGTTCGGTCCGGGGCGACGGTTTTTTGCGCGAGGGTGCGCGGGAGGGTGGGGGGGGCAGCGTGGAGCACCGGTTCGTCGAGCTTCCACATCTCGAGGAAGCGCCGGTTGTAAAACAGCACCTCCCACGAGGGGGCCGCCGCAAGGATGCCCTCAGCGGTGGCCTCGTGAATGTGCGCCAGCAACGAACGCTGAAGGCGCAGCTCACGCTCGCGTTGATGGCGCTCGAGGGCCGCGCCGATACTGGCGGCAAGGGCGTGGAGCACGGAGCGTTCGCTTTCAGGCCAGGCGCGTTCCGTCTCGTGGTCCTCGAAGCCGATGAACCCCCAGAACCGCTCTTGCACGAAGATCGGCACCACGAGGAGGGAACGCACACCCTGGGCCTCGAGCGCAGCGCGTTCCGCCTCGGGAAGGGTGCGCACCGCGCTGCTGATGGCCTGGCCGGAGGCGAGGTGAGCGTACCAGCGCGCGAAGGGAGGATCGGCGTAACGGAGGGGGTTCCCGAGGGGATCGCTCGGCTGCGAGGCCGGCGCGCGCGCCCACTCGAGGCGCGGCACCGCTTCCAGTCCCGTCTCGGCACGGGAGCGGTTCTCGTAGAGGTAGACGCGGTGGACCTCCAGGGCGGTTCCGAGCGTGGCGAGCACCTTGTTGAGCGCCCAGTCCAGATCCCTTCCAGAGAGGAGGAGGTGCGCTGCGCCAGCCGCCTCCCGCAGGAGGCGGTCGTACTGACGGAGGACGGTCTCGACGCGCTTGTGGAAGGTGGTGTTGCGCCCGGTGACGCGCACGCCGCACACCGCGCGGTGGCGGTCCGTCAAGGGGCGCAGCGTGAGCTCGAGCCAGAGGGGGGTACCGTACCGGTCTTGGCAGAGGAGGTCGGACAGTTGCACCGTCTTGCCTTGAAGGGCGTGCTGGAAGGCTTCCCGGAGGAGGGCGGGGTTTTGGGGGGCGAGCAGCGCCTCGAGGGTGAGGTTTCGGGCGTTGGAGCGGCCGAGGAGGTGTTCGGCGGCGGCGTTGAGGTAGTCGACCCGTCCGTCGCGGTCGGTGTGGAGCACCAGGTCCTCAACCGCGTTGAGCGCGGCGTGTTCCCGGGCGGTTTCGCTGCGCTGCGCGTGCTCCAGGAGAAAGGTGCTCGCCGTGAGGGCGAGGGCGGCTGCGGTGCCCAGCAGAGCGAGGGGGCGGGGGGGCAGGCCGGAGTACAGGCCGCCCGCCTGGTACAAGGTTAAAAGGGCGATCGCGAGGGCCAGGAGGTACCAGCCGCCGCGCGCCTGGTGCTGCAGGGCGTACCGCAGGGCCAGCACCGCGGCCGCCAGTTGAAGCAGTGCGGGTAAGGCAAGAATCGGTTCCATAGTGTGGGCACGCAGCCGCGAAGGAACGGAGTGGGTTTATGAACGGGACCGCGTTTACTATACATCATATATCCGTGGAGCCTTGCGGGAGGTGCGTGTGCCCCTCGCAGGGTTCTGGTATAACCTGTAGGGGTTATGCTGATTCGCCTTTCGGCCGTAGATCTGCCCACACCGCCGGACCGCCTGTTCGGGCGGGAAGGCCCCTTGGTCCTCGAGGTGGGGTTCGGGGACGGGCGTTTTCTCGCGATGCTTGCCCGAGCGCATCCCGAGTGGAACCTGCTCGGGGTTGAGGTCTCCGCGGCCTCCGTGGCCCGCGCGCGCAAGCGGCTCCTCAAGGAGAGGGTCGCGCACGCCCGGCTGTACCTGGGGCACGCGCGGTTCGTGGTGCGGAACCTGATTCCGCCCAAGAGCCTCCACCGGGTGTACGTGAACTTCCCTGACCCCTGGCCCAAAAAACGCCACCAGCACAAGCGGCTCCTGCAAGCACCGTTTTTCCGGTTGCTCTCCACCCGCCTCGCGGACGGGGGGGCGCTGTTGTTTACCACCGACCACGAGGAATACTTCACGTTCGCCCTGGAGGAAGCAAAGCGCACGGGCCTCTACCGCGTGGAGGTAGGCCCCCCGCCCCCCGAGGCCCTAAAGACCAAGTACGCCCTGAAATGGCAGGAGCAGCAGAAACCGATCTTCCACGCCGCCTTCCACAAGGCGGGGGAGGACGCCGGAGCCTACCCCCCGATCGAGAGGTATACGGAGATGCCGCACGCGCTTTTAGAAGGAACCCTACCGGAGATCGAGCGCTTTGCGAAACAGGTGCACGCTTTCGAAGGCGGGCACGTGATCGTGCTCGAGGCCTACCGCGACCTGGAAGGTCCGGGCTTGATCTTCTTGGCCCGGGTGGAGGAGGCCGACCTGGTGCAGGAGGTTCTCGTCGAGGCCCGGCCGAGCGCCAAAGGGGTGTTCGTGGGGCTTAAGGGGTTCGGCGCACCGCTCGTCACCCGGGGGGTGAAGGAAGCCGTCCGCTGGGTGACGGCCTGGCTCGAGGCCCGGGGCTTGAGGGCGCGCCAGCGTTCGTACTGATCGCGTGAAAACCATACGGGCGGGGCCAAGCCCCGCCCGCGATGTGTAGGCTGGGGTTAGCTGCGCGGGTCCAGCGCGTCGCGCACCGCGTCGCCCAGGAGGTTCCACCCCAGGACGAAGAGCACGATTACCAGGCCCGGCCAGAAGGAGACGTACCAGTACGCGAAGGGCTGGCCGGGCGGGCCTTGGATCCACCCGCGGGCGAAGTTGATCATCTGGCCCCAGTCGGCGTACCCGACGTCCGCGCCGAGGCCGAGGAAGCTGAGGGCGGCCGCGGTGAGGACTACCGCGCCGATGTCCAGGCTGGCCACGATGATCAAGGGCCCGATCGAGTTGGGAAGGACGTGCTTGAAGAAGATGCGCATGGGGCCGGCGCCGAGCGCGTGGGCGGCGTCCACGAAGTCGAGGGCTTTGGTCTTGAGGATGTCGCCGCGCAGGATGCGGGCGTAGGTGGGCCAGCCCACGAGGGCGATCGCGATCATGATGTTGGTGAGGCTGCGGCCCATGACGGAGACGATGACCATCGCGAGGACCAGGTTGGGGAAGGCGAAGATCACGTCGGTGAAGCGCATGAGCAGGGTGTCCACGCGCCCGCCGAAGAAGCCTGCGAGCCCTCCGACGAGGATGCCGATCCCCAGGCTGATCGCGGTGACCAGCACCCCGATGTAGAACGCGGTGCGCGTCCCCCAGACCACGCCGTAAAGGATGTCGTACCCGCCGCCGGACACGCCGAGGGGGTACTTGGCGGAGGGGGGCTTGGGCACCGGGGAGTAGCCCGCCCGGGGGATGGTGTAGCACGACTCGGGCGGCGCGACGATCGCCTTCCAGAAGTGGCCGGACAGGGGGTTCCGGAGCTCGGTGACCGCCTCCTGTCGGCTCAAGCCTAGGTCGCGTAAGCAGGCGCGCCCCATCCGGTCCGCGGTGATCACGGGCGCGAAGATGGCGATGAGGACGTAGACGACCAGGATGCTCGCCCCCACGAGGGCCAAGGGGTTGCGCCGGAACCGCTTGAAGACCTTGGACTGGTACCAGCGTTCACGCTTTCCTTTAGTGGTTTGTGCTTGCTGCATGGAAACCCCCCGCGCTTAGTCGTAGCGGATCCGCGGGTCCACCACGGCGTACAGGATGTCCACCAGGATGTTCGCCAACACCACGATGACCGCCGTGAGCATCGCGAAGCCCAGCACGGCCGGGACGTCGAGCTGCACGGCGGCCTGGGCGGCCCACTGGCCGATCCCCGGGTAGTTGAAGATCGTCTCGGTGACGACCACCCCGTTGAGGAGGAAGGCGAACATCAGGCCGGCAAGGGTGATGACCGGGATGAGCGCGTTGCGCCGCGCGTGCTTGAGGTTCACCACCCGCTCCGAAAGCCCTTTGGCGCGCGCGGTGCGCACGTAGTCCTTGCCGAGCTCGTCCAGGAGGCTCGAGCGCATTACCCGCATGATCTGCGCGCCGGAGACCACGGTCAGGGTGAGGACCGGCATGACGAGGTGCATCAGGGCGTCCCAGAAGATGTCGAGCCGGCCGTTCAGGAGGGCATCGAGGGTCATGAGGCCGGTGTACTGGGTGAACCCGCCGGCGGCGAGTTCGATGAGGTACTCGTTGGAGAGACGCCCGATGCCGAACAGGCCCAGGCCGCCGTAGACCCAGGCGAGGAGCCAGATGCCGAACACGAAGGTGGGCAAGGACCAGCCCATGATGGCTAGGATGCGCACGAGCTGGTCAATCAGCTTGTCCCGGTTCACCGCGGCGAGCGTGCCGAGCCAGATGCCGAACCCCACGATGGGGAAGAAGGCGTACAGGGCCAGCTCGGCACTCACCGGGAGGCGTTTTTTGATGGTGGTGAGTACCGGCTCCTTGGAGGAGGTGGAGAAGCCCAGGTTGCCCTGGAGCACCTGCTTGAGCCAGGTCGTGTACTGGACGACGAAGTTTTCGTCTAGGTTGTACTGCTCGATTATCTGATCGATGTTTTGTAGCTGCTGTTCTGAACGCACAAACGCAGCGGCCCGCTGGGCAGGCGTGAGGAGCTGCAACAACCCCACGATGATCAAGGAGACCGCGAAGAGAACGAAGGGCAGTTGCAGCAACCGGCGAACCAGAAATCCTAGCACGGCCAGAACCTCCAAAACACAGGTTTCGGGGAGGTGCGCTCTTGGCGCACCCCCCCAGCATACATCAAGGGCTACTTCTTAACGATGTGCTTCCACAGGAAGCGGCCGCTGTACATCGGGTTGTAGTAGACGCCCTCGATGTTGTCCCGCGTCACGATGAACGGCGAGGGGACGGGGATGGTCACGTACGGCACGAGCTCGTAGCCCAGCTGCCCGATCCGGCTGTAGAGCTCGGCGCGTTTCTCGGGATCGATGGTGGTGCGGGCTTCTTCGACGAGCGCGTCCATCTCGGGGTTGGAGAAGCTGTTGCGGCTCGCGAAGAACCCGTTGGTGTGGAAGAAGGTGTAGATGAAGTTATCCGGGTCGGCGTAGTCCGCACCCCAGCCCAGGATCGCGATGGGCAGCTGCTTGTCGCGGCTCTTCGAGAGGAAGTCCGGCCACTGCAGGCCCACCACGTTCACCTTGAACTTGGGGTTCAGGGCCTCGATGTTGGCCTTGATCATCTCAGCCACGGTCTGGCGGATGGTGTTGCCGGTGTTGTAGGCGATGGTGAGCTCGAAGCCCTTCTCCCAGACCTGGCCGCCCCAGGCCTTGCGGAGGTGCTCCTCGGCCTTATCCAGATCGAGGTTGTAGATCGGGAGCTCCTCGTCGTACCCCAGGAAGGACGGCGGCAGGGGCATGGTGAGCTTCACGGCCTTGCCGAGGAAGAGCTCGTCCACCAGGGCGTCCTGGTCGATGGCGTAGGCGAATCCCTTACGCACGTCTGGGTCGGTGAAGAAGTCCGGGGGGATCCCCTTGCCGTCCAGCTTGCCGGAGCCGATCAAGGGGTTGTCCTGCCCCGAGATGTTGAAGTTGAACTGCACCGCGGTCGCCGCAGCCGGAGCCCAGGCGGGGTCCTCCCAGACCTTCACGCCGGGAATGCCGCGGATCTGGGTCTCGAGGACCGCCCGGTCGTTCACGGTGATGCGGTCCGCGTCCCCCTGGCGCAGGGCCTCGATGCGGGCGGACTCCTCGTCCACGACGCTGACGAGCACGTTCTTGATCTGGGGTTTCTCACCCCAGTAGTCCTCGAAGCGCTCGGCGACGACGTCCTTGCCGTCCCACTTCACGAGCCGGTACGCGCCGGTGCCGCTTGCGGCGGTGTGGAGGTCGAACTGACGGAGGTCCACGCCGATCCAGTCGCGCCAGTCGGCTTTCGTCCCGCTCCAAGCCCCGTGCTCGATGGCCCACTTGCTGTCCACGATGCTGGCCGCGGTGTACATCATCTTCGCGAAGAAGGCCGGGTCGGGCGCGACCAGGTTGAACTGGACGGTGTAGTCATCCAAGCACTCGACGGCGTTGTCGATCTTCTCCCAGAAGGCGTCGTACTCCGCGTCCGAGGCGTCCTCGCCCAGCACGTCCTTGGCGTTGCCCGAGACGCCCAGGAGGGACTCCGCGTAGAACCAGCCCGCCGAGTCCGCCGGGTTCGTCACGAGCAGGCGCTCGATCGAGTACTCCACGTCGCGGCAGGTGAACTCGTTGCCGCTGTGGAACTTGACCCCTTTGCGGAGTGTGTAGGTGTAGGTCTTCCCGTCCTCGGAGACCTCGTAAGAGGTCGCGAGGAGCGGCTCGTACTCGGTGAGGCTGCCCTTCTTGTAGGTGTACAGCGTCTCGTAGATGTTCTCCAGGATGTAGCCCGAGGCCGTGTCATAGGCCTGCGCGGGGTCTAGGGTGTCCACGTTCCCGAAGGTGAGGTGGACGAAGGTGTCCGAGTCGCTCGCGGCGAACGCCCCACCCAAGGCCAGCCCTGCGACGGCCAGGGGGGTGAGGAACCGCTTTACGCTGGCTTGTTTCAAGACACTCCCTCCTTTCAACGAAATGCTCCTACATTCTATAGGGCCGGACCCGCCTCGACTACCGAGGCAGTGTTCGTGCTTTTGGCCCAAGTAGAAAAATACGCTATGAAGGGGATTTTGTCACGTGGGTCCCCACACACACCGCTATGCACCGGATTGCATGGATTATGCGCCCCTGCCGGTACGCGCGCAAACGCGGATCACGAGCGCACGCGCCGCACCTCGAGGGCCCGCTTTCGGATCCAGTCGCGGCGCAGCGTCACCCCGATCCCCGGCCCTTCCGGCACGGGCATCCACCCTTCCCGCGCCTCCAGCGCCTCCTCCACGATGTCCTCCGCCCAGTACCGGCTTGCGGAGCTGGTGTCCCCGGGGTGGGTGAAGTTCGCGAGGGTCGCGAGGTGGATGTTGTGCGCCCGGCCCACGCCCGCCTCGAGCATCCCCCCGCACCAGACCGGGGCGCTCCAGGCCGCGGCCACGTCGTGCACCTTGCGGGCCTCCAGGTGCCCCCCCACGCGTCCTACCTTCAGGTTGATCACGCGCCCCGCCCCGAGCTCGAGGGCCTTGCGCGCTTCAGTGGCGGAGGTGATGGATTCGTCCAGGCAGAGGGGCGTGGTGAGGGCTTGCTGGAGCTTCGCGTGGTCCACCAGGTCGTCGTAGGCCAGGGGCTGCTCGATGTAGTCCAGGGCGTACCGGTCCAGCTCGCGGAAGACCGGGAGGTCCGCGAGGGTGTAGGCGGAGTTCGCGTCCACCGTGAGGCGCGCGGTGGGGAAGCGCTCGCGGACCGCGGCCACCACCTGCACGTCCCAGCCGGGCTTGATCTTGAGTTTGATCCGCTGGTACCCCTCCGCCAGGTGGCGTTCTACCAGGTCCAGGGTGGCCTCGAGGGAGGGCTGGATGCCGAGGGAGACCCCTACCGGCACCTCGCGGCGAACCCCGCCGAGGAGCTGGTAGAGGGGGAACCCCAGGCTCTTGGCCCACAGGTCCCAGAAAGCCATCTCCACCACGGCCTTGGCCATGCGGTTCCCGCGGAAGGGGGCAAGGGCTTGGACGAGCTGGTCCGGGTTTTCCCAGTCCTTGCCCAGCACCGCGGGGAGCAACGCCGTCTCCAGAAGGTGCAGCGCGCCCGCGAGGGTCTCCTCGCGGTAAGCGGGCAGGACCTCCATCACGCCCTCGCTGTACCCTTCCAGTCCTTCCCCTGAGAGTATGAGGAGGAGGAGGGTGCGTTCGGTCTGGGTGCCGAACGAGGTCTCGAAGCGGAACTTGAGGGGCAGGCGGACAAGGTAGAGCTCAGCGTGCTCGAGTTTCACGGGACACCTCCTTGGGGGCGCGTCGGCCCGGACCGGGTGGGCGCGTGGCGGTAGGCCCGGCGCGGGCCGCGCGGGGTTTCGAACTATTCTAGCCCCGCGGGGCTTTAGGGGGCTTTAGAATGACGGCATGGAGCTAAAGGATAAGGTGGCGCTGGTCACCGGGGCGGGCTCGGGCATTGGGCGGGCGATTGCGGAGGTGTTTGCGCGCGAGGGCGCATATGTGATCGTGCACGACCTCAAGCCCGAGGCCCGGGCGGTGGCCGAAGCCGTGGGGGGCGCGTTCGTGCGGGCGGACCTCGGGGAAATGGATGCGGTGCGGCGCCTTGCGGAGGAGGCGCTCGAGGTGCGGGGCCGGGTGGACGTCCTGGTGAACAACGCCGGCTTCCAGCACGTCGCGCCGGTGGAGGATTTTCCCGAGGAGGTCTGGGTACGGATGCTCCAGGTGATGCTGACCGCGCCGTTTCAGCTCACGAAGTACCTGCTACCCGGGATGAAGGCGCGGGGCTGGGGGCGGATCCTCAACATCGCCAGCGTACACGGCCTGGTCGCGAGCCCCTACAAGGCCGCGTACATTGCGGCCAAGCACGGGCTGGTGGGGTTCACGAAGACCGTGGCGCACGAGGTGGGGCGGTACGGCATCACGGTGAACGCGATCTGCCCCGCGTACGTGCGCACGCCGCTGGTGGAGGGGCAGATCGCCGAGCAGGCCCGGATCCACGGGATCGCGCCGGAGGAGGTGGTGGAGCGGGTCATGCTGGAGTTCGCGGCGATCAAGCGCCTGATCGAACCGGAGGAGGTCGCGGAGCTCGCGGTCTTTTTGGCCTCGGAGCGGGGGCGTTCGGTCACGGGGAGCGCCTTGACGTTGGACGTGGGCTGGACCGCGCGTTAAACGCGCGCCCCCGGCGGGATGCCCCGCCGGGGGTGGGGTGCGCGGAGGTTACTGGCTGACCTGGATCGGGACCCGTTTGGCCCGCGCTTCGGCTACCTTCGGCAGGGTGAGCTTCAGGATGCCGTTCTTGAACTCGGCCTTCGCCTCGTCGGCGTTGATCTCAACCGGCAGGGTGAAGGCCCGAGCGAAGGAGCCGTGCGCGAGCTCTTGCAGGTAGTACCGGCGGACGCTCGCGTCCGAGGCTGGGCCGGCCTCCCCGCGGATCATGAGCTTGTTGCCCTCGATGCTGACCTCGATGTCGTCCGGGTTGATGCCGGGCACCGCCATCTCCAGGATCAACGCCTCGTCGGTCTCGTAGAGGTCGGCCGGCGCGGCGTAGCCGGCCAGGGTGCCCGCCCGCATGGGTTCACCGAAGGCCTCGTCGAAGAGGCGGTTGACCTCGTCGATCAGGTTGAACGGGTCCCAGGTGCGGAAGGGCGTGAGTTCGGTCGGACGGCTCAGGTTCCGTTTGACCAGTGCCATCCGCATCACCTCCTCAGTTAGCACATATATCATATGAGTCTATCTTTGTCAAGTATCTTGCCTTATGGCGCCGCGATGGCGAATATAACGCGCTCCACGCCCGCCCCACCCCGCTTCCTGTACAATGCGGGGCATGATCACCCGCGAGCCGCCCGAGAACGCACGGTTCATCGACACGCGGCCCGAACCCGACTACCTGGCCGGCCACCTACCGGCGGCCCACCGCCTCGACCTGAGCGCCCCCCGCTTCCGGCTGCGCACCCCCGAAGAGCTCGCCTCCTTCGAGCAAGGCCTCGCCGAGCTCAACGGCGCGCTAGGCCTCGAGCCGGGCACGCCGGTCGTCTGTTACGACGAGGGGCTTACCGCCCGCCTGGCCCGCACCGCCTTCTTCCTAGCGCTGGCCGGGAACGAGGTCTACCTCTGGACCGAAGGCTGGCGCGACCAGGCCCGCGAGCTCGGAAAACTCGAGCCCACCCCCACCCGCCCCTGGGCCCGCTTCCGCCGTGAACTCCTCCTCACCGCGGACGAGGCCCTCGCCCACCCCAAACTCTTCGACGTGCGTTCCGCTGAGGAGTACCGGGGGTTCGTCCACCCCCCCTGCTGCCCCCGCGGCGGCCGCATCCCCGGCGCGCGGCACGCCCCCCTCGAGCACTTCTTCGAGCCCGAAGGGCTCCTCGAGCACCTCGAGGTACGGCCAGGGGAGGAGGTCGGCGTGTACTGCCACTCCGGGGCTCGCAGCGCCGTCGCCTTTTGGGTGCTGCGCGGCCTCGGGGTACAGGCCCGCAACTACCTCGGCAGCATGCACGAGTGGAGTCGGGAGGAGGACCTCCCGCTGGACGTGGGTTAGGAGGCGCGCATGCGCATCGAACGCGTGACCGTAGGCCCCCTCCAGGAGAACACCTACCTCCTCGCGGACCCCGAGGGGCGCGGGGTGATCATCGACCCCGGCGCCGAGCCCGAACGCATCCTCGAGGCCGTTCGGGCCGGACGCTTCCAGCCCGAGGCCATCCTCCTCACCCACGCGCACTTCGACCACGTGGGCGCGGTCGCTCCCCTCGTTGAGGCGTTGGACCTCCCCGTCTACCTGCACGAGGCCGACCTCCCCCTCTACCAGAACGCCCCGGCCATCGCGGCGCAATGGGGAATCGCCCTGCCCCCGCCCCCGCCCCCCACGGGCTTTCTCCAGGAGGGGCAGGTCCTCGAGCACGGCCCCCGCCTCGAGGTCCTCTACCTCCCCGGGCACAGCCCGGGCCACGTGGCCTTCTACCAGCCGGAGGCCGGCCTAGTGTTCTCGGGCGATGTGCTGTTCCGCGGCTCGATCGGCCGCTACGACCTGCCCGGGGCGAGCTACGAGGCCCTGATGCGCTCGCTCGCCGAGCTCCTCACCCTCCCGCCCCCCACCCGCGTGTACCCCGGGCACGGCCCCGAGACCACCCTCCTCCACGAGGCCCAAACGAACCCGTTCCTGCTCGAGCAGGGGCGCTAACCGTTCTCGTACCAGCGGCTGTTCAGGTAGTACTCGCTGAAGATCACCTTGAGGAAGGCCGCGAAGGGCACGGCCAGCACAGCGCCCCACAACCCGAAGAGGGTCGCCCCGGCGAGGATCGCCAGGATCACCGTGACCGGGTGGAGCTGCGTGGCGCGCGAGAGGATCAAGGGAGAGAAGAGGTGCGCCTCGAGCTGGTTCGCGAGGATGAAGACCACGAGGGTCCCCACGACCGCGACCCCGCCCTGGGGGAGGGCCAAAAGCAGCGCCGGGATGATGGAGACGATCACCCCGAGGTACGGGACCAGGTTGAACACCCCCGCGATGAACCCCAGCGCGGCGGCGAGCGGCACGCCCAGGAAGAACAGGCCCAACCCCACCACCGTACCCACGAGGGCCGCGATCAACAGCTGCCCCCGCACATACCCCCCCACCGCGTGGTCCAGCTTGGCGGCCAGGTCCTGGATGAGGGGCTGGTACGGCCTGGGAAACACCTGAATCAAGCTCTGCCCGATGCGGGGAAAATCCAAAAGCATGTACGCGGTAAGCACAAAAACGATAAAGAGCTGGAACAAGCCGCCCACGATCCCCGCCAACCCCTGGATGAGGCTGCCCCCTGTGCCCAAGAGGGTGCGCAGCCACTCCAACAGGGTGTTCGCGAACCCCTCCAACAGAGCTTGCAGGCTGGCCGAGGCGCCTTGAAGCACGCGCTCGAGCTCGGGCGGCACCTCGAACCGCGTGATGCGGTCCGGCAGCCCCTCGACCCACTGCACCAAAGGCGCGACCAGGGCCGGCAGGTCCCGCGCGAAGCGGGAGAGCTGCCCCACCACCTCCGCCACGAGCACCGAGGCGAACCCCAGGAAAAGGAAGAGCAGCGCGTACGCCACGACCACGCCCAGCACACGGCGCACGCGGAAGCGCTCGAGCCAGCACACCAGGGGGTTGGCGAGGTACGCGAGGACGTAGGCCACCACGAACGCCGTCCAGACGCTCTGAGCGCGCGCGAGGAGCTGGTAGAGGGCCCACACCCCAAGCAAGGCCGCGAGCACGCGCACGTACGGGTTGGCCCAGACCTGCTGGAAAGCGTCCCGCATGGGTTTAGGGTACCGCAAACAAGCGGGCGGCCTCCTCCAGGATCGCTTCGGGCTCGAGACCTTCGCCCAGATAGCTTCCGGTGTCCACCCCGCCCGTCCACACCTCGAAGAGCAGGCGTGCGCCGCTCGTGCGCCCCTCCACGGCCAGAGAGGTGCCGCTGTTGCCCACGTACCCGATCCACTGGCCCTTGTGCACCACCGTTCCCTCCCGGAGGTTCGGGGCGAGGCCCGCGAGGTGGCCGTACACGGTGATCCGCCCGTCCGGGTGCCGGATCCAGACCTCCCGGCCCCGCAGGGCGTCCATCTGCTCGGGGCTCGCGCCCTCCGCGACCGCTTGGAGCAGTTCGGCGAACGCCTCGGGGGAAAGCTCGGTGTAGGCTTGTTCGGCCTTGATCACGGTGCCGCCGGCCGCGGCCACCACGCCCGTCCCGTACGGAACGGGAACACACGCGTCCCCCTCGGTGAAGATGAACCCGTAGCTCACGCCGTTGCGGTACGGTCGCAGCGCGCCGGGCAGGTGGTCGGGGTTCTTGGGGAGGCACGCGCCGGGCAGGGGCAGGGTGTACCCTCCGGGGCCGCGCGCGCGGTCCGTCTCGAGGGCGACCAGTTCCCCGCGGAGCGCGTGCAACGTGCGGCGGTCCTGCTGCCAGGCCAGCGTGACCACCAGGGCGTAGAGCGCGGTCAGTAACAGTACGTACCAGCCGGGCTTGAGCCGCATCAACTCATTCTAAGCAAATCCACCTTTCGGGTACTCCGCCGGAGGCCTTGCCCGTCGCCGCCCGGCTCACCCAAGGTTCGGGGAGGGGGACGGTCGCACGTTCCGCTGCACACCCAAAAAGAGAACGCGCCCCGAAGGGCGCGCGGGTGGAAGGCCGAGGGCCTTCACTTCAGGAGCTGCAGGAGGCGGGCCTTGAGCTTCTTGTCGGAGAGGCCGCGGGTGTCCATGCCTTTGGCCCGCTCGGCGAGCTCGTACACCTTGTGGATGTGCGAGGCGCTCACGCGGAAGGTGAGGGTGCGGTCCCCGATCTTGACCCGGACCTTTTGCAGGTTGGGGAGCTGCCGGCGCTTGGAGATGCCGGTGATCTTCTTACCCACCCCGCCTTCGCGCTTGGCCTTACCGCGCCGGGTGATCTTGTTGGCCACGACCGGCCGCTTTCCGCTGATTTCACATACCTTCGACATCACGCCCTCCATGCAAGGCCAGGCGGCCCCAATAGGCCAGCCCCTGGCCGAAGCCAGCGTCCGCCAGTTTAACATATCCAAAGCAAGGAATGCTAGACTCGCTGCATGCCGGTAGTGCTGGTGCCCCTGTTGATCGTCCTCGACCAAACCCTGAAGCTATGGGCCCTGGAGCACCTCGACGCGATCCCTGACCCCTTCCTGCCGGGGCTGTACCTCACCCTGGTGCGCAACACGGGGATGGCTTTTGGCCTCCTGCCCGGCCAGGCCGGGGTGCTGGCCTGGGTGAGCCTCGCGGTCGGTGGGGGGCTCCTCGTGTACCTGGCCCGCGCCCGGCCGGGGGGGCTGCGCGAAACGGCCCTTTCCCTGCTCGCGGCCGGCGCGCTCGGCAACGCGATCGACCGGATCGGCCGGGGCTGGGTGGTGGATTACCTGGACATCGGCCCCGGCCTCTGGCCGGTCTTTAACCTAGCGGACGTCTGCGTGGTGCTGGGCGTCCTCCTCCTGCTCTTGCCTAGCCGCCGGCGGCCGCGGGCCTTCTAAGCACCCACCGCGGCGCGAGCGCTTTGGGGGCTTAGCCTAGGGCCTCGAGGCGCTCCAGGGCGGCCTGGATGTTCTCGGTGCTGGTCGCGTACGAGAAGCGCACGTGGCGAGGCGCGGCAAAATCGGTTCCTGGCACCACCGCGACCCGGGCCGCCTCCAGCAGGCGCTCGGCGGCCTTGACCTCGTCCAGGTCGATGCGGGACACGTCCGCCATCACGTAGAACGCCCCCTGGGGCTTGGGGGTGGGGAAGCCCAGGCGGTTCAGCCCCTCCACGATCAGCTCGCGCCGCGCGCGGAAGGTCTCGCGCGCCCTTTGGATGAAGGCTTGGGTTGCGGGGTTCGTGAGGGCCTCGAGGGTCGCCCACTGGGCGATGGAGGTGGCGTGCGTCGTGATTTGCCCCTGAACCTTGATCGCGGCCTGGATCACGGCCTTGGGGCCCGCGGCGTACCCCACGCGCCACCCGGTCATGGCGAAGGCCTTGGCCGCGCCGTTCACGGTGATGGTGTGCTCGGGCGCGAGCTGGCCGGGGGAGAAGTGCGTGCCCTCGTAGATCAGGTGCTCGTAGATCTCGTCCGAGATCAGGTAGAACCCGCGCTCCATGGCGAGGCGGGCCAGAGCCTCCAGCACCTCGCGCGGGTAGACCGCTCCGGTGGGGTTGTTGGGGGAGTTCACCACCAGGGCCTTGGTGCGCGGCGTGACCTTGGCCCGCACCGCGTCCGGGTCGGGGATGAACCCCGCCTCGGGCGCGGTAGGCACCACGACCGGCACCCCGCCCGCGAGCTCGATCTGGGCGGGGTAGGTCACCCAGTACGGCGCGATCAGGATCACCTCGTCCCCGGGGTCGATGAGGGCCTGGAAGATGTTGTAGAGCGCGGCCTTCCCCCCGACCGTGACCATGGTCTCCTCAGGGCTCACCTCGAGGCCGTTCTCGCGCCGGAACTTCTCCGCGAGCGCCTCGCGCAGCTCAGGGATACCCGCAGGGGGTGTGTACTTCGTTTTGCCTTCGGCTAAGGCCCTACGCGCGGCTTCCTTGATGTGCTCGGGGGTGTCGAAGTCCGGCTCGCCCGCGGTCATCGCGATGACATCCACCCCCCGGCGGCGCAGCTCGAGGGCTTTGGCGTTCACCGCTACCGTAGCCGACGGTTTGAGGCGCGTGACGCGTTCGGACAGACCCTTCATGAGGGGATTATACCCTGCAGAATTATGCACCCGTGCCGACAGGAGCGAGGAGGGCCGGCACCGCGAAGCGCTCGGGAAGAGGAAGCCGGCACAGCTGGTTTCGGTTCAGGTGCTTGGTCAGGTCGCGGTACAGCGTGGCCACGTACCGCTGCATCTCCGGGCTGTTCAGGTGCGCCGCGACCGCCTCGAGGTCCACGGGGTGCTTGGGCACCAGGTGGAGCTCCTCGCGCCACGGGTACCCCCGCGCGTCCACCGCCGCCACGATCGTGGCGCCGCGGGTCTTGGTGTGTCCCACGACGACGCGCGGCACGCGGTAGAAGGGCTTGAGCTCCCCCACCCGCTCCCGCTCCACCCACAACCCCGAGTGGTTCGTCTCGTAATCGATCCAGCTCCGCTTGAGGTTCCGCCCGGTCAGGACGGGCAGCCGACCGGGACCGGGATCGGGGTGCACGAACGGCCGGTCCCGAAACTCCGGGCTGCGCGCCGCGAAGCGCACCTCAAACACCGCGGCGAGCGGCACGGGGTTCGCTGCCTCGAAGGCCCGGGTCTCCGGGGTCTCGAACCGGATCCACTCCCCCCGGTAGTCCCGGCGCTCGAGCCAGAGCCGGCCCCCATCCCACAGGCGCAGCTCTCCCGGGCGGGCCTTGGTGAAGTGCAGCACCACCGCGGTCACGCGCACGCCGGGAAACGCGCGGCCCAGGTAGTGCACCTCGAGGGTGCCGTGCGCGGCGAGGAATTCCCGCAGGCGCTTGAACTCCTCGAGGATCATCCAGCTCGCGGGCACCACGTAGACGAGCTCCCCTTCGGGCTTGAGGAGGTTGACGGCGTGCTCGATGAACGCACCGTACACGTTGTACCGCCCGTACCAGGTCTGGAACTTCGCGCGGTAGGCGCGTTTCGCCTCGCGAAGCGCGTGCATCGCGTAATGGCCGGGTACCCCGATGATCCCGTAGGGGGGGTTTCCCAGGATGAGGTCGAAGCGCTCCGCTGGCTCCCAGAGCAGGAAATCCGCGTGCACGAGGCGCGCTCCTGGTACCGCAAACCCCCGGGCGCCTTCCGGGTCGAGCTCCACCCCCACGAGCTCCGCCACCGGACCGTACCGCTCCGCAAACGCCCTAAGGAACGGGGCGCTCGCGCAGGCTGGCTCGAGGACTCGCCAGTCGGGGGTGACGGGGCGGCGCACCAGGGAAAGCATGAACCGGACGAGCTCGTCCGGTGTGTAGACCGCGCCGAGGGAGCGTCTGCCCCGCATGGCCTCTAGTGTAGCGCAGCCTTCGGAGGGTGGGTGGGGGGGGCTATGGGGTGGCGTCCAGGTCCTCCTCCGTGCGCGCCTCGCGCGAGGTGCGCGCCACCTCGATCGTGCCAAGAAGAACGAACCCTGGAAGGCGCAGCACGGGCGCGTCGGGGTCGGTCGGGGGCGGGGCGCCCACTGGCTGCACCTGCCCCAGTATGACTGGAGCCGTCACCTCCACGCGCCAGCCTGCCGGGATCATGAGGCGCACGGAGCCGCACACCACCGACACGTTCAGCACCGCTCGCTGCTCGGCGAGCCGCGCCTCGCGCAGATCGAGCACCGCCTTGCCACACACCGCCTGTACGTTTCCCCCTTTGAAGGCCGAGGCATGGCTTTTCAGCGCGGTCTTGGCGAAGGTCGCCGCGTGGTAGAGGTAGGGCTCGGCGCTGGACTCGACCGCCACCGGCTGGGCTGCGGTGTTGCCTTGGCCGACGCCTTGCGCGGGGGGCTCGGGGGAGAGTGGGACCGGCTCGCGGCGTTGGAGGAGGTAGATCCCGAGGAGGATCAGGGCGATGGGGAAGAAGAAGCTGAAGTCGAGCCACCCCAGATTATCCAGCAACAGCGCCGCGCCGAGGATGATCAACGCCCAACCCCACCCGTACGTGCTGGATCTGCGCATGCTTCCTCCTTACCCTCATACAAGTATATGCCCGGTCGCTCCAAACGCGCACCGTCCGGGCCGCGGCCCGAACGGTGCGGGGGCGCTTGGGGCTATTCTTCCTCGTCCGTATCCGCCGCGACCGCCTCGCGCCGGCCGGCCTTCCACTCGAGCCCCGCCCAGATGAAATCCTCGATGTCCCCGTCCAGGACGTTCTGCGGGTCGTGCCGCATCAGGCCGGTGCGGTGGTCCTTGACGTACTGCTTGTCCAGGACGTAACTGCGGATCTGGCTGCCCCACTCGATCGGCTTCACCTCGCCGCGCAGCTTCGCGAGCTCCTCCTGCTTCTTCTTCCACTCGAGCTGGAACAACCGGGACTTGAGGACCTTTAGGGCGATCTCCTTGTTCTTGTGCTGGCTGCGCGTGTTCTGGCAGGTCACGATGATCCCGGTGGGCAGGTGCACGATCCGCACCGCGCTGTCCGTGGTGTTCACGCCCTGGCCGCCGTGCCCTTGGCTGCGGAACACGTCGATGCGCAGGTCCTCGGGCTTGATCTCGACCTCCACGGTGTCGTCCACCTCGGGCATGACCTCCACCCCGGCGAACGAGGTGTGCCGCCGGCCCGAAGCGTCAAAGGGCGAGGGGCGGACCAGGCGGTGCACGCCGTTCTCCACCGAGAGGAGGCCGTACGCGTTCTCCCCGCGCACGATGATCTGCGCGTAATCGATCCCGGCCTCCGCGCCGGGCGTGACATCCACCACCTCCACGCTAAAGCCCAGCCGGTCCGCGAGCCGCCGGTACATACGCAAGAGCATCTCCGCCCAGTCGCAGGCCTCCGTCCCTCCCGCACCCGGCTGGATCGTGAGGATCGCGTTCTTCTCCGCGTGGGGGAAGGTCAGGAGCGTCTCGTGGTAGAGCGCCTCGAGCTTCTTCTGGGCCTCCTCGGCCTCCCCCGCGAGCGCCTCGCGCTCCTCCGGATCGAGCTCGTTCCACAGCTCCACGAGGCCCTCGAGGTCGGCCTCGAGGGTGCGGTAGGTCTCGACCGTGCGGCGGATCCGGGCGGCCTCCTGGCTGATGCGTCGGGCGCGCTCGGCGTCGTTCCAGAGGTTCGGGTCGTTCAGTTCGGCCTCGAGCTCGGCCAGGCGGCGTTCCTTGGCGGGGATGTCAAAGATACCCCCTTAGGGCGTCGAGTCGCGCTTCGAGCGCCTTCACGTCCATAACGTTCCCGATTCTACCATCAGGCCGCGGCCGGGTCAGCCCCGCGCCTTGCGGCCCAGGGGGTAGCCGGCCAACAGGCCCAGCGCGAGGAGCGCGATCCCTAGGGGGAAGGGGCGCACCGCGAGGCCCAGTAGGGCCCCGGCCAGGACCAGCCCCCAAAACACCCGCCCCCGCCCGCTCCGCGCGGCGAGGTAGCCGAGGAGGAAGGGGAGGAGCCAGAGGACGAGGCGGAGCAGGGCGAGGGCGGCGGGCGTCATGCCTTCATTATGCGGGGGTTAGGCCTCGGCTTCCTCCCACCGCCAGTCCTTGAACCGCTCGCGCAGCGCGGCTTTCAGGAATTTTCCGGTCGAGGTGCGCGGGATCTCGTCCACGAAGACGAAGGCGTCCGGCAGCCACCACTTGGCGAACTGGGGGGCGAGGAACTCCCTGAGGGCCTCGGGGGTGGCGTGCTGGCCTTCCTTGAGGACCACCACCGCCAGGGGGCGCTCGCCCCACTTGGGGTGCGGCACCGCGATCACCGCGGCTTCCGCCACGGCGGAGTGGGCCATGAGGGCGTTCTCGAGGTCCACCGAGCTGATCCACTCCCCGCCCGACTTGACCAGGTCCTTGGTGCGGTCCGTGATCTTCACGTACCCTTCGGGGTCGATCGTGGCCACGTCCCCGGTGCGGAACCAGCCGTCCTCGCTCCAGCTGTCGGCGGCGTCGGGGCGGTTGTAGTAGCCCGCCGCGACCCACGGCCCGCGCACCTGCAGCTCCCCCATGGTGCGGCCGTCCCAGGGGGCCTCGCCCGCGTCGTTCACCACGCGCACCTCGACGAGCGGCGCGGGCAGGCCCTGCTTGGCCCGGTAGGCGTACTGCGCGTCCTCCGGGAGGTCTTTGAGGTAGGACTTCAGTTGGCTGACGGTGCCCAAGGGGCTCAGCTCGGTCATGCCCCAGGCGTGGATGACCCGGAGGTTGAACCGGTCGAACGTCCGGATCATGCCCTCCGGCGCGGCCGACCCCCCCACGATCATGCGCATCCCCGGGGTGAGGTTCCAGCGGCCGGGGTGTTTCTCGAGGGCTTGGAGGATGCCCAGCCAGATCGTGGGCACGCCCGCGGTGACCGTGACCTGCTCCTTCTCGTACAGCTCGAGCAGGCTCTCCGGGTCCAGGTGCGGTCCGGGAAAGACCTGCTTCGCGCCGACCAGGGTCGCGGTGAAGGGCAGCCCCCAGGCGTTCACGTGAAACATCGGCACCACGGGGAGCAGGGTGTCCTGCTGGCTCAGGCCGAGCGCGTCAGGCAAGGCGGAGGCCAGGGAGTGCAGCACGATCGCGCGGTGCGAGTACAGCACGCCCTTGGGCCGGCCGGTGGTGCCGGAGGTGTAGCAGAGGCCGAGGGCTTCCTCCTCGTCGAGCTCGGGGTAGGTGAACGGCCCCTGCCCGCTCTCGAGGAAGGCCTCGTAGTCCAGGGTGCCCTCGGGGACGGGTTGGCCCGTGAGGGGCACCACGATGACGCGCTCCACGCGGATCTGGTCCTTCACCGCGTTCAAAAGGGGGAGGAGGATGTCGTCCACGATGAGGAACCGGTCCTCGGCGTGGTTGATGATGTAGGCCAGGTCCTTGGGGTGGAGCCGCAGGTTCAGCGTGTGCAGCACGCCCCCGGCCACGGGGACGCCGAAGTAGGCCTCGAGGTGGGCGTAGTGGTTCCACATCAGGGTGCCCACGCGGTCGCCTTTTTGGAGGCCAGCCTGTTGCAGGGCCTTCGCAAGGGCCCGGGCGCGGCGGTAGAAGTCCTGGTAGGTGTAGCGGTGGAGGGACTTGTCCGGTAGGCGCGAGACGATCTCGACCTTGCCGAAAAGCTGCCCCGCCCGCTCCAGAATGTGCGTCAGGGTAAGGGGAAACCGCATCATGTTCCCGTTCATGGCGTACCTCCCGAGCTTGGGTTGGTCCCATCTTACCGGGTGGAGCGAACGCTCGGTCAAGCCTTGACCTTGAGCGAGCGCTTGGTTGATACTGGGAGCATGCACCCCACACCAAGGGGGCGCCGGGCCGGGATCCTGGCCGCCGCCGCTCGGTTGTTTCGCACGCAGGGGTTCGAGCGCACCACGGTGCGCCAGATCGCCGACGCGGTTGGTCTCCAGTCCGGCAGCCTCTTCCACCACTTCAAAAGCAAGGAAGCGATCCTCCTCGCGGTCATGGAGGACGGGGTGCGCCAGGCCATCGCGGCCGCCGACCGGGCCCTCGCGGCCGCCGACACGCCCCCGGAACGCCTCCGGGCCCTGGTGCGGGCGCACCTCGAGACCCTCCTCGGCCCGGCGAAGGACGCGCTCGCGGTCCTCCTCTACGAGTGGCGCGCCTTGAGCCCCGAGGCCCGGGAGCGCCTGATCGCGCTGCGCGACGCGTACGAGGCCCGCTGGCAACAGGTTCTGGACGAACTCGCGCGCGAAGGCCGCGCCCCTCAGGACACCCGGTTGTACCGCCGCTACCTCCTGGGGGCGCTGAACTGGGCGCACGAGTGGTACCGCCCCAAGGGCGAGCTCAGCGTGGCCGTGCTCGCCGAGCGCTTTGCGGCCTTCGCCTTGGGCGAGGCGCCGAAAGGAGGCCGTGATGGAGTTTAGCCTCACCCCCGAACAACGCGCGATCCAGACCCTCGCCCAGCGCTTCGCCCGCGAGGTGATCGCCCCCCAGGCGGCGGCCCACGACCAAAACGGCCGGTTTCCCGCGGCCATCGTGGAGGAAGGGCGGCGGCTTGGGCTCGTGAACCTCCGCGTGCCCGAGGCCCACGGCGGCGGCGGCCTCGGTGTCCTCGAGGTCGTCCTGGTGGCGGAAGCGCTCGCGTGGGGGTGCGTGGGGATTGCCGCCGCGATGCTCCTCAACAACCTCGCGGCGGACGCCCTGCGCCTCGCGGGCACCCCGGCCCAGCAGCGCCGCTACTACGCCCGGCTCGCCGAGGGGTTCGCGGCCTACGCCCTGACCGAGCCCCATGCGGGCTCCGACGCCGCCGCGATCCGCACACGGGCCCGCCCCACCCCGGACGGGTACGTCCTCACCGGCCGCAAAACCTGGATCTCCAACGCCCCGGTCGCGGACTTCTTCGTGGTCTTCGCCAAGACCGACCCCGAGGCCGGCCACGCCGGGATCAGCGCCTTCCTCGTGGACCGCGAGCAACCCGGCGTGCGGGTCGGCCCTCCCCTCGCGAAGCTAGGGCAGCGGGCCGCCCCGGCCGCGGAGGTCGTCTTCGACGAGGTCTCCCTCTCCCGGGAGGCCCTCTTGGGCCGGGAGGGCGAGGGGTTCAAGCTCGCGATGCGCGTCTTCGACCATAGCCGCCCCATGGTCGCGGCCTTCGCGGTCGGCCTCGCCCAGCGCGCCCTGGACGAAGCCCTGCGCTACGCTACGCAGCGCACCGCGTTCGGCCAGCCCATCGCGCGCTTCCAGGGGGTGGGGTTCAAGCTCGCGGAGATGGGGATGCACACCCAGGCCGCGCGGCTCCTCACCTACCACGCCGCCTGGAAGGCCGACCAAGGCCAGCCCAACACCCTCGAGGCCGCGTACGCCAAGGCCTTCGCCGCGGACCACGCGATGCAAGCCGCCCTCGAAGCGGTCCAGATCCACGGCGGGTACGGGTACAGCCCCGAGTACCCCGTCGAGAAACTCATGCGCGACGCGAAACTCCTGCAGATCTACGAGGGCACCTCGGAGATCCAGCGCGTCATCATGACGCGCGAACTCGTGGGGAGGTTGTGATGGGCGAACCCGTGATCCTGGAGGCGGTACGCACCCCGATCGGCAAGCGGAACGGCGCCCTGCGCGAGGTGCGGCCGGACGCGCTTTATGCCCACGCCCTGAACGCCCTCGTGCGCCGCGCGGGCCTCGAGCCGCACCGGGTGGAGGACGTGATCACCGGGTGCGTGACCCAAGCCGGCGAGCAAGGCGCGAACGTGGGGCGGCTTGCGGTCCTGCTGTCCGACCTGCCCGAGACCGTTCCCGCCGTCACCCTCAACCGCATGTGCGGCTCGAGCCAGCAGGCCATCCACTTCGCCGCGCAGGCCGTCGCGGCGGGGGACGCCCGCTACGTGATCGCGGGCGGGGTGGAGAGCATGACGCGTGCCCCCATGTTCAGCGACATCGGCGGGGGGTTCGAGCGGTTGAACCCGGACCTGTTCGCCCGGTACGAGCTCGTGCACCAGGGCGAGTCCGCCGAACGCATCGCCCTGCGCTACGGCCTCACGCGCGAAGCGCTCGACGCCTACGGGTACGAAAGCCACCGGCGCGCCGCGGCGGCCACCCGGGCCGGCCACTACGCCCCCCAGCTCGTTCCCGTGGAGGGACTGGACGCCGAGGGGCGGCCCTTTCTCCTCGAGCACGACGAAGGCATCCGCTTCGCGCCGGACCTCGAGAAGATGCGCGCCCTCCCCCCGGCCTTCCGTCCGGACGGGAGGGTGACCGCGGGGAACTCGAGCCAGATCTCGGACGGCGCGGCGGCCGTCCTCATCGGGGACCGCGCGGTCGCCGAGGCCGACGGGTTCCGGCCCCGCGCGCGGTTTCGGAGCCGGGTGGTCGTGGCGGGGGACCCCACCCTGCAGCTCCTCGAGGTGATCCCCGCCACGCGCCGGGCCCTCGAGCGCGCGGGGTTGACCCTTGCGGACATCGACGTGATCGAGATCAACGAGGCCTTCGCCAGCGTAGTGCTGGCCTGGGCGGAAGCGGTGGGGGCGGACCTGGAGCGCGTCAACCCCGCCGGCGGCGCGATCGCGCACGGGCACCCCCTGGGCGCCACGGGCGCGGTCCTTATGACCAAGCTCGTGCACGCCCTCGAGCAACGGGATGGGCGGTTCGGGCTTCAGGTGATGTGCATCGGGCACGGGATGGCCACGGCCACCGTGATCGAACGCCTTTAGGGAGGACGGGATGGAGCTGCAAGGGAGGAGCGTACTCGTGACCGGCGGGGCCTCCGGGCTCGGGGCGGCCACCGCCCGGCGGATGGCGGCGTTGGGAGCGTTTGTGGTGATCGCGGACCTGGACCTCGAGGGCGAGGCCCTGGCCGCGGCGCTTGGAGGGAACGCGGCCTTCGTGCCAACCGACGTGACCGACCCCGAGGCGGTCGCGGCCGCGCTGCACCAAGCCCAAGCGCGCGCCCCCCTCGCCGTGCTCGTGAACTGCGCCGGCATCGCCCTCGCCGAGAAGATCCTGGGCCGGGAGGGGCCCCACGACCTCGAGGCCTTCGCCCGCGTGGTGCAGGTCAACCTCGTCGGGACCTTTAACGCGCTGCGCCTCGCGGCCTGGGCCATGAAGGACAACCCTCCGAACGCGGACGGGGAGCGCGGCGTCATCATAAATACCGCGTCCGTCGCGGCCTTCGAAGGCCAGGTCGGCCAGGCCGCCTACAGCGCCGCTAAGGGCGGCGTGGCCGCCTTGACCCTCCCCGCGGCCCGCGAGCTCGCGCGGCACGGGATCCGCGTCGTGACGATCGCGCCCGGCATCTTCGACACCCCCATGCTCCACGGTCTTCCCGAGCCCGCCCGGGCCGCCCTCGCTCAGCAGGTGCCCTTCCCCGCGCGGCTCGGTCGGCCGGAGGAGTACGCGGCGCTTGTGGCGCACATCGTGGAGAACCCCATGCTCAACGGCGCGGTGATCCGACTGGACGGTGCGCTCCGCCTGCCCCCGAGGTGAGCATGACCGCCCCCCTCCTCCTGGACCTCACCCGGCTCCTGCCCGGCCCCCTCGCGGCCAAGATCCTCGGCGCGATGGGGTGGCGTGTCCACCGCCTCCTCCCCCCCCAGGGGGACCCCCTAGCGCGCCTCGCGCCCAAGACCCACGCCTGGCTGAACGCCGAAAAGACCGAGGAGATCTGCGACCTCAAGCACCCCGCGGGCCGCGCGCGCCTCGCCGAGCTCGTGCGCGAAGCTACCGCCCTCATCGAGAACAACCGCCCCGGCGTGATGGAACGCCTCGGCGTCGGACCGGACGCGCTGTTGTCCATAAACCCCCGCCTCGTGTACGTGCGCCTCGCCGGCCATCCCGACCCCGCCCTTCGAGACGCGCCCGGCCACGACCTCACCTACCTCGCGGCCGCCGGCCTCCTCGAGCGCCTCGAGGCGGCCTGGCCCCACGCCCAGCTCGCGGACGTGACCGGCGCCCTCTGGGCGGCCCTCGCCGTCCTCGAGGGCGTACGCCGCGGGGGCGGGTTCTACCCGGTGCACCTCGAGATCGCCCCCCGGGTGTTCGCCTACCCCCCGATCCCGTACCTGGACGGGAGCGTGGTGTGCTACGGAGTGTACCCCGCCGCCCAAGGGCGGGTGGCCCTCGCCGCGCTCGAGCCGCACCTGTGGGCGCGGTTCTGCCAAGCGGCCGGGAAGGCGGCGTGGCGGGACGCGGCCTTCACCCCCGCGCGGCCGGAGAACCCGGTGTGGCTCGAGGTCATAGCCTGGTTCCGGGAGCGCCCGGCCGAGGCGTGGGAGGTGTGGGCCCAAAGGCACGCGCTGCCCCTCCGCGCGGTGCGGACGGGCGGAGTTCCTGGGGGGATCCGGCCCTGGTGAGGGCCGGGTGCGTGCCTCACGTGAAACACCCTGGGCGCGGCGTTGGGCGGGAGGCTTTTGTGGGGCCCGCCGGCCCCGGGTAAGGGCCGTGGGGGCAGTGGTCCCCAGGCATCTTGGGGGGGTGGCCGATAAGGGCTTGCCAAAGCGGGGCACTCGTTGTACCATAATGCCTGCCTGGCGGGAGCCAGGACCCCTGGTGGGGCGTCGTCTAATGGCAGGACAGCGGACTCTGGATCCGCCGGTCGTGGTTCGAGTCCACGCGCCCCAGCCAAGTGGCCCCTTCGACTAGCGGTTAGGTCACCGCCCTTTCAAGGCGGCGGCACGGGTTCGAGTCCCGTAGGGGTCACCACCAAAGGCCCGAGCCGCATCACGGCCCCATCGTCTAGTGGCCTAGGACGCCGCCCTCTCACGGCGGTAACGGGGGTTCGAATCCCCCTGGGGTCACCAGAGCGGCTCGGGCCATTCCTTTTCTTTGATCCCCACCCCCTTCCAATGTAATGAGCCATACGTCAATACCCCACGGGGGGTATATACTGTGGGCGGTTGTGCCGGAAGGCACGGGAGGCGCATATGGAGTTCAAGATCGGCGAACACGGCGGAACCAAACCCCAGGACGACGCTTACGACGTGGTCATCATCGGCGGGGGGCCGGCGGGCCTCACGGCCGGCATCTACACGGGCCGTGCGGAACTCAAGACCGTCATCATCGAAAAAGGCCTTCCCGGCGGGCAGATCGCCCAGACCGAGGAGGTCGAGAACTACCCCGGCTTCCCCGAAGGTATCTCCGGCCCCGAGCTCGCCCAGCGCATGGCCGAGCAAGCCCAAAAGTTCGGGGCGGAGATCGTCATGGACGAGGTCCAGGGCCTCGAGCGCACGGAGGACGGCTTCCTCGTGCGGGGGTTTGAGCGCACCTACCGCGCGAAGGCCGTCATCGTAGCGAGTGGCGCGAACCCCCGGAGGCTGGGTGTGCCCGGCGAGGACAAGTTCTACGGGCGCGGCGTCTCCACCTGCGCTACCTGCGATGGTTTCTTCTACAAAGGCAAGCGCGTCGTCGTCGTGGGCGGCGGGGACGCGGCGGTTGAGGAGGGCCTCTTCCTCACCAAGTTCGCCGAGAAGGTCACGATCATCCACCGGCGCGACGAGCTCCGCGCCAACAAGGTCGCTCAGGCCCGCGCCTTCAACAACCCCAAGATCGACTTCCTCTGGAGCCACGTCGTCACCGAGATCCTCGGCGAGGACCAGGTAACCGGCGTCAAGGTCAAGAACCTCAAGACCGGGGAAGAGTACGTCTACGAGACGGACGGGGTCTTCATCTTCATCGGGCACGAGCCCAACACCGCTTACCTCAAGGGGGTGCTCGAGCTTCGCCCCGACGGGTACATCAAGGTCACGGACGAGGTCTACACCTCCGTGCCGGGCGTCTTCGCCGCGGGGGACGTGGCGGACCCCATCTACCGCCAGCTCACCACGAGCGTCGGCGCGGGAACCCGCGCAGCGATGGTCGCGGAGCGCTACATCGCCGAGCAAGAAGAAACCGCTCAGACGCGCGCGTAAACCTAATGGTGCGGAGCCCCCCGCCCAGGGCGGGGGTGTTCTATTGCAAAGCCCGGGGGCGTATCGTATCCTGGATAAGCGGGAGTCTCGAGGCGGTCTGTGCCGTCAGGGACGCAAAAACTCCGCTGAAGGGGCGGTTAGCTCAGCTGGCTAGAGCACCTGCCTTACAAGCAGGGGGTCGGCGGTTCGAGTCCGTCACCGCCCACCACGTTGGGAAGCACCCCAGGTCGATCGACCTGGGGCGTTTTAATTGCATGGGGGTAGGGCCGGCACTTAAAGAAAGCAAGCCCCTAATGGGGATCTGAGGACATCCACCCGGACTAACAAGCATTGATTGCGAAAGTATCGCGAAATGGAATATAAAGTGGTGTACGGAATGCACAAACAGGGCACCGATTGTCAGGAGGGGTGCATGGACAAAAATGAGGTTAACGAAGCCTTTGAAATCCTTCTAGAGGAGATCGAAATGGTGACGAATAGTTTAACTCAAAACTTGCACTTATGCACCCTGGGGATACCTATGCGCCAGGACCACTTGAAAGGGGCCGCTGGTTTCCCGTCTGATGACGGGTGCCATGACCCAAGCGGCCCTGTCCCTACTTTGGACCCTCCTGGCCCTTTTGCCAAGCCCCCACCTCCAGGAATCCCTCAAGGCCCTGCTCTTGCTCCTCCTCCACGGCCACGGCAAGGCCAGACCCCAGCACAGCCAGGTCAAGTCCCCCTCCGCCCTCTCTCGCTTCCTCAACCGCTACCCCTGGCCCACCCGCGCTCTCATCCGCCTGGCAAGAAAAGAGGCCGAGAAAGCCCTGGACCGGGCCAGAAAGAAAAAAGGCCCCAAGCCCCGTCTCCTGGTGGTCCTGGACCTAGTCACTCTGGAGAAGCGGGGCCGTTTCCAGGCCCTGCCCCTCTCCTTTTTTCACGGCAAGTGGGGACTCCATCTGGTGGTCCTCTACCTCGTCTACGGAGACCTCCGCATCCCTTGGGCCTACCGCCTCTGGCGGGGCAAGGGGGAGAAGGCCCTCTCCCGCCTGGCCCTAAGCCTCCTGGCCTCTCTGCCCCCCTGGATGCGCCGGGCCTTCCGGATACGGGTGGCCGCGGATGCGGCCTTTGGCACCACCTGGTTCCTTTTCGGGGTGAAGCGGTTGGGTTTTGAAGCGGTGGTGGGGATGCGGCGGGACCGGAGGCTGCGGGAAGGGGGGAGGCTTGGGGACCTCAGGCGGCAGGGGAGCCGGGTCTACCTTTGGGGGCTTTCCTTCCCGGTCTGGGTGGCCTGGTACCGCTACCCCCTGCCCCAAGGGGGCTGGGAGTGGCGGTACGTGGTGGCCACCTTTCCCGCCACGCCCCGGACGGCGCTCACTTGGGGAAAGAGGCGGTTTGCCATAGAGCACTTCTTCCGCGCCGCGAAAAGCGAGTTCTCCCTGGGGCAGTTTGGGCAGCGGACGGCTTTGGGGGTGCACCGTTTTCTGGTGCTTTCCCTTCTGGCCTACCTGTTGGCCCACTGGGTGGGCATGGAGGGGGAAGGAAGCTGGCGGGAGGCCAGGGAGCGGGCGGCGCGGGTTCTCTTGCCTGAGCTCGTGGTGCAGGTCGCCCTGCGGGAGCTCTATGCCCTGGGTCTCTGGCCGCCGGGGGGAGGGGGTGAAGGTTTATGCGGGATATGCGGGAGGTGCAAGTTTTGAGTTAAATGAGTCGGGTGCCGAAGCGTTTCGCCAGAAAGACGATGAAAAGGCGAGTAAAATCCTCGAGGAAGCAACTCAGCTGGAGGAGTTTCGGGAAAAAGTCCGTCGTCTTCAGGAGGTTCAAACAGTTGGAAAATAGCCGCTAACAGGCTACACTAACGCTCAAGTGAAGCCTCTTCTCAGGAGGTTTCATGCGGGGGAAAAGGAAGCCCTCCAATAAAGAGGCGTTCTACGTGGGCGTCCAGGCCAAGCTCGTCTTCCTTTCCCAAGAGGACAAGCGGGCGGTCCTGGACCTCATGCGTAGGTTTTCTTCCGCCGTGCGCTTCGCCTACAACCGGCTTCTGGAGGGGAAGCCCCGCGAGGAACTCAAGCGGCGGGATGGGCCCCTCTGCACCCTCTTCGGCCTCAACACCCGCTACGCTGACGACGCCGTCCTGAAGGCGCAAGGCGTCCTGGACTCCGCCCGGGAGCTTGGGGTGAACCCCAAGAAGGTGGTCTTCGGCGGGAGGCGGCTTTTTCTCTCCCTCTCCAACAGGCACAGCCTCAAGCTCCTCGGGCAGAGGAAACGGAAGTGGAGGGAGAAGCGGCAAGGGCTTCTGTACTCCCGGGGGACAAGACAAAGGGCGGAAACCTCAACCTGCGGCTCGTGGTCAGGGACGGGGCCCTGTGGCTCTGGATCAACCTCGGGAACGGCCCCCACGTCAAGGCCCTGGTGAAGACCTCCCACCCCGACCTGGGGAAGCTCCTTGAGAGGATCTATGCTTCCGAGGCCTACAACGTGGAGCTGAGGCTTAGGGACGGGGGAGTCTACGCTCACATCACCTGGGAAGAAGCCTTGCCACCTTTGGCGGCCACCAAGGAGAAGGGCGTACTCGCCCTGGACGTGAACGCCGATCCCTACCACCTCGCCCTGGCCCTGGTGCGTCCCGACGGAAACCTGAGGCACCGCTTTACGATCTCCCTGGAAGGGGTGGACCGGGCTCCCAACCGTGGGGCCAAGGAGATCCTCCTCTGGAGGGTGGCCCACGAGGTAGCGGATTTCGCCTTAGCTAACGGTGTCGCCATCGCCACGGAACGCCTCAAGTACCTGCGCAAGTCCCGGAGGGGCGACGGTTCTGGGCGTTTCTTCCGCGGGAAGCAGCACCGCTTCGCGTACGCTTCCCTCCTGCGGAAGATCCACGCTTTGGCGAAGAAAAAAGGCGTGGAGGCCATCCAGGTGAACCCCGCCGACACCTCCATCATCGGGATGCTGAAGTACGCCCCTTTGCTTTCCCTCTCCAAGGACGCGGCGGCCGCCTACGTGATCGGGCGGAGGGCTCTCGGTTTTAAGGAAGAACTCCCTAAGGCCTACGAGAAGCTTCTTCAGGACGAGGTTTTCCAAGAGCAGGCCAAGGCCTTTTACGAAAAGCTACGCCGAGACCTTCAAGCGCGGAGGAAGCATGAGAAGAATCCTTACCTGAGAAATCGCCTCACGAGGGAGATCGGAAAGGCAAAGCGAGCTTTGGAGCTTCTGTCAAGCCCGCGAGGCGAGCCGGGGAGCCGCAAGAAGTCAACCGAGGGAAGGAACTTCTACGGCGTTAATCCCTGGCGAGTCTTGCGGGTAGGCCTCTTTCTTCCCCTCCTTGGGCGAGAGGTGCCGGGAGATCTCTCGCCTCTCAAGCCCGTCCTTGCCCAAGGACCGTGGGAGAGGGGGAAGATCGGCCTAGGTCCTCATCCTGGTGGAGGGCCGGAGTGCGCTAATGTGCGCTCCGCTTGACCAGGAGTGGCAAGCCCTATTCTCACGTCAGGTTGGGGTGGGGAAGAAGCCCTCCAAGCGCAAGACGCGTGACCGGCTTTCTCGTGGGTTGCGTACGCCAGAGAACGCCTTCCGCCAACCGATCCTCGAGGCCCTCGTGGAATTGGGGGGGAGCGCACCTGTCAACGATGTGCTGGAGCGCGTGCAGCAAAAGATGGCGCATGTCCTCAATGAGTATGACTACCAGCCGCTGCCCTCGGATCCGCGGTCGGCGCGTTGGCGCAATACGGCCCAGTGGTGCCGGAATGCCTTGGTCCGGGAAGGCCTGATGAAGTCCGATTCTCCCTACGGGATCTGGGAGATCTCAGAACAGGGCAGGGAAGCCCTGCGTTTGGCTAAGAATGAGGCCCCGTAAAAGGGGTTTTCTAAAACTCGCGTGTGAGAGAGCCGAGGCCCGGCGAGAACCGCCGGGCCTCCTAGGAAGCGCCTACGGGCGGTGCGGGGCTGGCGGTTCCGGGGGCTCGGGGCGCGTAGGGTGGTCCTCCTCCGAGCCCGGGGTGTCCTCCTCCTCCGGTTCGGGGTGGCCGCGCCTGGCGACCGCTTCGGTCGCCTCAGCGTTCCCCCGGCTCGAGGCCTCGACCGCCCGCGCGAGGGCCTCCTGGGCTTCGGGAGGCACCCGGTTCAGGAGGGCCTCGAGGACCTCCAGGTGGCGGCGTGTGGCCTCGTCCACGATCGCGACCACCTCCTCGCTACGGGAACCGGCGGCCTCCAGGGCCTCGGCCGCCCGCGCGAGGGCCGCCTGGTAGGTCTCCAGGTCGGGGTGTGCCGCCTCCAGCTCGGCCAGGACCTCGCTCGCGTAGTACAGCCAGAGCAGCCCCCGCTGGAGGGGGTCCTGGACGTGCTCGATACGTTCGGGGGTGGGGGCTTCGAGGTACGCGGCCGGCAGGTACTGGGCGAGGGCCGCGCGCACCTCGGCGAGCGGGTCGTGCGCGGCCAGGCCGAACGAAACGGCCAGTACGGCTAGGGTAGCTGCGAGCCACTTGGGTTTCGGCATTGCGCTCACCTCCAGCTTCGAGGGTAGGACCTCGAGGTAAACGCGGAGTTAATCGAGGGGGGAACCGCGGATCATTCGAGGTGTGGTTGCCTCGTTCGGAGCATTGATATTAAATGGAAGTGCTCTAGAATCAAATCGATAAAATGATTGCGTCCCCGCGAAGAAGAGGGCAGGATGAGGCGGCCGCTTGCTTTGGGTTTTCCCCTGCAACCAACCGCTTCTTCGCTCTCAGAGAGGGGCGGCGTGGAGAGTGGCCTTGGCGCTCCTGTTGCTGTGCACGCGCTGGGGACGGGGAGCGTTACCCCTCGCGGAACACGTAGAGCGTCCCCGACAGGTCCGCCACGTAAAGGGCGTCCCGGTAGGGGAAGGGCGCGGCCTGGATGGGGCCCATCCCCTCGGCCTGCCAAACCACCTCGCCGGTAGCGGCGCGAAAGGCGATGAGGCGGCCGTCCTCCGTGGCGGCGTACAGGTGATTCTGCGCGAGGGAGAGGCTCGCGGTCAGGCGGCCGAGCTCCGCGCGCCACACCTCGTCCCCGGTGCGGAGGTCCAGGGCGTACAGGACGCCGCTCCACCCGCCGACGTAGACCCGGCCGTGCCCGACGGCGGGGCTGCCCCAGAGCTCGCCCTCCACGTCGTACGTCCAGAGCACCTCGCGCCGGAGGGGATCGAACCCGTGCACCTCACCGGCCCAGGTGGGGAGGATGAGCACCCCGTCCGCGGCGGGCAGGTGCGCGTGAATGGGGCCGGTTTCGACCTTGTAGCGCAACTGGCCCGTGGGGGGGTCCAGGGCGTACATCCAGCCGTTCTCGCTCGCTATGAAGAGCAAGCCGCGGTACAGGGTGGGGCCGGCGGTAAGGTGCCCGCCGGCCTCAAAGGCCCAGCGCACCGCACCCTGGAGGTCCAGGGCGTACAGGTGGCCGTCGCGGCTGGGCACGTAGGTGAGGCCCGCAGCCGAAAGGGGGCTGGCGGTGATCTCGGCGCGGGTCTCGTAAGCGTGGTGTTCCGCGCGGCGCTCGGGGTCCCACACGCGGAAAGCGCCGTCCCAAGAAGCGTACGCTACGCGATCCGGGGCGAGCAGGGCAGGGGCGGTGACCTCGTCCTTGGCGGGCAGGCGGGCCTCGAGGCGCAGGGGATGGGTGCGGATCAGGAGGAGTTCGTGGGCGCTGGTGCCGAGGGCTAGGATGCCTTCGTGCGCGACGGGTTCGGCAGGCCAGGCGACCTCACCGCCAAGCTTGAGGCTGCCCGCGAGTTGGAGCCGCTCGGGGTCCGGGGGGCCGTCGGGGTAGTGCCCGCTGCGGTTCGCGCCGGCGCGGGCCGTTCCGTAGAGTTCTTCCTTGAGGGTTTGGATGATCCGGGCGAGCTGAGCGTGCGCGAGGGCGGCGTTGGCGGGGCGTTCCGTGGGGGTTTTGGCGAGCAGCCGGGTCACGAAGCGCGCGAGGGCGTCGGGAATCGCGGGGTTCTGGGCTTGTGGGGGAGGGGGGGGTTCGTAGACGTGCTGGTAAAGGATCGCTTGGTCGTTTTCGCCCTCGAAGGGAGGGCGTCCGGTGAGGGTGCGGTAGAGGACCGCGCCGAAGCTGTACAGGTCGGCCTGGGGGGTGAGGGGTGCGCCTTTGGCTTGCTCCGGGGCCATGTACTGGGGGGTGCCGAGGGTGTAGCCGGTGCGGGTGAAGTGCCGCGTGGCGTCGGTCAGGTAGGCGAGGCCGAAGTCCATGACTTTGGGGTGGCCTTCCCGGGTGGTGAGGATGTTGCGGGGGGTGAGGTCGCGGTGGATGACCCCCTGGCCGTGCAGGTACTCGAGGGCCTCGAGGACGCGGAGGGCGGCCTCGAGGAGGCGGAGGCCTTCGGGGCCGTGCTCGTAGGGGCCGAGTCGGTCGAAGCTGCCGCCTTCGACGAGCTCCATCACGAAGAAGGTGCGGCCTTCCTCTTCGCCGAGGTCGTAGATGTGGACGACGCCGGGATGGTTGAGGCGGGAGAGGGCTTGGATTTCGCGGGCGAAGCGCTGGCGTTCGGCGGGGTGTACGTGGGGGTAGAGAAGCTTGACGGCGACGTCGCGGTCTACGCGGTCGTCGTGGGCCTTCCAGACCTCGGCCATTCCCCCTTCACCGAGGGGCTCGAGGAGACGGTACCGACCGGCAAGCCGCTTCACGGCCCAATTGTACCGGATGCAGCTTGGGCCGTTCGGCGGGGATTAGGCCTCTTGCTCCTCGTGCTCTTCTTCCGCGAGGGTCTTGAGGAGCTCGGCGAGGTCCGCTTTGCCTTCCTCGATCTCCCGGGCGATCTTCTGGATGGCGAGGCGCACGACTTCGGACTTCGAAACCAGGCGCTCGGGGCTGGAGAGCTCGTAGGCGGCTTTGGTGAGTAGCGCGTCCTGGTCCTCGCTGATGACCACCTGAAGTCGTTTTTTCTCTTTCTTGGGCATACCTCCCCCGCAGTACTCTTCATTGTAGCACCTCACGGTAATGATTGACAATGATGTAGTGGTAGGGACTCATGTAAAAAAGTCGGTTGACTCAAAACTTGCACTTATGCACCCTGGGGATACCTATGCGCCAGGACCACTTGAAAGGGGCCGCTGGTTTCCCGTCTGATGACGGGTGCCATGACCCAAGCGGCCCTGTCCCTACTTTGGACCCTCCTGGCCCTTTTGCCAAGCCCCCACCTCCAGGAATCCCTCAAGGCCCTGCTCTTGCTCCTCCTCCACGGCCACGGCAAGGCCAGACCCCAGCACAGCCAGGTCAAGTCCCCCTCCGCCCTCTCTCGCTTCCTCAACCGCTACCCCTGGCCCACCCGCGCTCTCATCCGCCTGGCAAGAAAAGAGGCCGAGAAAGCCCTGGACCGGGCCAGAAAGAAAAAAGGCCCCAAGCCCCGTCTCCTGGTGGTCCTGGACCTAGTCACTCTGGAGAAGCGGGGCCGTTTCCAGGCCCTGCCCCTCTCCTTTTTCACGGCAAGTGGGGACTCCATCTGGTGGTCCTCTACCTCGTCTACGGAGACCTCCGCATCCCTTGGGCCTACCGCCTCTGGCGGGGCAAGGGGGAGAAGGCCCTCTCCCGCCTGGCCCTAAGCCTCCTGGCCTCTCTGCCCCCCTGGATGCGCCGGGCCTTCCGGATACGGGTGGCCGCGGATGCGGCCTTTGGCACCACCCGGTTCCTTTTCGGGGTGAAGCGGTTGGGTTTTGAAGCGGTGGTGGGGATGCGGCGGGACCGGAGGCTGCGGGAAGGGGGGAGGCTTGGGGGACCTCAGGCGGCAGGGGGAGCCGGGTCTACCTTTGGGGGCTTTCCTTCCCGGTCTGGGTGGCCTGGTACCGCTACCCCCTGCCCCAAGGGGGCTGGGAGTGGCGGTACGTGGTGGCCACCTTTCCCGCCACGCCCCGGACGGCGCTCACTTGGGGAAAGAGGCGGTTTGCCATAGAGCACTTCTTCCGCGCCGCGAAAAGCGAGTTCTCCCTGGGGCAGTTTGGGCAGCGGACGGCTTTGGGGGTGCACCGTTTTCTGGTGCTTTCCCTTCTGGCCTACCTGTTGGCCCACTGGGTGGGCATGGAGGGGAAGGAAGCTGGCGGGAGGCCAGGGAGCGGGCGGCGCGGGTTCTCTTGCCTGAGCTCGTGGTGCAGGTCGCCCTGCGGGAGCTCTATGCCCTGGGTCTCTGGCCGCCGGGGGAGGGGGTGAAGGTTTATGCGGGATATGCGGGAGGTGCAAGTTTTGAGTTGACCCTTTTATCCTCCCCACCAGGGGCCTCCACCAGCACTCTGGGGAAAGAGTTCCCGTAAGCCTTTCCCAGGGGCTCTTTTCCCCAATCCGCCGATGCCGCATCCGGTAAAGCCCCACCATCAACCAGGATTCCCCCACCTCCAGGCTCCGCAACACCCTCCGCCTGCGCCGCCGCCACAATCGCCCATGCCCTACCTCCGCCACGTTGTTTGTCCAAGGAGGCGGTACCTCGGCCCCCCAAGCCTCCTGCAACCCCTCCCAAGCCCCGCACCCAGCCCTCCAAGGCCTTACCCCACCGGGGCAGAAGCTCCTTCCAAAAGAACGCCTCCCTCTCCCCAGGCCCAAGCCCCCGCAGCACCCTCAGACCCTCCCGTATCTCCCCCCACGCCTTCCGGTCCACCTTGGCCCGTACCTCCCGCATCAGGTGGAAAGCGCACCGGGCCCCAAAGCAGCCTCCGCCCCCAACCAGCCCAACGCCTCCCCTACCTCCTGCGCCCCGTCCGAAACCACCCCCAGCCTTGGAGGTAACCTCCAAAGGAGCTCCCGCACCCGCTCGTAACGCCGCCGATGGCCAAGGTCTCCCCACAGCGGGCAACCCGTCCAAGCCTCAAAGTAAAGGTACCCGTACCCCTTGGGGCCCCGGCCAAAGGCCCATTCATCCACACTCCCCCAGTACACCCGCCCTCGGAGAAGACGGTTCTCCCGCTGAAGGAGCCGTTTGGCCCTGGCCCCCGCGGACCTGAGCCAGCGGAGGCGGGTGGGACGGGTGAGGGGGAAGCCCAGGTTCTTGGCGAGATCGTTTTGGACGCTTTCAGGGGCGCGATGGCTTGCGAGGATGAGGAAGTGCTCCTGGATGGAGATCGCGTACCAGCGGCTTCTAGGGCAGTCCTCCGGGTAGAGAGCTCGTTTCTGGCGCTTGCATTGGGCGCAGCGGATCCGTTTGACTCTGACTTCCTGGATGCCCCGAAAGGTGCGCAGCTTGCGTCTGCGGTAGCCCCCGCTCTCCTCACGGGTGGCTCCGCAGTGGGGACAGGGTACGATGGAGCTCGGGGAGTCCTCAGTCGGCTTCATGGCAGAACCAGACTAAGGGCTCCCCTCTTACTCAACCGAGTTTTTTACATGACCCAGTGGTAGGGTAGACTACAGTTAAGCATGATGTGTATCATGCTCAAGCGTATATAGGAGGCGGGTACAGGTGCAGCAGCCGTTGGTCATTCAGGGGGGAACGCCGCTTAACGGAGAACTCCGCGTCAACCCGGCGAAAAACGCCGCGCTTCCCATCCTCGTCGCGAGCCTCTTAACCCCGCACCCCGTCACCCTGCGCGAGGTGCCGCGCCTGAGGGACATCGAGGTGCTCCTCGACCTCCTGGCTCACCTCGGCACCCGTTACGCGTGGGAGGGACGCACGCTGCACCTACACACCCCGGAAATCGTCACGACCGACGCACCCTACGAGCTGGTCAGCAAGATGCGGGCCAGCTTCATCGTGTTGGGCGCGCTGTTGGCCCGCACGGGTGAGGGGCGGGTCTCGATGCCCGGCGGGTGCGCCTTTGGTCCCCGGCCCGTAGACCTGCACGTCAAGGCCCTGCGCACGCTCGGGGCCGAGGTCGTTGAGGAGAACGGCACCTTCACGGCCACCCGCACCCGTCCCCTCGCCGGACGGGTGATCTTCGACGTGCCCACCGTGGGCGGCACCGAACAGGTCCTTTTGGCCGCGGCGCTCGGCGACACGGACGTCACGATCGTGAACGCCGCCCAGGAGCCGGAGATCGAGGACCTGGCCCGGTTCCTCGAGATGCTCGGCGTTACGATCGAAGGGGCGGGCACTTCCGTGATCCACGTGCGCGGCGCGCGAGCCCTTCGGGGCGGCGTGTACAACGTGATCCCCGACCGCATCGAGGCCGGTACCTTCCTCCTCGCTGCCGCCGCCACGCGCGGCCGCCTCACCCTCACCCACGCCTACCCCCACCACCTCGACGCCCTCCTCGCCAAGCTTGCCGAGAGCGGGCATCGGATCGAGGCTGGGCGCGACTGGGTGCGCCTCGAGGCCACCCCCAATCCCCGCCCCTTCAACATCGAGGCGCGCGAGTACCCCGGCTTCCCCACCGACCTGCAGCCGCCCGTCACCGCGTACCTCGCGACCGTCGAGGGGGTCTCCCTCGTGACGGACCGCGTCTACCCCGACCGGTTCACGCACGTGGGCGAGCTCGCCCGCATGGGAGCGGAGCTGACCCTCAAAGACCGGGTGCTCGCCGTGCACGGGGGGCCGTTGCACGGCGCTGAGGTGAAGGCGTTCGACATCCGCGCGGGGGGTGCGCTCGTCATCGCCGCACTCGCCGCCGAAGGGGAGACCCGGATCGACGGGATGCGGCACGTGGTGCGCGGGTACGAAAACCTCGAGGCCCGCCTCCGGGCGGTCGGGGCGCGCGCGTACACCGACCGCGCGCCGCTCGAGGCGGTCGCGGACTAAGCCCGGCGTCCGAGACGCCCAGGCACAGAAAAGAACCCGATCCCCGCGGTGGGATCGGGACGTTGCTTTTTAGGGCAGCTCGAAGTACCGCCGCACCAACTCGCGCACCTCAGGCGGCAAGGGCGCGTTCTGGATGTACCCCTCCGCCCGCCGCCGCACCGCCTCCGGAGGGCGACCGCCCGCCCAGGGGCTCGGTAAGGGCTCGAGGCCTTCCGTGCCCTCCCGCCCGCCGAAGGCGAGGGGGGCTTCGGGCGCCGTGGAGGGCGGGGACGCCAGCTCAGGCCCAACCCCTTCCGGTTCGGGTAGGTCGGCGCTGCCTTGGGAGGGACCCCCGCCCTCCGCAGCGCGGCTCGAGGGGGCGTCCGCGGGCGGCGTGCCTTCCGAGGGTGTTGGGGCGGGGCGGGCCTCTCCGGCCTCCGGGGCCGGCGAGGCCTGGGCTCCTGGATCTTGAGGAGCGGGAGCGGCGGGGGGTTCCGAGGGGGGTTCGGACGCCGCGGGGGCCTCTGGAGCGCTGTCGGGGCGCTCCGCTTGGGGCGGGGCCTCCGCCGAGCTCGGGGCGGGCGCTTCGGGGGTGTTCTCGGGCCGGGCGGCCTGGGAGGCTTCGCCTTCGACCTCAGGGCGGGTGCGCGTCTCCGGCGGGGCCTCCTCCCCCCCTTCCGCCGCTTGGGGGGACGGAGCGTCTTGCGGCGCGGCCGCGGCTTCCGGGGAGGCTTCGGTAACTGCTTCCGCGGCCTCGGCGCCCTCCTCGGTCGGGGGGGTACCGCTTGCCTCGGCCTGGGCGGAGGGGCCTTCCTCGGATGGCGCGTCGGGGGGTTGGGCGGACGCGGGTTTCTCTTGGGCCTCTTGGGTCTCGGGGCGGGCTTCCTCGAGCGCCGGGGGGGCCTCCGCCTCGCTCTGCGTCTGGGGGGATGGGGTGGTCGGGAGGGGCTCGGGCTCGAGAGCGGCTGGGGGCGCGGGGGGTTCGGCCTCGGCGGTCGCGGCGGCCTCGGTCGGGGGCGCGGCGGGCGGGGCGGGCCAGGAGAGCGGCGCCACGTAGGCCGCGCCGAGGGCCAGCGCGAACGCCGCGAGCCACGGCCAGGGGAATCGGGGCGGCTGCGCGGCCCGCTCGGTTTGGCGGGCGGCCTCGAGCACCCGGGGGTACGCGGGGTGGTCCGGTGGGGTCTCGAGGGCCGTGCGGTAGGCCAGGCCGTGCCTCCGGTCGATCTCCGCGAGGGCCTGGGCTTCGAGCCGCCGCGTGGGGTAGGGGAGGGCGAGGAGGGCGAGGAGGAGCCAGCCCTTCCCGAACCACGCGGCGAGGGGCAGGCTCAAGGCGAGAAGGCCAAGCCCCAACACGAACCGCCGGCGCCACGCGAGGCGCGAGGCCCACACCCGGTGCAGCCGCATGCCTTTATGCTAGCCCGGGCGCGGGCCCCGCGAGGGAAGCTGGGTTACTGGCCGCGCTTGTAGCGCTCGTGACAGGCCTGGATCTCGGCGAGGGCGTCGGCGCGGCCCTTCCAGCCGGTGACCTTGACCCACTTGCCCTTGTGGCGCTCGAGGTCCTTGTAGGTCTCGAAGAAGTGCGCGATCTCGGTACGGGTGGCTTGGGGGACCTGCTCGAGGTCCTGGATCTCGTTGAAGCGCGGGTCCTCGGCGACCACGGCGAGCACCTTGCTGTCCGGACCCTTCTCGTCCTCCATCTCGATCAGGCCCACCACGCGCACCTCCACCAGCACCCCGGGCAGGAGGGGGTAGGTGGAGAGCACGATCCCGTCGAGGGGGTCCCCGTCCTCGGCGAGGGTTTGGGGAATGAACCCGTAGTCCCCCGGGTAGAACTGCGCGGAGGGCAGGACCCGGTCGAGCTTGACCATGCCGGTGGCCTCGTCGAACTCGTACTTGTTCGCCGAACCTTTCGGCACCTCGATCACCATGTGCACCACGTCGGGCGCCTGGTCTCCAATGGGTAGATCGTGCAGCTTCGCCATAGCCCCTTCAGTTTACCGCCCCGCTGGGGATCTAGGCCTCGCGCTCCACCAGGGCCTCGAGAAGCTCCAGCACGGTCCGGCCGGCCTCGGGGTCGGGGAGGGCGGTGAGGACAGGGGTGAGCGCCTCCAGGCCTTCCCGGGCGAGCCGGTGGGCCACCTCGCGGGCGTAGGCGACGGCGCCCGTGTGGCGGAGGCGCGCGTGGAGCCAGGCCAGTTCCGCGGGATCTTTTTCTGCAGGCGGGGTTTTGAGGAGAGCCTCGGCGCGCGCGCGTTCGGCGGGCGGGGCTGCGGCGAGGAAGCGCAGGAGGATCAGGGTGCGTTTGCCTTCCCGCAGGTCCCCCGCGATCTCCTTGCCGTACTTGTCGGGGTTGCCCTCGAGGTTCAGGACGTCGTCGATGATCTGGAAGGCCACGCCGAGTTGAAGCCCGGCGGGTTCGAAGGCGGGGTGTGGGGTGTGCCCCGCGACGAGCGCGCCGAGCTTGAGGGGGGCGACCGCCGTGTAGTACGCGGCTTTTTGGCGCACCATCTCCAGGTAGTCCTCCGGGCTGAGGTCAAACCGCTCCGCCTCGATCCAGGCGAGGTCCAGGTGCTGGCCGCGCGCGGTAGTCTCCACGAGGCGGGCGAACTCCTGAAGGACCGGGGTGGGGTAGGCGGCCTCGAGGAGGACCCGCCACATCACGGCGTGCAGCGCGTCCCCCGCGTTGAGGGCGAGGGGCACGCTATAGAGGCGGTGCAGGGTGGGGCGGCCGCGGCGCATCTCGGAGGCGTCCTCGATGTCGTCGTGGATCAAGACCCAGTTTTGGAAGAGCTCGAGGGCCGCCGCGGCGGGCAGGGCGCGTTCCGGGGGCGCGCCGTGGGCCTGGGCCGTGGCGAGGAGGAGCTGGCCGCGGAGGAGCTTGCCGCCCCGCTCGGGGTAGTCGCGGAGGAGCTGGGCGTACTGGGCGAGCTCGGGGCGGGGGGCGGCTTTGGGATCGGGCAGGCGCTCGAGGAGGTAGCGTCGGATGGCTTCACGCATCGCTTTGGATTGTATGCGATCGGGGGGCGGGGCGGTCCGGGAAGGGGTGGTATATTAAAGGGTGGCGCTTTGTGCTACGGCTGCGGGTGGCCCATGGGCGTAGCGACGACCTAGCGGGTTTGGCGAGGCGATACAAGGGTGTGGCCGTGGGCCTCCAAACGCCGGCACAAGTGCGCAGGCTTTTGTGCTGGTGTGATGCGGTTGGACTCCGTCTCGCCAAGGAGCCCGCTTGGTGAGGGAGGTTTTTGCATGAAGCGTGTACAGCTAGGTTTGATCGCGCTCGCGCTCACCCTGGGCGTGGCGTTCGCCCAGGTGCCTGAGTGCGAGCTGGACCGGCCCGTCGTGTTCGCTGGCCTGGACTGGGACAGCGCCCGGATCCACAACGCGATCGCCGCGTATATTCTGGAGCACGGCTACGGGTGCCAGACGGACAGCATCCCGGGCTCCACGATCCCTCTGGTACAGGGCCTGATCCGCGGGGACCTGGACGTGATGATGGAGGTCTGGGTGGATAATATTAAGGAGACCTGGGACAAGGCCCTGGCGACGGGCCGGGTGGTGGACCTCGGCGTGAACTTCCCGGATGCGATCCAGGGGTGGTTCGTGCCCCGCTATGTGATCGAGGGAGACCCGGAGCGCGGCATCGCGCCCATGGCGCCGGACCTGCGCTCGGTGCAGGACCTGCCCCGGTACAAGACGCTCTTCACCGACCCGGAAAGCCCGGATAAGGGGCGGTTCTATAACTGCATCCTGGGCTGGGCCTGCGAGGTGATCAACACCAAGAAGCTCGAGGCCTACGGCCTAAGCGACGACTACACCAACTTCCGCCCGGGGACCGGCGCGGCGCTTGCCGCGGCGATCGCGTCGGCGTACGAGCGGGGTAAGCCCATCCTGGCTTACTACTGGGGGCCGACCTGGGTGCTCGGCAAGTACGACCTCGTGATGCTGGAGGAACCGCCGTTCACCCAGGAGTGCTGGGACGAGCTGAACTCGGAGCGCCGGCCCCAGACGGCCTGCGCCTACCCGGTGATCAAGGTGACGGTCGGGGTGTCTAAGGACTTCGCCGACCAGGCGCCTACGCTGGTGGAGTTCCTCAAGCGCTACGAGACCTCGAACCAGCTGGTCAGCGAGCTCCTCGCCTTCATGCAGGACAACGACGCGGAGGTCGAGGAGGCCGCGATCCACTTCCTGAAGAACTACACCGACGTCTGGACGCAATGGGTTCCGGCCGAGGTAGCGGCGCGCGTGCAGGCGTCGCTGCCGTAGCGGTTCGAGCCTTCGGCATTGGGGGCTGGCTCGGGCGTGGCCAGGCCAGCCCCTTTGGGTTTCAAGGAGGTACGCATGGAGTTTCCGGAGTCGCTGCACCTACCCTTGGGTGACTGGGTGGATGCGTTCGTGAATTGGTTGGTCATCCAGTATGGGGACGCCTTCGAAGCGCTTTCCAACAGCCTGTTGTTCGTCCTGGTGCGCCTCGAGCGGTTTTTAGGGACGCTGCCCTGGTGGAGCGTAGTGCTCGTCGTGGCTCTGTTGGCGTGGCACGCGAGCCGGCGCTGGGTGCTGGCCGTGGGGCTTGCGGCCACCATGTTCCTGATCGGGGCGCTGGGGCTTTGGGACCTCGCGATTCAAACGCTCGCTTTGATGATCGTGGCCACCACGATCTCGGTCCTTATCGGGGTGCCTACCGGCATCCTGATGAGCCGCAGCGACCGGTTGCGCGCGTTTTTGCTGCCGCTTTTGGATGCGATGCAAACCATGCCGAGCTTCGTGTACCTGATCCCGGCCCTCATGCTGTTCGGGCTGGGGAAGGTCCCCGCGGTGTTCGCCACGGTGATCTACGCGGTGCCCCCGGCGATCCGCCTCACCGACCTGGGGATCCGGCTGGTGGACAAGGAGGTCCTCGAGGCTTCGGAGGCCTTCGGCGCGACCGCCCGGCAGAAGCTGTTAGGAGTGCAGCTGCCGCTCGCCTTGCCGAACATCATGGCGGGCATCAACCAAACCACGATGATGGCCCTTTCGATGGTGGTGATCGCTTCGATGATCGGGGCGCGGGGCTTGGGTGAGCAGGTCCTGCTCGGCATTCAGCGCCTGGACGTGGGGCAGGGTACCGAGGCCGGGGTCGCGATCGTGGCCTTGGCGATCGTGATGGACCGCATCACCCAGGCCTACGGGAAACGCACCGAGGTGTACCGGAAGGCGGGGGAGTGAGATGGCGAAGATCGAGGTGAGGCACCTGTACAAGATCTTCGGCCCGCGGCCCAAGGAGGTGCTCGCTCTGCTGAAAAAAGGGGTTGGGAAGGAGGAGGTCTACCGGAAGACCGGGCACACGGTGGGCCTGCACGACGTGAGCTTCTCCGTCGAGGCGGGGGAGACCTTCGTGGTGATGGGCCTATCCGGCTCGGGGAAGTCCACGCTGATCCGCTGCATCAACCGCCTGATCGAACCGACCGCAGGCGAGATCTTCATCGATGGGGTGGATGTGCTGGGGCTGCCCCAAAGTGAGCTGCTCGAGCTCAGGCGCAAGAAGGTCGCCATGGTCTTCCAGCGGTTCGCGCTCTTCCCGCACCGCACGGTGCTGCAAAACGCGGCGTACGGCCTGGAGGTGCAGGGGGTGCCGAAACGGGAGCGCGAGGAGCGCGCCGCGCACTGGCTCGAGGTGGTGGGGCTCGCGGGCTGGGAGCGCGCCTACCCGGCGCAGCTGTCCGGGGGGATGCAGCAGCGCGTGGGGCTGGCGCGGGCCTTGGCCACGGACCCGGAGATCCTGTTGATGGACGAGGCGTTTAGCGCGCTGGACCCCTTGATCCGCCGGGAGATGCAGGACGAGCTGATCCGGCTGCAAAGCCAGCTGAACAAGACGATCGTCTTTATTACGCACGACCTGGACGAGGCCTTGCGGCTTGGGGATCGCGTGGCCATCCTGAAGGACGGACGGGTGGTGCAGATCGGGGACCCGGAGGAGATCCTGACCGAGCCGGCGGACGCGTACGTGGAGGCGTTTGTACAGGACGTGAACCGCGCCCGGGTCTTGACCGCGCGTTCGGTAATGGTGCGCCCGCGCGTGGCGGTGGTGGAGCGGGACGGGCCTCGGGTAGCCCTCGAGATGATGCAGAAGGAGCAGGTCTCGAGCCTCTTCGTGATCGATAAGAACCGCCGGTACCTGGGGATCGTGACGGCGGATGACGTGGTCGCGGCGGTACGGCGGAAGGAGAAGTCCCTCAGGGGGTTGCTGCGGGATGCGCCGCCGCGGACCGATCCGGATACGGTCCTCGAGGAACTACTCCCGGTCGCAGCCCAAAGCCAGTGGCCGATCGCGGTGGTGGACGCGGAGGGGGTGTTCCTTGGGTGCGTGCCGCGCGTCGCGATCCTCGCGGCGCTGGCCGGGGAGGAGACGGACGCGCAAGCGCCCAACGCGTTGGCTTCAAAGGAATAGATTTGATATGGAAAGTTCCATGGCGGGGGTCCAAAAACCGGTTTGCGGGGAAGCGATTCCACCATGTACATTGGAAGCGTGGAAGCCTCTCCTCGCCTCGCGGTGGACGTCGTCGCTTTCAGCCTGATCAAAGGCGAGCTCTCCGTTCTGCTCGTCGAGCGTCGCCGCGCGCCTTACCTCGGGTACTGGGCCTTGCCCGGCCGGTTCGTCGGGCTTAAGGACGGCCTGGAGGCCGCCGCCCACCAGGCCCTCGAGGAAAAGGCCGGGGCTAGGGGGCTGCACCTCGAGCAGCTCCACGCCTTCGACCAGCCCGAACGCGACCCGCGAGGCCGGGTGATCACGATTGCCTTTTACGCCCTGCTGCCGCCGGGTGGCACGCCGGTCTCCCGGGGGGCGGGGTGGTTCAGCGTGAACGAGCTGCCGCCCTTGGCCTTCGACCACGGGGAGATCATCGCCTACGCCCACGCGCGGCTGAGGGACCAGCTGTTTGAAGCGCCGGTGGTGCGCTACCTGCTGCCGCGCACCTTCACCCTCTCCGAGCTGCAGGACGCCTACGAGGTCATCCTGGGGCGGCCGCTCGACCGGCGCAACTTCCGCAAGCGGGTCTTAAAGGACAAGACGCTCGAGCCGGTGGGCGAACGCCGTGGGGGGCCTGGCCGCCCCGCGGTGGTCTACCGCTTTTCCCGGGCAGGGTAGCGCGCTAGGCGCCCGCATGTGATAAGATTAGACCGCTATGAAAAAACTGCTTCTAGGGTTTCTAGCCGTGGCCGCCATGGGCCTTGCCGTCGCCCAGGCGCCCCTCAAGGTCCGGATCGGGTTTAACCCCACGCAGAACTCCGAACAGCTCCTCCCCGCGGCGCAGGCCATCGCGGACTACATCGAGGAGCAGTTCAAAGGCACGATCGAGGTCGAGGTCTTCGTGCCCACCGATTACCGCGGTCTGATCGAGGCCATGCGCGGCGGGAACCTGGAGTTCGCCTTCTTCCCGCCGGATGGGTACGTGATCGCGAGCCGGGAGGTGGGGGCCAAGGTCCTCCTGAAGTCGGTGCGCTTCGGCAACCCCTTCTACTGGGCGGCCATCGTGGTGCGCAAGGACTCGGGGATCACCTCCATCCAGGACCTCGAGGGCAAGACGATCGCCTGGGTGGACCCGAACTCGGCCTCCGGGTACGTCTTCCCCCGCGCGGCGCTGATGGCGCAAGGCATCGATCCGGACACCTTCTTCGACAAGCAGGTCTTTGCCGGGCGGCACGACGCCGCGGTGCGCGCGGTGCTGAACGGATCGGTGGACGCCGCGGCGGTCTTCGCGAACGACGACCAGAACAAGTCCGGGGCGTGGACGCAGTTCTTGAATGAGGAGGAAGCGAAGCAGCTTCACGCCATCTTCTACACCCGGCCGATCCCGGGGGATACCTTCAGCGTTGCGCCGCAGTTCGCCGAGAAGTACCCGAACCTGACCAAGGGCATCGCTGCGGCGATCCAGCGCTGCCGCGTGCCGGACTGCACCCTCTTGAAGGACCTGTACCGCATCGACTACATGGTGCCCGCGAGCGACGCGGACTACGACGTGGTGCGGGAGGCGCGCCGGCTGCTCGGCCTTGACCGGGAGTAACCCCACGCGCCCTGAGGCCCCCGGGGCTCCCGGGGGCTTTTAAGCTGAGGTCAGCATGATCGAGGTCAACCGCCTCACCAAGATCTTTCCCGACGGGACCCGCGCCCTCTCCGACGTAAGCGTCACCATCCCCGACGGGGATTTCGTTGCGATCATCGGGCTGAGCGGGGCTGGTAAGTCCACCTTCCTGCGTTGCCTGAACCGCCTTGTGGACCCCACGGAGGGCGAGGTTTGGGTCAACGGCGTGAACGTCGCTGCCCTGAAGGGGGCCGAGCTCCGGGCGTACCGGCGCACGGTCGGGTTCATCTTCCAGCAGTTCAACCTGGTCACGCGCCTGACCGTTCTGGACAACGTCCTGACCGGCCGGCTCGGGTACCACCCCACCTGGCGGGGGGTGCTCGGCCTGTACCGCGAACAGGACTACGCGATCGCCCGCACCTACATTCGCCGCGTGGGCCTGGCCGACAAGGAGAACACCCGCGTGGACCAGCTCTCCGGCGGGCAGCAGCAGCGCGTCGCGATCGCCCGGGCCATGGCTCAGGAACCCCAGCTCATCCTGGCCGACGAGCCCATGGCCAGCCTGGACCCCCGCCTCTCCGACGTCATTCTCGGCCTTTTGAAGGAGTACAACGAGGAGAAGGGCGTGACGGTCCTGGTCAATATTCACGTGCTCGAGCTTGCTCGGCGGTACGCGCGCCGCATCCTGGCCTTTAACAAGGGCCGGCTGGTCTTCGACGGGTCGGTAGAGGAGCTCACGCCCGAGCGGGCGAAGGAGATCTACGCGGGCAGTTTGGAGGCGTTGTGATGCTTTGGGTGTACGCGCTGTTCGGTGCCTTGATCGGAGGGGTGAGCGGTCTCGCGCACGGTTCGATGCGCCGCTTGATCGTCGGGGCGAGCGCGGCGGTGCTGCTCGTGTTTGCAGCCTTCCCGTTTAGCGAGGCGGTGGGGTTCCTCAGCCGGGACGCGGTGAAGCCCACCCCGCTCGGGCTGGTGCCGGTCTTTCCCGCGTTCCTGCTCCTCCCGGTGCTGGCGGGGCTTGTGCTCCTGCTCGCGCCCCGGGGCGGCCGGGTAGCGGGCTGGGGCGCGGTGGGGAGCGGCCTGGCCCTCCTCGCCGTCGGCGGAGCCTGGCACGCGCAGGGACCGCTCCTCGCTGAGCTGCGGCCCATCTACGGCCTGATGGAGGCCGTGGTGGGCGGCGCGGTGCTCGGGGTGGGGGTGCTCCTAGGCCTCCTGGTCCCAGCGTACCGCAAGGCCTTCCTCGCGGGCGGCCTGGTGTTAGGTGGGGCGGTGTTCTTCTGGTTCGCCTCCCCCCAGGGGCACACCTACTTCCCGCAGACCGCGGGGTACTACAAGCTCCTCCGGCCGGTTCCTCCCGAGACGGAGGCTGTGCTCATCGAAACGTACAATGCGGAGCTCGACCAGGTGAACGCGATCCGCGCGGAGCTGGGCCTGCCCTTGCTCGAGCCCATCACCTCGCTGACCGCGATCGCCGAGGGGCGCATCCCCAAGGAGGTGGCCGAACAGGGGTTCCGCTTGGTGCAGCCGGGCACGGCCCGTTACGGCAGCGTGCTGTTCTTCCTGATGGCGGGCTTGATGCTGAGCGCGGGCGCGATGCTCGTGTGGAACCCGCGCCTTCAAGAGCCGGAGGATTTGCAGGGGGGGTTGATCCTCGCGGGGGCGGTGGGGGCGTTGACCCCCGCGTTTAGCGCGACGGAGTTCAGCTTCAAGAAGCTCGTAGAGGGCTGGCCGTTTTTGGTGAACTTCCTCGACCTGGCCTGGCCGCCCCTGTTGGCGCGGGTGGACTCCGAGCCCAAGATCTACCCCCTGCAGGAGGTCGCGAGCCAGATGGCGATCACGCTGGAGATCGCGCTGGTGGGCACCTTCCTCGCAGCGGTCGTGGCCCTCCCCACCTCGTTTTTAGCGGCGCGCAACCTGACCCAAGGCAACCCCTTCATGCGCGTCATCTTCTTCCTGATGCGGGCCTTCTACAACATTGACCGCGGCGTGGACACCCTGATCCTCGCGCTCGTCTTCGTGGCGGCGGTGGGGCTTGGGCCCGCGGCGGGGGTGCTCGCGATGGCCATCCACTCCATCGCGGACCTGGGGAAGCTGTACTCGGAGGCGATCGAGAACGTGGACCGCGGGCCGATCGAGGCTCTGGAGTCGGTCGGGGCTTCAGGGGCGAGCGTGGTGCGCTGGGCGATCCTGCCGCAGGTGATGCCGCTGTTCGTGGCCTACACCCTGTACCGCTTCGAGATCAACTTCCGCGTCTCGATCGTGCTGGGCCTCGTGGGGGCGGGCGGCATCGGGTTTTTCATCCAGGAGAAGATGGCGAGCGGCCAGTACAACCAGCTGATCATCGCGATCATCGCGATCGTGATCGTGGTGAACGTGATCGACTTCGCCTCCTCCTGGCTGCGCAGCCGGCTCGTGTAGCGGTAGAGTGAGGACAAGATGGCCATCCGCGTAGGGATCCTGACCGTTTCCGACCGCAGCGCCCGCGGCGAGCGCGAGGACCGGACCCACCTGGCCCTGAGGGAACTCCTCGGGGCTGGGCCTTACGAGGTCGTCGCGTACGAGGTCGTTCCGGACGAACCCGCCCAGATCCGGCGGGTGCTTCGCCTCTGGGCCGACCGCGACGGTCTCGAGCTCATCCTCACCAACGGCGGGACCGGCCTCGGTCCCCGGGACCACACCCCCGAGGCGACCCGGGAGGTGATCGAGAAGGAGGTGCCGGGCCTGGCCGAACTCATGCGCCTCGTGGGGTTGCGCTCGACGCCCATGGCGGCCCTGTCCCGCGCCGTCGCGGGCGTGCGGGGGCGGAGCCTGATCGTGAACCTGCCCGGCAGCCCCAAGGGCGCGCGCGAGTCGCTCGCCGCGGTGCTGCCCGCGATCCCCCACGCGATCGAGGTCCTCACGGGCCGCCGCATCGAGGGAGGCGCCGCGCATGAATAGGTGGACCTCCCGACGCGCGCGGGCGTTGCCGGAGTCCGTGTTCTTGCGGATGGACCGCGCCAAGCGGGAGGCGCGGCAGGCGGGACGCGCGATCATCGACCTCTCGATCGGCTCCTCGGACCTTTCCCCGCCCCCGGAGGCTCTAGCGGCCCTCAAGGCGGCGGTGGACGACCCCGAGACCTACGGGTACTGCCTGCGTTCGGGGACCCGGCCCTTCCTCGAGGCCGCCACCCGCTGGTACGCCCGCCGTTTTGGGCGCGCGCTGGACCCCGAGACCCAGGCCCTGGCCTTGATCGGCAGCCAGGAGGGGCTCGCGCACCTCCTCCTCGCGGTGGCGGACCCGGGGGACGTGCTGCTCGTGCCAGAGGTTGCCTACCCCAGTTACTGGGGCGCGGCGGCCTTGGCGGGCCTCGAGGTCTGGCCCATCCCCTTGCGGGCGGACTACCTCGCGGATCTCGAGGCCGTGCCGGGGGAGGTGGCGCGGCGGGCGCGGGTCTTGCTGCTCAACTACCCCAACAACCCCACCGCGGCCCTCGCGGACCGCGCGTACTGGGAGGCGGCCCTCGAGTTCGCGGCGCGGTACGACCTGCTCTTGGTGCACGACAACCCCTACGTGGACCTGGTCTTCGAGGGGGAGGCGTTGAGCCCCCTCACGCTGGACGGGGCGCTCGAGCGGACCGTGGAGCTGTTTAGCTTCTCGAAGTCCTATCATCTCGCGGGGTTCCGCTTGGGGTTTGCCCTGGGGAACCGGGAGGCGCTCGCGGCGCTGGAGGCGGTGAAGGCCCCGATCGACTTCAACCAGTACCTGGGGATTCAGCGGATGGGGATCGCGGCGCTCGAGCTGCCCGAAGCGCGGGTGCGGCGGGACGTGGAGGTGTTTCGCGCGCGGCGGGACGCGTTGGTGGAGGCCTTAGCCGCGGCTGGGTGGACGGTGCCCCGGCCGCGAGCCGGGATGTACCTCTGGGCGCGGCTGCCGCACACCGAGGACGACCTGGGGTTTTGCGTGGAGCTCGTGCGGCAAACGGGTGTGGCCCTCGCGCCGGGGCGGGCATTCGGGCCTGGGGGGCGGGGGCACGTGCGGTTCGCGCTGGTGCAGCCGCCCGAGGTGCTTCGGGAGGCGGCGGCGCGCGTGGCCGCGGCGGTGGTGGGCGGGTAGGCCCTTCGGGACGCGGGCGCAGGGGGGTCGTGTCGCCTCCCCCTCGGCCAACGCCGGGGGGGCACGCGCTTGAGGTGACGCCCCAGGACAAGGTCCGGCGGGGCCTTGCAGTCCGCTCCTTAGGCCCGTTGGGATGCCCGAGGGCCGGGCCCGCTTCGCGTTCGAGGCCTAGCGCCTGGCTGGGCTTTCCTGCCCTTTCCCGCTGGGTCCGGGGGGGGCGCAGGCTTACGGGCGGCGTGGCTTGGCGGGAGCGGTGCAACTGAGAACGATAACGGATACTAAAATAATATAATCCGATCAGATTGCTTGACTTTTTGGGGGGCTCCCGGTAACCTCATCCTTGGATGGAGGTGCGTAGGTGATGAAGCGCTGGTTTTCGGTTCTGCTAACGGGTATCCTCGCGGCCTCGGCCTTCTCGTACGCGGCCGAGGAGCTGGTCGTGTACTCGGGGCGTTCCGAGGTTCTCGTCGAGCCCCTGGTGGAGCGCTTTGAGGCCCAGACCGGCATCCGCGTCAAGGTCCGGTACGGACGGGACGCCGAGCTGCTCGCCACGCTCGCTGAGGAGGGCGCGCGCAGCCCCGCGGACCTGTTCTGGGCCAACACCGCCGGGGCGCTTGGCGCGGCCGTGAACGAAGGGCTTTTGGCCCCCCTGCCCGAGGAGCTGCTGGCGTTGCCCGAGGCCTTCACCCCCTCGAGCGGCCGGTGGGTGCCCCTCACCGCCCGGTTCCGCGTGCTGGCCTACAACCCCGAGGTCCTCTCGGCCGAGGCGCTGCCCGAGTCCGTGATGGACCTGCCCAAGCGCACGGAGCTCGCCGGTCGGATCGGGTGGACGCCGAACTACTCGAGCTTCCAGGACTTCATCACCGCGATGCGCCACCTCTACGGTCCGGAAGCAACCCTCAAGTGGCTCGAGGGCATGAAGGCGCTTCGCCCCAAGGCCTACGCCTCGAACAGCGCCATGCTCGAGGACCTGGTCGCGGGGGAGATCGACGTGGCCCTCACGAACCACTACTACATCCTGCGCCTCAAGCACGGGGTTGAGGAGGGCGAGTTCGAGGGGCCTGAGGAAGAGGAAGAAGAGGAGAAGCGTGAGGAGGAAGGCGCGGGCGAACCGGGTCTGCCCCTGGCCACCCATTACTTCGCGTCGGGCGACGTGGGCAACCTGGCCCTGGTCACCGGAATCGGGGTGTTGAAGACCGCGAAGCACGAGGCGGCCGCCCTGGAGTTCATCCGCTTCCTCCTCTCCGAGGAGGCCCAGGCGTACGCCGCGGAGGAGGTCGGGGAGTACCCGGTGGTCGCTAGCGTGAGCCTGCCCGGCTTCATGCTGCCCCAGGACAAGGCCCTCGAGCTCTCCCCGGCGTTCGACTTCGAGCAGCTCCGCGACCTGGAGGAGACGCTGGACCTGTTGCGGGAAGCGGACCTGCTGTAACCGCGGGCCCTCCCTTTGCCCCGCCCGAGCTTGGGCGGGGTGTTTGTTATCCGCCGATGCCCAGCATCGTGCGCTCGCGCATGGTAGGGAGGGTGTTTCCGAACGCGGGCTTTTTCCCCGCAGCCATCAGGATCGCGTCCACCAGCGCCTCAACCGGCTGTTCGGCCTCGAAGGCCCAAGCGATGTCCAGCTCGAGGTCCGTGAGGAGGCAGGGACGGAGCTTGCGGTCCGCGGTGAGGCGCAGCCGCGAGCAGTTCGCGCAGAAGGGTTCGGTGACCGGGTTGATAAACCCCACCGTCCCCACGGCCCCAGGAATCCGGTAGACCCGGGCTGGGGCGGTGGGGTCGGTCGGGACGGGCTCGAGGGGCCCGAAGGCCGCCTCGATCCGCGCGCGGGTTTCTTTTCCGGGGACGAACTGGGCGCGGTAGGTCTCGAAGGGCGCGTTGGAGAGGTGCATGTACTCGATGAACCGGACGTGGAGGGGGCGCTCGAGGGAAAGGGCGGCGAGGGGCAGGATCTCGCCGTCGTTCAAGCTGCGGATGACCACGGCGTTGAGTTTAACGGGGTGCAGCTCGAGCTCGAGGGCGAGCTCGACCGCATCCCAGGTGCGTTTGAAGTCGCCACCGCGGGTGATGCGGCGGAAGACCTCGGGGGTGACGGCGTCGAGGGAGATGTTAAGGCGGCCGAGGCCCGCGGCGAGGAGCTCCTTGTGCCGCCGGCGGAAGAGGGTGCCGTTCGTGGTGACGGCGACGTCCGTGATGCCGGGGGTGTTGCGGGCGGCCTCGATCATCTGGGGAAGCTCCTTGCGTACGAGCGGCTCCCCGCCCGTGAAGCGCACGGCCTCGAGGCCGAGGAGGGCGGCAGCCTTGAGGAAGTGCCGCACGTCCTCGGTGGTGACGGTGCCGGGGGGGTCGCTCACCTCCAGGCCCTGGGGGTGGCAGTAGAGGCAGTGCAGGTTGCAGCGGGGGGTGACCGAGATCCGCAGGTCCTTGAGTAGGCGGCCGTGGGTGTCGCGTAGTTTCATGCGAGAACCCCTCGAGTGGGTATGGATGATCTTACGCTAAGCCGTTCGTCCCAATCGCAGACTACCCTACAGACACGAGAGGAATGTCCCTACGAACCAAAAGCCGGCCCCTTGGGGCCGGCCTCGGGTGTAGGGAGGAGGGATTAGCGGAACCGCGCCAGGAGGTTCCGGCTGATCACGATCTTGAGGATCTCGCTGGTGCCCTCGCCGATCCGCATCAGGCGGGCGTCGCGCCAGTAGCGCTCCACAGGGTATTCCTTGATGTACCCGTACCCCCCCAGGATCTGAATGGCCTCGTCGCAGGCCTTGACCGCGACCTCGGAAGCGAAGAGCTTGGCCTGCGCGGCCTCCATGGTGAAGGGCTTGCCCGCGTCCTTGAGCTCGGCGGCCTTGAGGTAGAGGAGGCGGGCGGCCTCGAGGGCGGTGGCCATCTCAGCGAGCTTGAAACTCACGCCTTGGAACTCGGCAATGGGCTTGCCGAACTGCTCGCGTTCCAGGGCGTACTTCGCGGCGAACTCGAGGGCGGCCCGGCCCAGCCCGACGCTGAGGGCGGCGATGCCGATACGGCCGCCGTCGAGGACCCGGAGCACGTCGTAGAAGCCTTTGCCCCGCTCGCCCACGAGGGCGTCCTTGGGAAGCTTGAGGTCCTCGAAGACGAGTTGGGCGGTGTCGGAGCTCGTGAGTCCGAGCTTCTCCTCCTTACGCCCGATCTTGAGGCCGGGGGTGCCGGCGGGGAAGACGAAGGCGGAGATCCCCAGGTGCTTCTTGCCTTCGGGGGCGGGGTCGGTGCGCGCGTTGATCACGTATACGCCGGCCACGGACCCTTGGGTGATGAACTGCTTCGTTCCGTTGAGAACCCAGCCGTCCGCGGTCTCCTCGGCCCGGGTGCGCATCCCGGCGGCGTCCGATCCGGAGCCGGGCTCGGTAAGACCCCAGGCGCCCAAGGCTTCGCCGGAGGCGAGCTTGGGCAGGTACGCCTGCTTCTGCTGTTCGTTGGCCGCGAGGAGGAGGTGACCGATGCACAGGGAGTTGTGGCTCGCGACGGTCAGGCCGAGGGAGCCGTCCACCGCGCCGATCTCCTCCACGATGCGGGCGAAGACGCGGGTGGATAGGCCGGCCCCGCCGTACTGTTCGGGTACCTGGGCGCCCATGACGCCGAGCTGGCCCAACTCGCGCACGATCTCGTGGGGGAAGGTGCCGGTACGGTCGCGTTCGGCCGCGCCGGGTTCGACCCGGTCCTTGAGGTACTCGCGTACGGCCCCAATGATCTGGCGTTCTTCGGGGTTCAGTTCGAACCAAAGCTCACGGCTGCGTTCGGTCAACATCGCGGTGCCTCCTCACCTAAATATATCACTTTTGCTGCGACGAGAGGTGAAAGCGTTATATATTGGGGTGCGCCGCGCGGGCCGGACGGGTGTGCTATAGTAAAACCATCGTGAGCGCTACAACTCCGAACCCCACGCCACGCTTTGGTTTCGCGAGGGCGCGCTCGCTGTGGAGGAAACGCTGAATGAAGGTTGAAGCTGGCAGCATTGTAGAGGGCCGCGTTACGCGGATCATGGACTTTGGTGCGTTCGTCGAGCTCCCCAACGGGGAGTCCGGCCTCGTGCACATCTCGGAGATCGCGCACGAGTTCGTCAAGAACGTGCACGACTACCTGACCGAGGGCCAGACGGTCCAGGTCTTCGTGCTGGGCCGGGATCACAAGGGGCGGCTGGACCTCTCCATAAAAGAGCTCCTCCCCAAGCCCGTGGAGCCCCCCAAGCCCCGCCGCCTGCCCCGCCAAGCACCGGAGTTTGAGAACAAGCTCAAAAGCTTCATGCGCGGAAGCGGCGGCGACTTCGGCGGCAAGCGCAAGGGCCGAGGACGCAAAAAACGCTAAGCATCCCCGCGCCGCTCGGCGCGGGGACCCCTGGTGCATAGCGCCCAAAGCCTACGGGAGGCGTTCGGCAACCCGCCACTCGGCGTCGGCGAGCTTCAGGACGTCCTTCACCCGACGCAAGTACGTCTGCCAGGCGCGTGCTACGTCCCGCTCGCGTTCTGCCAGGCTTCGCTTCGCGCGCAGGAAATCGCGCTCCGCCAGGGTGCCCCCCTCGAAGCGCGTCTGGGCTTCCGCCACGCTCAGCCGCGTGATCTCCAGGTTCTCCAGCGCGAGCTCGAGGCCCCGCCAGGCGAGCTCTGCGCCCGCGCGGGCCTGCTCGAGCGCGCGGGCGGTGGCCTCTTGCGTGCGTTCCAGCTCGATCCGGGCGAGCTCCACCCCCACCGCGGCCCGTTCCGGGGCGAGATAGGCTCCGCGCGAGAGGGGGATCTCCAGGCTGAGCGACACCGACCAGCCGGTCGCGTCCGGACGGTGCTCCGGATCCCGAAGCGTGACGCCCACTCCCAGCGAGGGGCGCCCATCCCGGATCTGAGCAGACGCCCCCAACTCCACCGCGTCTTCCAGCGCCACGCCCACTCCGAGCCTAGGGTTCGGTGCGAGGCCTAACCGCGCCTTCAAAAGCCCGGCCTCTGCCTCCTTCAACCGGTGCTTCGCCTCCACTACGCCGGGCGGCGCGGGGGCGTCCGCGGGCAGCTCGAAGCGCAACACCCGCGCCTCCGCGGGGCCGGTGAGGCCCAGGCGCTCCGCGGCCGCACGGGCATCCGCCAGCGCCTGCTCGGCCTGCGCCACCTCGAGCTCGGTGATCTTCACCTCGAGCCGCGCCGCGCGCAGGTTGAGTTCCGGCGTGCCCTCACGCCGCTCGAGCTCCGCGAGGCGCAACCGGGCCTCCTCCAGCCGAACCCGGGCGCGCTCGAGCTCGGTCTGGGTGCGCCACAGGTTCGCGTGGGCCTCGAGCGCCGCCGCGATGCCCTCGCGTAGGGCGGTCCGCCACGTGCGCTGGGCGCGTGCGAGGTCGCGCTCGGCGCGGCTTAGCCGAATGGGGTCGAGTTCCCATCCCGCTTCGAGGTCCAGCCGGTACTCGGGGGGTAGGCCGCTTTGGGCGAGGTCCTGGTTCAGGTTGGTGCTGGCTTTGAGCTTTCCGCTCAGGCCCAGCCGGGTCTCCATGAGGTCGCCTTCCAACAGGCGGATCTGTTGCTCGAGGAGGTCCAGGTTGGGGGGGCGGTACTCGAGGGCTTCTTCCGGGCCGAACGCGAACGCGGCGCTCCAGAGGAGGAGGCTGCCCATGCCTAGGGCGCGCGCGAGCGTTTGCTGACTCCAGTGGCGGCGGTGCATGTTCATGGGGTACCTCCAATATTATAGTGCTTCCACCTTAATATAAGTATTTGCCGTGACCTGCGCGTTATTCGCTCGAGGGGCGCGGCACGCGAACGCGCTTTAAGGGTGTTACCCGTACTCCAAGGAGGGGGAACACCAGCAACGAGGCGTTAACGCGAGCGGTAACAAACGCAGGTTTCGGCAGGGGGGTAGGGGAAAACCGTAGGAGAGGGCCGGACTGCTGCCGTCAGGCCTCCTCTTCCGGTTCCGGTCCGCGCGCGAGCGAACGGATCTCCTCGATGAACCGCTCGACCGAGTCGAACTCCCGATACACGGAAGCGAAACGGATGTAGGCCACCTCGTCCAGCTCGCGCAGGAACGCCATCGCCCGTAGACCGATCTCCTCCGCGGTGATCGTCGGGCCTTCCACCGTGTCCTCGAAACTGTACGCGAACCGCTTCAACCGCTCCGGGTCCACCGGTCGTTTTTCGCACGCGAGCAACAGCCCCCGCAGCAGCTTGTCCGGATTGAAGGCCTCCCGGCGGCCCGAGCGCTTGATCACCATGAGGGGCTCGAGCTGCGGGCGCTCGTAGGTGGTGAAGCGCCGCCCGCAGGCGCCGCACTCGCGCCGCCTACGGATCGCGAGTCCCTCGTCCGAAGGACGGGAATCCACCACCCGGGTGTCGTTCGCACTGCAGTACGGGCACTTCATGGCAGGTCGCTCAACAGGTCAAACAACTCCGGCGGCTGGGGCGGTTCGGACAGCTTGACCGGCACCACCTCGCCGCGCACCCCTTCGGAGACCATCGAGCCCAGCCCCAGCACCGCACGCACCAACGCTTGGTCGTGCTCGTCCCCCGCTGGGTCGCGGTTCGGGAGAACGGCGTTCACGCGCACCGTGTCGGGGAAAACCGCTGTCGCGCCGTCGATCAGCCCCCGGACCGCGCCGCGGATCGAGGCCACGTGCGGCTCCATTCGTTCTGCCGGTGGGAGGACCATCACGACGAATCCCCCGCCCGCCAGGTATTTCAGACCGTGCTGCAGCATGTACAGGCTGGACTTGACGTCCGCATTGAGGAGCTCGTACCACTCGCTCTCCTGCAGCTCGAGGAACGGGGTCTTGCTTTCGGCGGCGGTCACGTGAACGATCCCGTCCAGCATGCCGAAGAGCTCCTCCACCTTCTCGAACGTTCCCGCGACATCCAGCGCGACCGACATGTCTCCACGAATGGGAATGGCCGTGGTGCCGAGCGTTTCCACCTCGGAGGCGACCGCGGTGGCGAGCTCCACGTCCGGGTCCACCGCGATGACCGTCGCACCGTTCCGGCCGTACGCCTTGGCGATCGAGCGACCGTACCCCCGGCCCGCTCCGGTGACCATAACGATACGTCCTGATAGGCCCAACAGGTCCCGTGACATCACGATCATTGTACGGGATAAAGCCGGCGGGGCTTCGCCCCCGGCGGAGGCAGGGTATCCTGGGGGCGGTGGAAGTATACCTGGGCACCGGCGGATACGCGAACGACGACTGGATCGGGCCGTTGTACCCGCCCGGCACGAAACCCGCGGCGTACCTCTCGATCTACGCGCGGCACTTCAACGCGGTCGAGTTGAACGCGAGCTTCTACGCGATCCCCGGCGTGAAGGCCTTCGAGGGCATGCTGCGCCGCAGCGAGGGGCGCGTGCGCTTCGCGGTGAAGCTCCACCGCTCCATGACGCACGAACGCACCGCGACCGACGAAACGTACCGGCGCTTGTTTGAGTCCGTTCGCCCCCTCGCCGAAGCGGGCGTGCTGGGGCCGTTTCTCGCCCAGTTCCCGTACGCCTTCCACCGCACTCCGGAGAACCGGCGGTACCTCCTGGACCTGGTGGAACGCTTCGAGGGGTACCGGCTCGCGGTGGAGTTCCGGCACGCCTCCTGGGACCGAGAAGCGGTACGGGCCGCGTTCCGGGAACGCGGCCTCATCTGGGTGGCGAACGACTACCCGCCCTTAAAAGGCCTGCCCAAGCCCGTGCTTTACGTGACCGCGGAGGCGGCGTACCTTCGGTTTCACGGGCGCAACACCCGCACGTGGTGGGAGGGGAAGACCCAGGCCGAGCGGCATGACTACCTCTACACCCCGGACGAGCTCGCCCCCTGGGTCCGCGCCCTCACCGAACAGCAAGAAACGATACGCGAGGCTTGGCTCATCTTCAACAACACCACGAACGGCCACGCCCTCCGGAACCTCGCCATGATGAAGGCGCTCCTGGAGGCCGCGGGCCTCGAGGCCCCCATCGATCCCCCGCGGCCGTAAGTGTTCCTCCACACCGAATTCAAGGGGTGGAGGCGTGCTACGCTGGAGGTACCTGGCCAAAGGGGGATGAGCATGCAAGGGTTATTCGCTCGGTCCATTTGGTTGTTCGCATTCTTGGGCGTGCTGGGGTTTTTCCTGGGTATTGCCGACGGTGAGGTGGACCTCCTCGACCTCGCCTCGCTTATGTCCACCGCCCTTGGCAAGTACGGTCGTTTGGGTGCGTAACTCCCCCCGGCACGCGCCCCGGGCTTCGCGGTTAAAGGCTGCGGGGGGCGTGTGCCAACCGTTGAAGCGCCCCCGCCACGCGGCGGGGGCTTTCGGGTTAGGGAACCTTGGGGCGGGTCAGGATGCGGACCGTGAGGATCCGGTCCCACCGCGCGCGCGGCGTGCGGTCCGTGGGCTGGAGCCGCTCGAGGACCTCCATGCCCTCCACGACCCGGCCGAAGATCGTGTACTGCCCCGTGAGGTGAGGGGCGGGGCCGTAGGTGATGAAGAACTGGCTGCCGTTCGAGTTCGGATCCGCGGTGCGCGCCATGCCTACCACGCCCGCTCGGTCGAAGGCCAAGTCCGGCGCGATCTCCAAGCCAAAACTGTACCCCGGACCGCCCGTCCCGGTCCCGGTCGGGTCCCCCGTCTGCGCCACGAACCCCGGGATTACCCGGTGCCACACGACCCCTTCGAAGTACCGGTGGAGCGCGAGGAAGACGAACGAGTTCACCGTGTTCGGAGCGGCGTCCTCCAGGAGGTCGATCCGCACCGTGCCTTGGGTGGTCTCGAGCTCCGCGTAGTAGTCCCACCGCGTCCGGTCGATCACCGCTTCGGGCGCCGTAAAGGCGCGCACGGGCTCCGGGGACAGGTACTCCAAGGGTTGCATATCGTCTCCTTTGCAGGCCACCAGGGCCAGGGCGAGCCACACAAGCCGGGCCTTCATAGAAAACGGGCGCAGGAGACCGTCGGCTTTAGCCGACGGAGGAATGCGCCCTCACCTCCTTTTGCATGATACGCTATAGTGGTTTCGTGCAGACCCTCACGGTGCGTTGCACCCTGAAGCCCGCCCTTGAACAGGCCGAGGCCCTGGAGGCCACAGTCCAGCTCTTCATGGAGGGGTGCAATTACGCCCTGAGGGTGGCCAAGGAGCGAGGGGAGTTCCGCCGTTTCCGACTCCACCACCTGGTCTACAAGGACCTCCGGGCGATGGGGCTCAGCGCGAACCTCGCCGTGCAGGCCATCGCCCGGGTCGGCAGGAAAAAGGGCAGCCGGGCCAAGTTCTACCAGCCCACCTCCGTGGCCTACGACCAGCGCACCCTGTCCCTGCGCATGGCTGACGAGACCGTCTCCCTGACCACGGTCAAAGGCCGGCTTCGCATCCCCCTTAAGCTCGGCAACTACCAGCGCCACCTCCTGCGCAAAGCCAAGAGCGTCCAGGGGGGCGTCCTTACGAAGGGCCCCAAGGGGAAGTGGTACATCCACCTCACCCTGCGGGTGGAAACCCCCGAGCCTCCTGGCGGAGGGGGCCGGGTGGTGGGCGTGGACCTGGGGCAGAAGGCCCTCGCCACCCTCTCCGCGGGGCACCGGTTTTCGGGCGGGCGCCTGAAGAGCGTGAGGCTGCGCTACCTCCAGAAGCGGGCCGAGGTCCGGAGTAAACTGGACCGCCCTTCCGAACGCACCAGGGGCCTGAAGCGCCTTTGGGCACGGCTTTCCGGTCGGGAGGCCCGCTTCGTAAATAGCGCCCTGCACGCCCTCACCCGGCGCATCGTAGACCTGCTGGAACCCGGCGACATCCTCGCCCTGGAGCACCTCACGGGGCTCAGGGGGAGGACCTCCAAGCGAGGGAGGAAGGGGCGTCACCTGCACAACCTCTGGCCCTACGGGAGACTTCGCTTCCTCCTTGAGTACAAGGCCCGGCTTAAGGGGGTGCGAGTGGTCTACGTGGACCCCAGGCACACCAGCCGGGAATGCCCGCGCTGCGGTCACGTTTCCAAGGTAAACCGCCGAAGCCAAGCCCTTTTCCGCTGCGAGGCTTGCGGGTTCCAGCACAACGCGGACTGGGTGGCGAGCGTGAACATCGCCCGGAGGGCGTTGGCCCAAGGAGCGGGCTCCGCGGGCCCGGGCCACGGTCAGCTGGCCCTGGTGCTGGGGCATCGCCTTAAGCATCTTCACCTCCCGGCAAGCTGACGGCTTTAGCCGTCAGTAGCTGACCCTAGATCCGGGGGAGGGTCACGCCGGTCTGGCCCTGGTACTTGCCCTTGCGGTCCCGGTAGGTGACCTCTGGGCGCTCCCCCTCGAAGAACAGAATCTGCACGATGCCCTCCCCGGCGTAGACCTTGGCGGGCAGGGGGGTGGTGTTGGAGATTTCGAGGGTCACGTGCCCCTCCCAGCCGGGCTCGAGGGGGGTGACGTTCGCGACCAGCCCGACGCGGGCGTACGTGCTCTTGCCCACGGCGATGCCGATGACGTTCTCGGGCATGCGGATGTACTCGATGGAGCGGGTGAGGACGAAGGAGTTCGGCGGGATGATGACCTCGTCCCCCTCGTGCTCCACGAAGCTCTTGGGGTCGAAGCGCTTGGGGTCGAGCACGGGCCCCCAGACGTTGGTGAAGATTTTCCACTCGGGCGCGGCGCGGAGGTCGTACCCGAAGGAGGAGAGGCCGTAACTCACCACGCCTTCGCGCACCAGGCGTTCCTCGAACGGCTCGATCATGCCGTGCTCCAACGCCATCTTGCGGATCCACGAGTCGGGCTTGATGCTCATGAACCCCACTATATTCGAGGCGGGCGCTCGAGGAGGAGGGGTCACTTGGGGTAGAGGGCGAGGCCGTTCACCACCGGCCGCGCCTTCTCGGGAAAGACCAGACGGCCCTGAACGTACAGTTGCGCCGACCCCCCCGCGTCCATGCGGATCGCGCTCCACGCGCCAAGCTCGAGCAACGCCTGGGCGAACACCCGGGGCGTCGTGGGGTCCGACACCACCAGCCACAGCGTGCCGTCCCGCCTCCAGGCCACTCCGGCCTGGTAGGTGACTTTTGCGACCTGCGGCGCGCCCGGCCGGAACCCCTCGGCCTCTGGCGTGTACGCGAGCCGCCCGGCCTGCACGAGGAGTGGTCCGGCCTCGAGGGCGTACCGTACGGGCGGCTCGAGGCGGCCGTAGAGCTTGAGGGGGTCGCCGGGGCGAAGGCGCCGCCAGGGCTCGGCGTCCGGCGGGAAGGCAAGGGCCCAGTGCCCAGCCGGCAGCGGGTACGGCGCGTCGTGCAACCCCACCACCCGGTCGTTCTTCACGAGGGCGACGCGCTCCCCGGCGCGCCCCGCGGGGCCGGGCAGGGTGTACGCGGTGAGCCGGGCGGGCCAGCGGTTCACGCCGGTGGGGTGCGCCTTTCCGTCGGGCCCCACGACGAAGGCCTGGAACTTGGGGACGCCGGCGAACAACGCCCCGTCGTTCCAGAGGAGGGCGCTGCGGCCGAACGGGTAGCCGAGCGGTACCCCGTCCGCGACCCAGAGCCCGATGGGGGTGCCGGAGGGAGGGTCGAAATACCCGCCGTTGAGGAGGGCGAGCGCGTCCGGGGCGAACTCGTGGAGGGGCCGGCGCTCCCCGGGCTGGCCCACCGGGAGCAGCCGCCAGCTTCCCGGAGCGGCCTCGACAAGGCGGAGCTTGAGGGGGGCGGGGGACCAGTAGTACACCTCGCGGTAACGGATCCCCGGAGCGAGGGGTTTAGGGGGTGGGGGCGGCTCGAGGAAGTACAGGTCCAGCACGTACCGGGGCGGGGCCGCAAGGGGAAAGGCGCGCCAGCGGTAGAGGCGGTCTTTAGGCGCGGTGAAGTAAAGCGTGACGCCGTCCGGGCGGTACTCGAGGCGCAGCCCCTCGAGGTCCGGGGGGTTGGGGATGAAGTAGGGGAGGTCGAAGCGGTACTGGCCGTTCGAAGGGCCGTCTGTGCGGGGGCCTTCCCAGTACACCGCCAGGTCCAGGACGAGCCGCAACCGGTCCTCCCGCAGGGCGTAGCGCAGGTGGGCGCTGGGGGTTTGAGGGGCGACGAGACCCGCCGCGCGGATCACCCTCTCGTCCAGGCGGTGATCCGGGCCTTTTGGGGGGGGCAGGGCCGGGGGGAGGGGCGGGGCCCACCCCACCCCCGGGACGTACGTGAAGCGCTGCGTGCCGTTGCTAAAGGTAAGGGTGCCGTCGGGAGCGGCCTGGACCTCGAGGCCCAGCCACGCCGCGGGCACCTGGGCGAAGGCTACGCCCAACAGAAGCACGAACCCGGCGAGCCGCTTCATACATTACTGACGATTCCCGACACCCTCCTGAGGTTCGTGAGGGCGGCGGGAGCGCCGGAAGGCGAGGAAGAGCGCGAGACCCCCCAGGGCCCAAAGCCCGAGGGCGGCCCCCCGCCACAAGGAGAAGCGCAGCCCGGCCCGGGCGGGGGGGAGGACGCCGCTCGCGTACACCGCCGCTTGGTTCCGAGCGAGCACGTCCACCGCACGCGGCGCCGCCTCGGGGCCCTCCAGCCGCCAGGGGCCGCCGCCAGGACGCACCGCGCGGAACCCCCAGGGCTCGAACGGGTCGTACAGGCCGACCGCGACGTAGTACCCGTACGGGCCGGGGGGGAGGTCGGTGTGGATGCGGATCCATTCCCCGTCCCGTTCGGCGCGCACGGGGCGGGGCAGGACGCCCGGCGCGCGGGCTTCGGCGCCCCAGCCGGTGAGGAGGTAGGCGCGCTCCCACCCCTGGCCCTTGGGGGTGCGGAGGCCCGCGCCGGGCAGGACCTCCTCCCCTCCGGGGCCGGTATCCACGTAGATGGCGATCACGGGCAGCGAGAAGCCAAGCGGCGCCTCCGCGGGGTTCGGGTACCGATCGAGCCGCACGGAGAGCACGAGGTTCGCGTCCTGGACCGTGACCTCGAACCCCGTGAGGTCCGCGAACCCCACCTCCTGGTACACGGGCGCGGTGGGGTAGGCGTACCCCGGGCCGCGGTCGTCGCCGGCGGGGTCGAGGAGGGCTAGAGCGAGGAGCAGCCAGATCATCGCGCTAATCCTATCAAGGCGCGCACCACCTTCTCGGGGTCGTGCTGCGCGAGGGGGCCGGCCTCCAGGAAGTCGCCCGCGATGACCCGCACCCCATCGGCCTCGAAGGGACGGGGGTCGAACGCCACGGGCTCCTGGCCTTCGGCGCGGTACCGGGCGAGCACGGGATCGGGGATCGGGGCGGTGTTGACCAGCACCACGTCCGGGCGGCGGCCCAGGTGCTCGGCGACCGCCTTGTAGTGCGCGTAGGCGTCCATCCCGTCCGTCTCGCCGCACTCGGTCATGATGTTCACCAGGTACACCAGGCGGCCTTTGGCCTCCCGAACCGTGCGGCTGACTTCGGGGGTGAGGAAGCTGGGGATCACGCTGGTGTAGAGGCTGCCCGGCCCCAGCACGATCAGGCGCGCTTGGCGTAGGGCTGCCACCACCTCGGGCATGGCCGGCACCTCCGCCGGCTCGAGGCCCACCCGCCGTACCGGCCGGCCCACCTCTCTCAGCCGGGTCTCGCCGGTCTCGACGCGGCCGTCCATGAACTCCGCCACGAGCCGGGCCGGCTCGGGGGTGGAGGGGTAGACCGCGCCGCGCAGGGCAAGGGCGCGGTTGGCCTCCCGGAGGGCTTCGGCAAAGTCCCCGGTGAGCTCGTAGAGGCTCACGAGGAACAGGTTCCCGAAGGTATGCCCCGCGAGCTCACCGCCGCGGCGGAAGCGGTACTGCATCAGGGTGGGGAGCCGCTCGGCGTCGGAGAGGGCGGCCAGGCAGTCCACCAGGTCCCCTACCGCGGGCACGCCGAACGAGCGGCGGAGCCGCCCGGTCGAGCCACCGTCATCGGTCACGGCGACCACTGCGGTGAGGTGCGTGGTGTGCTGCTTCAAGCCCTTCAGCACGCGGCTGAGCCCCGTGCCCCCGCCGAGCGCGACGATGTGCGGGCCGGCCTCGAGCTTGCGGCGGACGTACACCACCTCGGGCACCTGGTCGGGGTCGGTGAGGGCGGAGAGCATGCTGCGGTTCATCGTGCGGATACCGATCACGAACACCCCAAACCCCAGGGTGAAGAGGAGGAGGCCCGAGGCCCAAAGGGGGAGGTTCAAGAGGACGGCCCAGCGGGCGAGCTCGATCATCCAGTCCAGTACGGGACCCTGCCAGGAGAGCTGCGCCACCCCCAAGAACATGAGGAGCATGCCGAGAAAGGCGACGAAGGCGTAGCGCTTGACGCGCATGCCCGGAAGCAGCCACCGGGTACTGGGCAGGGAAGGGCGTTTATTCCTTGTCCACATCGCGGTGCTCCACCTCGAGCGTGAACCGGCTGGCGAGGTCCTCCCCGAGCCGAATGGCGGTCGCGACGCTGCGGTGCCGGCCCCCGGTACAACCGATCGCGACGGTGTAGAGGCCTCGCCCGGCCTGGCGCGCGGCGTCGGCGGCCAGGCCGGTGGTGGTGAGGAGGGCGCGGTAGTACGCCTCGAACTCCGGCCGGAAGATGTACGCGGCCACCTCGGGGTCCGCGCCGGTGCGGGGCTTGAGCTTGGGGGCGTAGTGCGGGTTGGGCAAGGCCCGGACGTCCAGGACCAGGTCGGCCTCCCGCGGGGGACCCCACTTGAAGCCGAAGGAGACCAAGCGCAGCACGAAGGCTTCCGCTTCGCCCAGGTAGGTGCTGAGGAAGGCCTTAAGGTCACGCGGGGTTTTCTGGCTGGTGTCCACGACCACGTCGGCCAACGCCCGTACGGGCGCGAGGGCGCGGCGTTCCTGGGCGATCTCCGCGAGGAGGTTGCCCGTGCCCAAGGGGTGGACCCGTCGCGTGAGGTTGTAGCGCTTGAGCAGAACCTCGGAGCTCGCCTCGAGGTACACCACCTGTACCCGCACCCCGGCCTGGCGCAGCGTGGCGAGGGCGGCCTCGAGGTCGGGCAGGAAGGCTTCGGCGCGGATGTCCACCACCGCGGCGGCCCGCTTTAGCCCTTGGGCCTCGAGGGTCTCGACAAGGGCGGGCCAGAGGGGCGGGGGGAGGTTGTCCACCGCGAAGTACCCCAGGTCCTCCAGCGCGAACCGGGCGGTGGTCTTGCCGGCCCCGGACATTCCGCTGATCACCACGAACCGCATCCCTGTTAGTCTACCGTGGCGCGTTTGCGTCGAGGAGGGCCTCGATCGCGCGCCGCCACCCCACAGGACCCACCCCCCGCACCCGCTGGAGGCCCGCGAGCGGCATCGCTTCCCAGCCGCCCGTGGGTTTCTCAACCAGGATGGGGCGGTCGACCGCCTCGAGCATCGGGCGGTCGTTCGGGCCGTCCCCGAGGGCTACGGTGTACACCGGGCCGAACGCTTTGCGGAAGAGGGCGGTGAGGATGCGGACCGCGCGGCCCTTGTCGCTGGGGCCCGTCGCGTGGTAAAAGCGCCCCCCGTGCGTCCAGCGCAGTCCCGCGGCCTGGATGGCCTCGAGGATTCGCCGGACCTCGTCCGGGCTGCCCTCGAGCACGAGGGTTTCGTCGTACTCGCGGGCTTGAGCGCGCCGGGCAGCCTCGAGGCTCAGGCCGGTGCGCGCCGCGACCTCCTGGGGGGTGAGGTCCCCGAACCCCCGAACGGGCAGGCCGAGCCGAGCCTCGATCGCTTTGAGGCGGCGGCGGATCTCGGGGTAAGGGAGGCCCAGCTCCAGGACCTGGTACCCGTCCCGGGCCGCGGCGCCTTCGAGGGGGAAGGGGAAGTACCCCTCAGGGATGAAGATCGCCCCGCCGTTTTCGGCGATGAAGGGGTCGGTGACGCCGAGGGCCTGGCGGTGCACTTCGAGCTCCGCGCGGGTCTTGGCGGAGCAGAAGACGACCGGGATGCCGCGGGCTTGGAGCGCGGCGAGCGCGGGGCGGGCCGCGTCCGCGCGGTAGGTGGTGGGGTCGAGCAGCGTGCCGTCCAGGTCGGTAAAGACGACGAGGTGGGGGGTCATGGTTGGGGGACGCTGAAGCGGGCGCGGTGCGGGCGCAGGGCCTCGGCGAAGGCGTCGAGGTCCGCCGTCATGGGGGGGGCGATCAGACGCGGGGCGGGCGGGGCCGTCTGCCCTTCCTCCAGGGCCTTGTGCCGCTCGAGGTCCTCGAGGATCAGGGTGCGGGTCACCTCCTCGGCGAGGGCGGAGTGGTAGACCGTGCCGGTGCAGGCCCGCAGCATGGCCGCGATGTGCGCATTCCCTTTTTCTTCGTGTAGGTGCGGGTTGCGGGTCTCGATCTGGAAGACCTCCACCCCGTGCTCCGCCACCTCGGGCGGGTCGATGGGGTGGAGGCCGCCGAACCGCTCGAAGATCGAGACGAGCTCCTGGGGCTCGATCGCGTACCCGGAGGCGTAGGGGAGGAGCCGGGCGAGCGTCCAGGTCATGGCGTGCTCGCCGGCGCAGGCCGTCTTGATCACGTCGGTCTCGAACCCGGTGTGCATCGAGAGGAGGGAGTTCATGGCCCGGTTGGTTTTCTCGGAGACCCGGCCCCATTTGCGGAAGAAGAGCCCTTCCTCCTCGTTGGGTTTGGGTTTGTACCGCCAGAGGATCCGCACCATGGCGTAGGGGGTCTGGGCCAGGGCGAACCCCGCGGCGTAGCAGCGCACGTACTCCCAGACCGCGCCGGGGAAGTAGTTGTCCGCGTCGATGAACCCCACGTACTCCCGGCCCGCGAGGCGCGCGAAGAGCATGGCGAGGATCATGCCCTCGGCCTTGCCGCTGCGCACGAGCCCGTCCTCGTCCAAGAGGTCGGCGTACCCGGAGGCGCGCGCCGCCTCGGCCAGGAGGGGGTCTTTCTGGTGGAAGATCAGGGCGCGGCGGCGGGTGAAGTGGCAGAACTCCTCCAGGGTATCCCGCTCCATCTTGAAGCGGTCCGGCGTGCTGTTGGAGGCCACGATGATCAGGCAGTCGTGCGGCACGCCGGAGAGAACGCCTTCGAAGAGCTTGAGCTTCTCGTTGCGGGTGGGGATGACGATGGCCATGCGCTCGAGGACCTGCCGTAGGGTGTCTTCCTCGAGCTTTTTGACCGCGACGTACTCGTGCGTGTCTCGGGTGTGCCCGGAGTCGAGCTCCAAAACCTTTTGGACCTCGTGGATCTTGACGGAACCGAAGCGTTCCGTGTGCCGGGGCAACTCGATGCGCACGCCTCTAGTTTACCAAGGGGCGGCTAGACGAACTTCTTGAGGACGGTAGCGATCTCGTCCGGTTTGGCGGCGTTGCCCTCGGCGACCTCGGCGGCGCAGAGCACGAGGAACTCCTTGAGGATCACGTTCGCTGCGGACTCCATGGCTTTCTTGGTCGCGGTCATCTGGGTGAGGACCTCGTCGCAAGGCCGCCCTTCCTGGACCATTTTTTGCAGGCCGCGGACCTGGCCTTCGATGCGGCGGAGGCGCTTGAGGATGCTTTCGACGACTTCGGGGCCTAGGTCGGTCGTATTCATAGCGCCCCCATTATATACCGGTACCCCCTATCTACATAAGGCTAAACTCAGGAAGCGTGTTCAGATCTCGTCCTTGGCCAGGTCGTTAAAGCGCACGTGCGCCGCGTGGAACTGCAGCTCCACCGTGCCTGTGGGGCCGTTGCGCTGCTTCCCGATGATGATCTCCGCGATCCCCGCCTTCTCCGAGTGGGGGTTGTAGTAGTCGTCCCGGTAGATGAAGACCACCAGGTCTGCGTCCTGCTCGATCGAGCCGGACTCCCGGAGGTCCGAGAGCATGGGGCGTTTGTTGGGGCGCTGCTCGACCGCGCGGGAGAGCTGGCTGAGCGCGATGACCGGCACGTTCAACTCACGCGCGAGCCCCTTAAGCCCCCGGGAGATCGCCGCGATCTCCTGCTGGCGGTTCTCCCCGTTCCGGCCTGTCTGCCCGCCGGACATGAGCTGCAGGTAGTCGATCACGATCAGGCCTAGCTTGTGCTGGCTCATGAGCCGGCGCGCGCGGGCCCGGAGCTCCATCAGGGTCATGTCCGGCGTGTCGTCGATATAGATCGGGGCTTCCGCCAGGCGGCCCGCGACGTCCACGAGCCGCGCGAAATCCCGGTCGGAGAGCTGCCCTTGGCGCAAGCGGTTCATGTCGATGCGCGCCTCGCTGCACAGCATGCGCGTCACGAGCTGGATCGCGGGCATCTCCAGCGAGAAGATCGCGACCGGCTGCTCCCCTCGGAGCGCGACGTTCTGCGCGATGGTCAGCGCGAACGCGGTCTTTCCCATCGAGGGGCGCGCCGCGATGATGTTGAGGGAGCCCGGGGTCAACCCCCCGATCATCTCGTCCAGGTCGCGAAACCCCGTCGCAACCCCGCTCGGCAAGCCCTGGTGCTCGTAGAGCAGGTTGATGTGCTCAAAGGTCTCGTGCACGAGCTCCTTCATCGTCTGGAACTCGTGCTGCGGCCCCTGCACCGAGACCTCGAGGATCTTCTTCCCTGCCGCGTCTAGGATCTCGTCCAGGCTGCCGGCCTCGTCGTAGGCCAGGCGCATCACCTCGCCCGCCGCGGCGATCAAACGGCGCAGGGTGGCCTTCTCCGCCACGATGCGGGCGTAGTGCTCCGCGTACGCCGCGGTCGGCGTGCTCTCCGAGAGCCCCACCAGGTAAGTGACGCCGCCCACCGCCTCGAGCTCCCCCCGGCTGCGGAGCTCCTCGGTGAGCGTGACCAGGTCCACCGGTTCGTTGCGCGCGGCGAGGGCCTCGATGGCCGTCCAGATCTTGCGGTGGGCCTCCTTATAGAAGGAGTTCGCGGTGATCACGCCCTCGAGGCGGTTGAGGATCTCGTTATCGAGCAGCACCGCGCCGAGCACGCTGGTCTCGGCCTCCAGGTTGTGGGGGGGTACCCGTCCCTCCATACGCGCCGTCCCCTACGCCCGCTGTACCGCCGCGGGAGAAGAGTAACCCAGGGCCCAGGACCAGTCTATCCCCTCCAGCGTCCCAAGCCCTGGGGTCCTAGCGGTCGGGTTAGGCCTCTTCCTCCAGCGCCTCCACCACCACCTTGAGGGTCATGGGCACCTCAGGGTGCGGCTTGTACGCGATCGCGTACTCGCCCAGCTCCTTGATGGGTCGGGTGAGGTCCAGCCGCTTCGGGTCGATCTCGATCCCGTGCTGGGCCTTCAAGGCCTCGGCGATGTCGCGGCCGGTGACCGAACCGTAGATCTTGGTCTCGCCCGCCCGCACCCGGATCACGAGCGTCAGGTCCTCCAGGATCTCCTTCAGGCGTTCGGCCTCGGCCTTCCGCTCCGCGGCGCGCTTGGCCTGCGCCCGGATCTTGGCCTCGAGGGCCTTCAGGTTCGATTCCGTCGCGGGGACCGCGTACCCGCGGGGGAACAGGTAGTTGCGGGCGTACCCGGGGCGGACCCGCACCACCTGCCCCACGTCGCCCAGGTTCTCCAGGGGCTCGAGCAGGATTACCTTCATCGCCTTCATCCCGCTGCCTCCTATTTGCGCACCAGCTTCTCGGTGAACGGAACGATCGCCAGGATGCGGGCGCGCTTGATCATCTGGGCGAGGCGGCGCTGGTGTTTCGCGCACACGCCCGTACGGCGGCGCGGCAGAATCTTGCCCGTCTCGGACAAGAACCGCATCAACATCTCCCGGTTCCGGTAGTCGGTGATCTCGAGTTCACCCGTGCAGAACTGGCAAACCTTGGGTTTGCGGAACCTTCTTGGACGCGAGGCTCGTTTCGTGCTCAAAACGGCAAATCCTCCTCCGGCGGGAAATCCTCTAGGCCTTCGTCAATGTCCACCCCACCCGTCTGGGCCATCTGGGAACCGGTCCCGCCACCTCCGGGGCCACGGGTGAGGCGTTCCAGCCGCTGCGCTTCCACCCGCGTGATGAAGCGCCGTTCTCCCGTCTGCGTGGTCCAGGAGTCGTTGACCAGGCGGCCGATCACGAGCACGCCGTCGCCTTTCTTGAGGCTGGCGGCCCACTCGGCCAGGTCCCTCCAGGCTTGAACCTCGACGAAGTGCGTCTTCTCCTGCTCCCCCGCGCGCGTGGAGAACCGTTCGTTCACCGCGAGGCCCATGCGGGTGACCGCGGTGCCTTGCGGCGTGTAGCGCAGCTCGGGGTCGCGCGTGAGGTTGCCGATCAGCGTGACCTGGTTCAACCCCGCACGCAGCCGCTCCTGCCCCCGGGCGTCGGTCACGGTCAGGTCCGCGCCCTTGCCCTCGGGGTTCAGGGGTTCGATCCGGTCCACGCGCACGTCCAGCGCGCTGCGACGACCGCCCTCGGCCTCCCAGCTGCGGTAGTCGAGCCGCCCCTCCACGAACACCGGCGTGCCCGCCGCGAGCTGGTCCGCGAAAAGCTCCGCGTACCGCCCGAACATCTTGACGCGGTGGTACCAGGCGAGCTCCCGGGGCGTGCCGGCCTCGTCCACGATCTGGTCGTTGCCGGCCACGGTCACCTCGAGGACCGCAAGCCCCCCGGGGGTGTAGCGGAGCTCAGGGGTTTGGGTCACGCTTCCAATTAGATAGACGCGGTTCAAGCCTTTCGCCATGGGACCATTCTACGCCTTCTTGGTCCGCCACTCCGGACGATCACGCACGATGAGGACCCGGCGCACGTTATCGCGGACGCGCAGTTCGTTCTCCAGGGGTTTCGCCTTGGCCGGCTCGAGCTCCACGGTGTAGAAGAGGTAGTACCCCTGGGTGTCCTTCTGGATGGGGTACGCCAGCCGGCGGTTGCCCCACTCCTCCACGCCCTTCACCTCGGCGCCGAACCGCTCGAGGGCCTGCTGGATCATGTCCTTCTCGAACTGAAGCTGGTTCGGCTCGAGGTTGGGGTTGAGGATGATGTTCACGTCGTACTGCGGCATGTTCACCTCCTTTCCCTTTGGGATTGGGCCGCTACGGGCCACGGCTAGCCATTATAGCAGGGAAAGGGGGGGCAAGCCACCGTTACTCGAGCTCGGCGAGCATCCGCCGGGCCCGCTCCTGGTCGAACCGGTCCCGCGCGCTTTGGGCGGGCAGCGAAAGGGCCGCCTCCAGCTGGGCGCGTGCCTGCTCGGTGCGATTCATGCGCGAGAGGGCTTCGGCGTACTCCACCCGGTGGATGATCACCTCGGGCTCGAGGGCGATCGCCTCCTCGAAGAGGGGAATGACCCGGTCCATCCGCGCACCGTACAAGAACCCCACGCCGCGCTGCGCGAGCTCCAGGTTCCACAACGCCAGCGCGGTGCGCGCCCCGGCGTGCTGGGGGTCGAGCTCCAGGGTTTTGTTGAGGACGTTCCGCACCTCGCTCGCCAGGAAGAGGCTTTGCAGGATCCCGCGGTACTGCGCGAGCCGCCCCAGGGCCCGGCCCAGCTCGAAGTACCCCTCCGCGTAGTTCGGGTCGAGCTCGATCGCACGCCGCGCCGCCTGCTCGGCGCGGCTGAACCACATCTCGCGCTCGGCGTCGTTCTCCGCGAGGTAGATCGCCTGGAAGCTCGCGGCCTGCGCGGCGAGGGCCAGGCTCTTGGCCGTGTTCGCTTCGAGGGCCTGCGCGTAGGCCTCCTGGAACCGTCCCTCGGCGATAAGGGCTTTTGGTTGGGCCCAGACCAGGCCGCACAGGATCCCTAGGATAAAGACAACCTTCCGCATACGGACCTCCTTAAACGGTTTCGTGTCAGCCCCATCTTAATCAATCCGCTGAACGGAAACATGCTAGAGTTGGGGTATGCGGTTCCTGTGGGGCGTGCTCCTGCTCCTCGGGGGGGCGGTGGCCCAGCTCAACCCCGGACCGGCCGGGCACTACGCTCGCTGCCAAGCCTTGTACCAGGAGGGCGACCTGGAAAGCGCCGCGGCGACCTGCGAGCTGGCGTTGACCGCGGACGAGCGGTTCGTGCCCGCCTTGAAGCTGCTCGCGCGCATCCATCTGGACCGCGGCCAGCCGAAGGAAGCCGAAGCCTACCTCGAGCGCCTAACGGCACTCACCCCCACGGACCCGGAGGTGGGGGTGTTGGTGGCCCGCCACCGCCTGGCGGTAGGCCGGCCGGCCGAAGCCCTGACCCTGTTAGCGGACCGCCGGGAGGCCGAAGCCTTATGGCTCAAGGGGCAGGCCCTGGCCGCGCTGGGGCGGTACCCGGAGGCGCTCGAGGCTCTGCAGGCGGCCTGGGAGGCGGGAGAGGTGCGCGCTCGGCTGGACGCGGCCCGGGTGTACGAGCGGCTCGGGCGTCCGACCGAGGCCCTCGCGGTCCTGCCGGAGGCGGGGCCGGAGGTGGCGGTGCTGCGCGGCCGCCTCCTGTTGGCGGCGGGGGAGCTGGACGCGGCGGCCCGAGTGCTGGAGGACACCCTGCCCCAACTCAACCCCTTGGGGGCAGCGTACCTCGAGGCGTTGACCGCTTTGGCCCTTGCCTACTACGGTCAGGGGGAGTTCTACCGCGGCGGGACCGTACTGCGGCAGCTCGGGACGCGCGTGAACCTCGCGGGCCTCGTGTGGCGGAAGGCGTGGCTGTGGGGGGTGGGGGTCATCCTCCTCTTGGCCCTGCACCTCTACGCGGAGAGCCGGATCGAGCCCGTGAGCGCGGTGGAGATCGGCGGCGCGCCCAGCTGGGGCGTGGGCTCGGTCTACGCCGTCTTCCTGATGGGCTGGGGGGTCGCGGCCGCGGTTGCTCTTCTGGTGGGCTGGGGGGTGTACGGTAACCTCCTCGCGGTCTTCACCCCGGTGCAGCGGGAGGTGGTACGTCCGGCCTTCTACCTGAGCCTCGGCGCGGCGCTGCTGCTCTTCTCCGCGTGGCGGGTGCGCCGCAGCGGCCTCGAGGCGCGGGCCCTTTTAGGGCACCCGGCCGTCTGGCCGGTGGGGCTGGGGGTTGGGGTCTTCCTCGCCGCGGCGCTCGTGCTGTACGCTTGGCTGGCCCGCGCGGTTGGGGGGCTCGAGGCCTTCCCGGTGGCGCTCGTGCCGTGGGGGGCGCTGGCCTTTATAGGGTTTGCGTTGGCGGAGGTGGCGTTTCGCGGGTTCGCCTTCGCTGCGTTCCGGGAGCGGTACGGGCCGGACCTGGCCCCGTACTTTACGGTGCTGGCCCCGGCGCTCGTGCTGATGAGCCCGCTGCTCCTTTGGGTGGGGGTGGGGGCGGGGCTGTACTGGGTGCGCCACCGTTGGGACAGCGTCCTGCCGGGCGCGGTGGGGTTCGCGCTCGTGGGTGGGGCGATCGCCTTGTTGGGGCAGGCGCCGTGGGTGCGGGCCCTGTTCTAGACGATAAAGGGCGGCCGGAAGGCCGCCGGTCAAGGAAGGGGGATGGGCTGCCAGCCCAAGGTCCAGTTTGCGCGGGGGGCGGGCAGGGGGGCGTGATATTGCGCACACCCTTTAATTGGACTCGATACAGGAAACTGGGGTTCCGGAGACGGGCAAACGCCGGCGTGTAGGCTGAGGAAGCCATGGCGATGCAAGGCACACCGCGCACCGTCTTCTTCCTCTCGGACTTCGGGGTGGAGGACGCCTACGTCGGGATCGTCAAGGCCGTCATGGAGGGCATTGCGCCTGGAGTGCGGATCGTGGACCTGGCGCACGCCCTGCCCCCCCAGGACCTGCGCCGCGCCGCTTACCAGCTCTACGAGGCGGTGCCCTACCTGCCCCAAGGTGCGGTGGTGCTCGCGGTGGTGGACCCCGGGGTGGGCTCGAGCCGCCGCGGGCTGGTGGTCGTGGGGGAGCGGCTCGTGTACGTGGCCCCGGACAACGGGCTGCTCACGCTCGCGTGGTTGCGGGACCCGCCCCGGCGGGCCTACGCCTTGGAGAACCCCGCCTACCGGCTGCCGGGGGTGTCGGCCACCTTCCACGGGCGGGACGTGTTCGGCCCCGCCGCGGCTCACCTGGCGCGCGGGGTGCCGCCCGAGGCCTTCGGCGCCGAGGTTCCGGTGGCGGCGTTGCAGCGGCTGCCGGTGCGGCTGGGGCGGGGGCCTGGGGGGGAGGTCCTGACCTTCGACCGGTTCGGGAACGCGATCACCACGATCCAAGCCCCCCTGCCGCCGGGGGTGCGGGCGGTGGAGGTTGCGGGGCGGCCGGTTCCCCTCGCGCGTTACTACGCCGAGGTCGCGCCTGGGGCCCCCCTCGCGTTGGTGGGCTCGAGCGGCCTGGTGGAGGTCAGCGTACGGGAGGGCAGCGCGCGGGAGGCGCTGGGGCTAAGGGAGGGGGACCCGGTGCGGTTGGTGGGGCTTTAGTGGGGGTCCTGGACGGGCCAGCGATCCTGAAGGCGTTCCTTTAGGGCGTAGTCGGTGTAGTCCAGGCTGACCGGGGTGATGGAGACGTACCCGTTCTTGACCGCCCACAGGTCCGAGCCGGGCTCCTCCTCCCCGGTGGGCTCCCCCGCGATCCAGTAGTACGGCACGCCGTTCGGGTCGAGGCGCTCGATCACCGAGTCCTCGTACCGGTGCGTGGAGAGGTGCGTGACCTTAAACCCCTTGGGGCGGCCGGTGGGGAAGTTCACGTTCAAGAGGGTCTTGGGGGGCAGGCCGTGCTCCAGAACCCAGCGGGCGATGCGGGCCGCTTCGCGCGCCGCGTGAGAGAAGTCCAGCTCCTCCTGCCCGCTCACGTCCATGCTGAACGCGATCGAGGGGATGCCCATCGAGGTGCCCTCGAGGGCCCCCGCGACCGTGCCGGAGTGTGTGAGATCGAGGCCTAGGTTCACCCCGATGTTGATCCCGGAGGCGATCAAGTCGGGCCGGCCCAACAGGTGCACGCCCAGCACCACACAGTCCGCCGGAGTGCCGTCCACCCGGTAGGCGGGGATGGGCTCGAGGCCGGCGGAAGCCGTGTGCTTGAAGCGCAGGGGGCGGCGCACGGTGATGCCGTGTCCGACCGCGGACTGCTCCACGTCCGGCGCGACCACATAGACCTCGCCCACTTCCGCTAGGGCTTGGGCGAGGGCTTTGATGCCGGGGGAGAAGATGCCGTCGTCGTTCGTGACCAGGATGCGCATCACGCTTAGTCTACTGCGCGGCGCTGTTGGGTCCGGGTCGGTGGGGCCTTGGGGGCCTTGAGGGTCTCCTCTAGGCCGAACCCGAGCGTACCGAAGACCCGGTTCGTGCTGAGCTCGATCAGGTTGCGTTCGTCGCGGTAAAGGCGGGGGGTCTTCCACAGGTAGTAGAGGGCCTTCCAGTGGGGCAGCTCGTTGTACCGCTCGGGCCACATCTCCTTGAGGAGGGCCGCGACCCGCGGGGCGTGGATGGGGTTCATCGCGGGGAAGACGTGGTGCTCGGTGTGGTACCCGAAGTTCAGGTGCAGCCACTCGAGCCACCGGGGGTTGCGCACGGTCAGGCTGTTGAGGAGCGGGTCGTTCGTGTGCGTGAGGGGGTTGAGGAGGTGGTTGGTGGCGATGTAGCTCATGACGGTGAAGTTCGTGAGGAGGAGGGGCAGGAGGTAGACGAACGCCCAGTCTGCGGGGCCGATCCAGAGGAGAAGGCCACCCCAGACGAGGAGGGGAAGGACGGCCTGGGCGAGCACAACCCGCCGCTCGCGTCCCTTGAACTCGGGGAGGAAGCGCCGGAGCATCATGAGGGCGTGGAAGCTGAACCAGAAGCTAAAGGAGAGGAAGGTCAACAGGCTCCGAAGGCCGGGAGCGAGGCGGTAAAAGCGCTGGAGGAAGGGGCGTTCGCGCATGGCCTCGAGGGTACCCATCGCGTCCGGGTCGTCCTCGGGGTGCTGGGTGTGCCCGTGGTGTTCGACGTTGTGCCACTTGCGCCACAGCCGGGCCCCCACCCCGAGGGGGAGGAAGGCGAGCGTGCCGGCGATGGAGCGGATGAGGGGGTTTTTGGTGACCTGGCCGTGCAGGATCTCGTGGGCCAGGAAGCCAAGCGCGGTGAAGGCCTGAGCGATCACGAGGGAGAGGAGGAGCTTGAGGGGGATGAGGTCGGTCTGGGTGACGCCCCAAGCCGCCAGGATGAAGGTGCCCAGGTAAACGGGAAGCCAGAGGAGCCGGCGCGGGACCGGCTGGAAGGCGTCGCGGGGGAGGTGGGGTTTGAGCGCTCGGGTGTACTCGCGTAAATGCTGTTCTTCGGTCATTCGGGGTCTCCGTCTTCGTAAGGGTCACACTTCAGCGTACGCTGCGCATCCGAACCACAACGCAGGATGAAGTGCCTAACATTACTGTACCATAATACATAGGGACTTGCCCTATGAATAGTAGGGCAGAAGACCTCGGTCCGCGCCCCTACCCCGAAGCGGCGGAATCGGTAAGCTAAAGGCATGTTCCCTCTGGCCGATATCAACCGGCCTTCGCGGCCCCCGGTGGTGGTCAAGCTGCTGGTCGGCCTGAACGCGCTGGCCTTCGTCCTCGAGCTGCTCCTGCCCACCGAGGCGGTGATCCGCGCCTTCGGGTTCGTGCCCCGGGCCTTCTGGGCGGACCCGGTGGGGGAGGCCTACACGATCCTGACCAGCATGTTCCTCCACGGGGGGGTTGCGCACATCCTGGGCAACATGTGGTTTCTCTGGGTCTTTGGGGATAACGTCGAGGACCGCATGGGGCCCGGACGGTTTCTCCTCTTCTACCTCGCGGGGGGAGCCGTGGCCGCGGTCGCCCAGGCCCTCGTCACGCCCCTGAGCCCCGTCCCGATGATCGGCGCGTCGGGCGCGGTCTCCGCGGTGCTCGGGGCGTACTACGTCCTCTTTCCCCGCGCGCAGATCGTGACGCTGGTCTGGTTCGTCCTGCCCTTTACCTTCCTCCTACCCGCGGGGTTCTACCTGGGGTACTGGGCCTTTCTTCAGCTCATCGAGGGCCTCTTGGGTGTGCCCGGCATCGCCTTCTGGGCGCACCTCGGCGGGTTCTTGTGGGGCGTGTTCTTAGCGCGGCGTTTTGTGCCGCGCTGGCCGCGCTGGCGGCGGTGGTAGGGCAGCCCCCACCGTGGACAGGCCACGGTGGGGCCCTAAAGGAAGCGCGTTCAAGACGCCGCGCGGGAAACACTTAGAAGCGCGGGGCGCGCTTCTCGAAGAAGGCGCGGATCCCTTCCTTGAGGTCCCCAGTCTCCCGCACCCAGGCGTTCGCCAGGACGGCCAGGCGGAACCCGTCCTCGAGCCCCATCCCGGGTAGGGCCACGAGGAGCTCCTTGGTGAGGGCGAGGGAGGTGGGGGCGTTTTGGGTGACCTCCCGGCCGAGCTCGAGGGCCCGCTCCAGGGCCTTCCCCTGGGGGACGACCTCGTTCACTAGGCCCATGCGGTGCGCCTCGTGGGCGGGGACGAGCCGGCCGGTGAGGAGGAGTTCCTTGGCGTGTTTCTCGCCTACGGTGCGGGTCAGGATCACCCCGACCAGCGCGGCGACGAACCCGATCCTGACCTCGGTGTACCCGATCTTCGCGGTCTCGTCCATCACCACCAGGTCGCACGCGGTGGCCAGGCCCGCGCCGCCCGCGACCGCGGGGCCGTTCACCGCGGCGATCGTGGGTTTGGGGTAGGTGTACACGCGATGGAACAAGCGCATCAGCTCGCGGGAGTGCTCGAGGTTCCGTTCCGCGCCGAGCTCGGTCACCGCCTCGAGGAACTTCAGGTCCGCCCCGGCTGAGAAGGCCTTGCCCGCGCCGGTGAGGACGACGGCGCGCACGTTGGGGTCGCGCTCCGCCGCGTCCAGGGCCTCCATGAGGCCTTGAACCACCTCGGGGGAGAGGGGATTGCGCGCCTCGGGCCGGTTCAGGGTCAGGACCCTGAGGGTGTCGTGATCGGTTACATTGACCATAGCACCTCGTAGTTTATCCTGGGGGAGGAAGCTTATGCGTTGGGGAGGCGTGGGATTGCCGATTCTTGCGCCTTCTCCGGGGGGTTTTGTAGACTCGAGTCGGTTAACCGAGCGGACGTGGGTTAACCGCGTCGCTTGTTGTGGAGGTGGTTTGGATAAGGGGAGAGCATCGGGTAAATGAAGAGATCCGGGTGCGTCAGGTCCGGCTGATCGACGAGAACGGCGAGCAGCTGGGGATTCTGGACACCCGGGAAGCGTTGGCGATCGCGCGGGAGCGCGATCTGGACCTTGTGCTTGTGGGGCCGAACGCGAGCCCGCCGGTGGCCCGACTGCTGGACTACGGCAAGTGGCGCTACGAGCAGCAGCAGGCCCTGAAGGAAGCCCGGAAGAAGGCCAAGCGCCAGGAGATGAAGGCCATCAAGTTCCGGGTGAAGATCAACGAGCACGACTACCAGACCAAGCTGGGCCACGTGCGCCGCTTCTTGCAGCAGGGGCACAAGGTCAAGGTGACGATCATGTTCCGGGGGCGGGAGATGGCCCACCCGGAGCTTGGGAAACGGATTCTGGACCGCGTGGCCGAGGACCTGAAGGACCTGGCCACGGTGGAGATGAAGCCGGTGCTGGCCGGCCGCGATATGAACATGGTCCTGGCTCCTGTGGCCAAGCCCACCTCGTAATGCTATAGTGTGTCGGGTTCGGGGAGCCGACAAGACCCCCGCGGGGGCGCTTCCCGAAACGAAGGAGGATTGCGATGGCGAAGATGAAGACCCACAAGGGCGCCAAAGGGCGCGTCAAGGTGACCGCCCGCGGCAAGGTCGTGGCGATGAAGCCCGGCAAGCGGCACCTCAACTGGCACAAGTCCGGCAAGTCCATCCGCAACAAAGGGAAGAAGTTCACCCTCTTCGAAGGGGACGCGCGCCGGGTGCGCGAGCTGCTCCCCTACGCGTAAGGAGGTGCTGAATGCCGCGCGCTAAGACCGGTGTCGTTCGCCGCCGCCGCCACAAGAAGATCCTGAAGCAGGCGAAAGGGTACTGGGGGCTCCGCTCCAAGTCGTTCCGCAAGGCGATGGAGACCTTGCTGAACGCGGCGGAGCGTTCCTACGCGGACCGCAAGAAGAAAAAGCGGGATTTCCGCCGCCTCTGGATCGCGCGCATCAACGCCGCCGCCCGCCAGCACGGCATGACCTACTCCACCTTCATCCACGGGCTGAAAAAGGCCGGCGTGGAGATCGACCGCAAGATCCTGGCGGACCTCGCGGTGCGCGAGCCCGAAGCCTTCGCCAAGCTGGTGGAGCAGGCCAAGAGCGCCTAACCCCTGGGGCAAGCACCTAAGGTCTTCCCGGGGCGGCCCTAACGGCCGCCCCAAGCGCTCGGGAACGGATGGAGATGCTCTGGGTGATCCTCACGGCCATGGCGCCGGTCCTCGAGCTGCGCGGCGCGATCCCCCTGGGCGTGGCGCTCGGCCTCGAGCCCTGGCCCACCTTCGCGCTCGCGGTGCTGGGCAACCTCACGATCGTCCCGCCGTTGCTCTGGGGGCTGCCGTGGCTCGTGCGCCGGCTCGAGGACTGGCCGCCGTTCGCGCGGGCGTGGGGGTGGCTCGAGGCGCGCGTGCGGCTTAAGGGGGAGGCGCGCGTGCAGCGGTACGGGGCGCTGGGGCTATTGTTGTTTGTGGGGATTCCGTTGCCCGGCACCGGGGCCTGGACCGGGGCGGTGCTCGCGGTGGTGCTGGGGGTCGCTCCCCGGTACGCCTTCCCGGCGATCGCTTTGGGCGTGGTGCTCGCGGGTGTGCTGGTCACGCTGGCGACCACCGGGGTCCTGGTGGGGCTGCGGTATTGGGTGGGAGGATAAGTAAGGTGTTTGGGGTGTTTGTGCTGGCGGTAGTGGCGTACCTGATCGGCGCGTTGCCGCTCGGGTATTGGGCCGTACGGGCGTTGTCGGGGAAGGACCCCCGGTACGCCTCGGCCTACAACCTCGGCTTGGAGAACAGCCTCCGCCTTTTGGGGGCCAAGGCGGTGCTGGGGGCCTTCCTGGCGGATGTGGTGAAGGGGTACACCGCGGTCTACCTCGCGCGGCCGTTTGGGGTGGAGGTCGCCCTGCTCTACGCGGTTCTCGCGTACCTAGGGCACCTCTTCCCCCCGCCGCGCCTGGGCCCCAAGCGCCCCCTGAGGGCCCGCGGGGCGGGAATCCTGTTGGGGATCCTCTCCGGCCTATCCGTGGCCGGCCTGGCGTACGTGCACGCCTTCATCCCGGTCGTGGTGGGGCTCGTGGTGTACGCCGCCACCGGGTACGCCTCCCTCGCGGCGCTCTCGCTTCCGGTAACCCTCGCGGGGGTGACGAGCCTCCTGGCGCTGCCGCTGGGGGCCAAGGCTGCGGCGTGGACGCTCGCGGGACTGGCGGTGTGGCGCTACAAGGAGAACCTAGGGCGGATCCTGGACGGCATCGAGCCCCGGCTGGGCGAACCCCTGCCCCTCCCGACGGAGGACCAGGCGGTCTGCGCCTTCATGATCCACCCTATGACGATCGAGGACTTCTGGCAAAGCCCGCGCTTTGCCTGGCTGCGTCCCTTGGTGCGGCGCGGGTGGGTGAAGGCGGCCTGGGTGGAGCGGCTCGCGGAATGGATCCGCCCCATGAAGGTGGGCGAGCTGCGCGGGGTTAAGACCAAGGACGGGCGGGAGGTGCGCTGCTACCTGATCTCGGCTCCCTTGTTGCCGCACCAGATCGTGAACAAGCCCGAACTCGCCACGCGCCGCGCCATCCAAGCCGCACGCTTGGCGCGCGAGCTGGGCGCGACCGCCTTCGGGCTGGGCGCGTTCTGGAGCGTGGTGGGCGAGAAGGGCGTGAAGGTGCAGGAAGCCGTGCCGGAGATCCACATCACGAACGGCGGTGCGTACACCGCGGGCACGATCAAAGCCTCGATCCCCAAGATCCTCGAGCGCTACGCGCGGGAGGGTCGGGACCTTAAGGAGGTCACGGCCGCGGTGGTGGGCGCGAACGGCGTGGTGGCCTTCGGCATCGCGCGGCAGATCGCTCCCTTGGTGGGGCGCTTGATCCTGGTGGGGCGGAACGCCGAACGGCTCGCGCGCAGCGCGAACATCCTGCGCCGCATGCTCGAGCGCCAAGGCGCGCGGACCGAGGTCCTCGAAACCACCGAGATCGCGCGGGTCAAGGAGGCCGAACTGATCTTCACCGCCACCTCCGACCCGAACCCCGTGATCTACCCCGAGCACGTGCGGGAAGGCGCTTGGATCTACGACGAGGGCCGGCCCGCGGACGTGCACCCCGACGTGGCCAAGGTGCCGGGCGTGCGCGTGATCCCGGGCGGGGTGGTGCGTCCGCCCGGCGGCATGCGGGGCACCCTCAACCTGCACTTCGGGGAAGGCCAGGTGCCCGCCTGCCTCGCGGAGACCATGATCATGGCGGTGGAGGAGGCTTGGGACCGCGCGAGCCTAGGGCCCCAGACCAAGACCGAGAACATTCAGTTCTACATCGAAAAAGCCGCGGAGCTGGGGTTCGAGGTGGTGGACTAGATGCTCCTCCTCTCCGCCACCCCCCGCGAAGCGGCCTTCCTCGAGGCCTGGGCCGAGGAGGCCTTCACCTACCGGGGCCGCAAGGGCCTAAAGGGCGCGGGGTGGGTGTGGCTCGAGACCGGGATCGGCAAGGTGAACGCCGCGATGACCCTCGCGGCCTACGCCCAGGCACACCCCGTGGACCGCGTCCTCATGATCGGGATCGGCGGGGCCTACCCGGGCTCGGGCCTCGAGCCCGGGGCCCTCGCGTTGGCTTCGGAGGAGGTCCAGGCCGACCTGGGCCTCGTCGAGGGGGGGATGGCGGCCTTGGGGTTCCCCACCCTCGTGGTCGCGGGGGAGGCGTACCATAACCGCTTCCCCACGGACCCGGACTGGACGCGGGAGCTGGCCGAGGCTCTGGGCCTCACCCCGGTCTCCTTCCTGACGCGGGACCTGGTTTCGGAAACCCTCGAGGAAGCGCGGGCCTGGGCCGAGCGCTGGGGGGCGGCGGTGGAGAACATGGAGGGGGCGGGGGCCGCCCAGGCGTGCCGTTGGCTGGGCCTGCCCTTCGCGGAGCTCCGGGCCATCTCCAACCCCGCTGGGGTGCGTGACCGCCGGGCCTGGCGCCTGTCCCAGGCGCTCGGTGCGCTCGAGGCGGCGCTGGCCGCGCTGCTGCGGTAGCCGGGGTTACGGCCGGGAGGGGGCGGGGGGGATACAATCGGGCGTATGGAGCTCGGCTATAGTTTTTGTCCCAACGACACCTTCATCTTCTACGCGCTGACGCACGGCAAGGTCCCGAGTCCCGTGCCGGTGCGCGAGGTGCTCGAGGACGTCGAGACCCTGAACCGGTGGGCGTTCGCGGGGCGGCTGCCCCTTACCAAGATCAGTTACGCGGCGTTCGCGCACCTGCGCGAGACCTACGTGGCCCTCCGCTCGGGAGGGGCGCTGGGGCGCGGGGTGGGGCCGCTGCTCGTTGCGCGGGAGGCGTTTGAGGACCTTACCGGGAAGCGCATCGCGCACCCGGGCCGGTATACCACCGCGTACCTCCTGCTCCGGATGTTCGCGCAGGGGCAGCCGTTTGAGGCGGTGGAGTTCCGCTACGACCGGATCCTGCCCGCCCTCCAGCGCGGGGAGGTGGACGCGGGTCTCCTCATTCACGAGTCCCGCTTCGTCTACCCCCGTTACGGCCTCGTGCCGATTGTGGACCTGGGCGCGTGGTGGGAGGCCGAGACCGGGCTGCCCCTGCCGCTCGGGGCGATCCTCGCCCGGCGGGATCTGGGAGAGGAACGAATCCGCGCCCTGGACCAGGCGGTGCGCGCGAGCCTGGAGTACGCGCGGGCGCACCCGGACGAGCCGTGGGCCTACATCAAGCGGCACGCGCAGGAGTTGGAGGACGCGGTGATCCATAAGCACATCGCGACCTACGTCAACGCCTTCTCTCTGGACGTGGGGGCGGAGGGGGAGGCGGCCGTGCGGGAGTTGTTCCGCCGCGCGGAGGCGTTAGAGCTTGTCCCGCGCCACGAGGCCTCGCCCTTCCTGCCCCGCTCGGCGGGGAAACCGGTATAAAGTGGGGGTATGATCCCGGAGCTTGAGCAGGTCCTTCCCGAAGAGGCGCGGGGCGAGGCGGCGCAGATCTTCCGCCCCTTCTCCGTGAATCGGGGAAGCTACCTCTTTTACCCTGAGGACGAGGCGCGCGCCCTGTACTACGTACGCGAAGGGTGGGTGCGGTTGTTCCAGCTGGGCCAGCGGGAGGAGGAGATCACCCTGACCGTGCTGAGTCCGGGGGAGATCTTCGGGGAGGCCGCGCTGATTCCCGGGGAGAAGTACGGGCTGTTCGCCGAGGCGATGTCGGACGTGGAGCTGATCACGGCGCCGCGTGAGGATCTGCTGCGCCTGATGACCCGGTTTCCCGAGGCTCACCGCGCCCTCCTCATCCTCCTTGCCCGCCGGCTCAAGCGGGCGGAGGAACGCCTCCGGGACCTCCGCTTCAAGGAGGTCCTGCCCCGGTTGGCCAAAGCGTTGTTGATGGCCATGCGTCCCGGGAGCGAAGGGTACGAGGTCAGCCTGTCCCACCAGGACCTCGCGCACCTGGCGGGATCCACCCGCGAGACCGTCACCAAGGTCCTGGGGGAATTGGCGATGCAGGAGATCATCGAGCTGGGTTACCGTCGCATCCTGATCCTGAACCCCGAGGAACTGAAACGTGTCGTCGGTTAGGACTGCTTTTCTACAAGGAAAACTGCGCAACTTCCTGCCCTACGGGCCGGAGGACCTCCCCGCCCTGCTCCAGCAGCCCCGTGCAGCGCCGCGGGAAGCGCTCTCTAGGGCCTTACTCGCCTACCTTCGTCGGATCGGCGCTCCTGAGGAGAGCCTCCGCCAGGCCGAACGGCTCGCTCACCCCAACAGCCGCGTGGTCGTGACCGGGCAGCAGGCCGGCCTCCTCACCGGCCCGAGCTACACCTTCTACAAGGCGCACACCGCGCTCTGCCTCGCGCGCACCCACGACCGCGAGGACCGGCCGGTGATCGGCGTCTTCTGGGTGGCCTCCCAGGATCACGACACCGAGGAGGTGGCGAGCGCCTACCTCCTCGGGTTCGATGAACGGCTCGCCACGCTCACCCTCGAGCTGCCCCCAGGGCGCCCGGTCGGCCGGATTCCTTTTGCGCCCTTCCTGCCCCGGGTCCGATCCTTCCTGGAGGGGTTCGGGGGGGCGGGTTCGGTGCGGCGCGCGGTGCTGGAGGCCCTCGAGGGCGAGTGGACCTACGCCGAGGCCTTCGCGCGGGTCCTGCTGCGCTTCTTGGGGCCGCGCGGCCTGGTGGTTCTCGACCCCATGAGCCCTGAGATCGCCCCTTTGTTCCGTGCCGTGTACGAGCGCGAGCTCGACGACCCCTTGGCTTCCTCCCTCGCGATCAACGCCGCGGGCGAGGCCCTCAGGGCACAGGGGTTCGAGCCCGCGCTGGGCCGTGGGCGGGGCTCTACCAACCTCTTCATCGAGACCGATTCGGGCGAGCGCCGGTTATTGCGGTACGAGGACGGGGTGTTCGCGGACGGGGAGCGCACCTACACCAAGGCCGAGCTGCGCGAGCTGGTGCGCGACGCGCCCGGGCGGATCACGCCCGCGGCGGGCCTACGCCCCGTCGCGCAGGACGCGGTTCTGCCCACCGCGGGATTCGTGGTGGGGCCGGGGGAGATGGGGTACGTGGCCCAGCTGGGGGGTGTGTACCGCCTGCACGGCCTCGAGATGCCCGCGGTGATCGACCGCATGCACGGCGTGGTCCTCGAGCCGCCCACCCGCCGCCTTCTCGAGAAGTACGACCTTTCCCCGTGGGAGTTCATCGAGGACCCGGAGGGCGTGCTGCTGCGGGCGCTTGCGGAGCACAACGAGGCCGCGCGGCGCGTTGAGGCGGGCCTGAGGCGCATCGACGAGGAGTTCTCCCGCACCCTCGCGGCACTACCGCGGCTGGACCCCACGCTCGAGGGGGCGCTCCGGCGGGGACGCGAGCGGCTCGAGCACGAGCTGGAACGCATGCGTCAGAAGGTGCTCCAGGCCGAGCTGCGCAAGGGGCGCGTGTTGCGCGCGCAGTTCGACCGGTTGCTCGTGCACCTCAGGCCGCTGGGGCAGCCTCAGGAGCGGGTGTTGCCGTTCCTGAACTACATGCTCAAGCACGGCACGGGCGTGCTGGACCGGTTGTTGTGCAGCCCGGCGCGCGGGCGGGTGGTGCTGGAGGTGTAGCGGCCCGGGCTGGAACCGAACGGGCTTGCCTTCAGTGTGCCAAGGCGGTGAGAATAAGGACGCGTCGCGATGCGTGTATTAAGCCGCCTTGAAGCACGATCCACCTGGCCGCGCGCCCTGCTCCTGTGCGCGTGGCTGCTCCTCTTGAGTGGGGGGCACGCCCAGGAGCTCACGGTGCGGGTCCTGCTCGCCGAGGTGGATGCGGCCGAGGTCACGCTCGAGGGGCCGCACGCCGTGTGGACCCTGGCTGGCCGCTTGGAAAAACGCGCGGAAGGGGCGCGTTGGACGGTGCGCACCGCGCCGCAAGGGATCTACCTAGGCGAGCGGTACGTGGGGCCCCTCGTGACCTTCGTGCCCGAGGAGGGCGCGGTGCGCGTGGGGGGGCGGCGGTACCGGGGGATGCTCCGCGTGGTGTGGCACGAAGGCCGGCTGCTCCTCATCAACCGCCTCGAGCTCGAGGACTACCTCAAGGGCGTGCTGCCCGGCGAGGTGCCGGCCTCGTTCCCGTTCGAGGCGCTCAAGGCGCAGGCAATTTTGGCGCGCACCTACACCCTCTCGCGCCTGGGCTCCTCGCCGTACTACGACGTGTGCGCCTGGGAGGCCTGCCAGGTGTATAAGGGCCTGGACGCGGAGACCCCGCGGCACACCCAGGCGGTGGAGGCTACGCGCGGCCAGATCCTGGCCTATGGGGGACGGCCGATCTCCGCGGTGTACCACGCCGACTCGGGAGGAAAGACCGCGTCGGCGTACGAGGTGTGGGGGAACGCCCTGCCCTACCTGGTGGTGCGGGAGGATCCCTACGCGCGCGCCGAGCCGTGGCGGGTGCGGGTGGAGGCCCGCGCGGTTCAGGAGGCCCTCGAGGCCTTCGGGCTGGGGGTGGGGGCGGTAAAGGCGCTGGAGGTGCTCGGGTACAGCCAGAGCGGGCGGATCAAGCGCCTGCGCGTCGTGGGTACGGCGGAGGTGCGGGTGCTGGGCATTCCGGAGGTGACGCGGGTGCTGCGTGCGCTGGGCCTGCCCTCGACGAAGGCCCGGTTGGAGGGCACGGGGCCTTGGGTGTTCACGGGCAGCGGCAAGGGGCACGGGGTGGGGATGAGCCAGTGGGGGGCGCGGGGGTTCGCGGCGGCGGGCTGGGATTACCGCGAGATCCTGGCGTACTACTACCCGGGCACGGTGCTGACCACCTACGAGGTGGTGGCCCGGCGGGAACCGTGATCCTGGGGGCACGTGATCTGCCCACCTTTTACGCCCCCGATTCATGCGAGAATCAACAGCCGGGCTATGGAGCGGGTCAATATCGTCCACCTACGTATGGACCACCTGCGCGCGGCGAGCGCGGAACGCAAGGGCATGTACCACGTGGCCGTCTCCTGCTACCTGGCGTGCTTGGAGCAAGTGGAAGCGCTGGGGGACCACCGCGCCCGGCGGTACTTCGCCGGGCGGCTCGCGCACTGCTACCGGGTGATGGGGTTTGAGGAGAAGGCCCGGCGCTACGAGGCGATCGCGCTGGGGGCTTACTGATCCCGGGCGCGGTACCGGCCGTCCGGAAGCCGCTCGAGGAGCCCGCGGCGGTTGAGGCGTACGAGGCTCGCGAGCACCGAGGGTAACGTAAGGCCCGGCCAGCGGCGGCGCAGCCGCTTGAGCAGCGCCTTGGGCTCGAGCGGTTCTTGGCGTAGCGCGGCAAGAGCGGCGGCGTCGAGGTGCCTTGCGGCCGGCACGCTACCTAGCGTAGTACGCCGAGGCGGGAAAGGGTAGGGGAGGCGTACCCCCCGGTTTGGGGGGTTGCGCCCCGGGAGGGGCCTTGATAGCATGAGCGGCGAAGGTTTCTGTATAAGGTCCCCACCGTTGGGCCGGTTACGGCAGCGGTGGGGTATCATGCGTTAACCTGGGAATTAAGTATGGATCGAATCGCCATTTTTATGGACGGGAGCAACCTATACAAAGGCCTGGTATCCACGCTGGGCCCGGACTACCGGCTTGATTTCGTGCGGTTTATCGAGTCGCTGGTGGCCGGGCGTAAGCTGCTGCGTGCCTACTATTACAACGCCCCCCTCCCCTCCGAGGACCCTGCCTCCAAAGCCCACCAGAGCTTCCTCAACTACCTCAAGCGGGTACCGTACGTCGCGGTGCGGTTGGGACGGCTCGAGCGCCGCGGGGACACCTTCGTGGAGAAGGGAGTGGACATCCAGATCGCGGTGGACATGCTGCGCCTCGCGTACGCGCGCGCCTACGACGTGGCGGTCCTGGTCTCGGGCGACGGGGATTTCGCCGAGGTGGTGCGGGTCGTGCAGGACATGGGGATGCAGGTGGAGAACACCACCTTCCAGGCGCTCTCCTCGTACCGGCTTGCGCAGCAGGCCGACCGGTTCTACCCCCTGGATGACTTCTCCTGGGAGGACCTGCGCGCCAAGACCTCGGAGTAAGGGGTTACACCGTCCAGGCGGCGATCACCGCCTCCTCGATCGGTACCAGCACGTGCGGCGCGGGCACCTGGGCGGCCTCCCCGGGCTTGAGGTGCAGGTACGACCCGTCGGGCAGGTCGATGACGAGCTCCCCCTCGAGGAGGATGTACAGGCGTTTCTCGTCCACCGCGGCGCGCTGTACCAGGTGCACCGCGCGGAACGCGGGGGCCGCGGGGAGGGTGACCTCGCCCTGCGCGCGCGCGAGCCGCGCCAGGTGCAGCTTCACGTGACCTCCTCCGGAACCGACCCTTCCCCGGCTTTGCGCGCGCGGCCGTAGGCCATGCGCAGCTTGAAGATCGCCCGCTTATACAGCGCGGCCGCGGCCTCCTCCGTGAGCCCCAGGGCCTGAGCGGCGTCCTTTAAGCTCCGACCCTCCCCTTCCACCAGCCGCGCGAGCCGCGCCTCGTCCTCCGCGAGGCGCGAAAGGAACGGCTCGAGGTCCGTCCAGGTGGCTTTTGGGGCGGGGGCCGGTTTGGGCTTGGCGGCGCGGCGCGTGGCGCGGGATTTGCGGGAGGGACGGGGTTTGGAGAGGTCGGGGCCGCCGTAGCGCGGGCAGGCGGGGTTGGAGCAGACGCGCGTCTTGGCCCGGCCCTTCTCCATCAGGTTCCAGCCGCAGGTGTCGCACCGCTCCTCAACCAGAGGGTAGAAGCTGAGGAAGTCGCACGCCTTGCGGTTGCAGCGGTAGTAGGGCTTGCCCTTGCGGCTGGTCTTGACGACGACCTCGCCCTCGCGGCACTTGGGGCAGGTCAGCCCCGTGGAGGGAGCCTCGTCGCGGGTGTAGGTGCACTCCGGGTACCCGCTGCAAGCGATGAAGGTGCCGTACCGGCCGTGCTTGCGCACGAGCTCGCGCCCGCACTCGGGGCAGGGCTCGCCCAAGGGTTCGGCTTCGCGTTTCTCGAGGGGCTCCGTGTAGCGGCACTCCGGGTAGCCGGTGCACCCCAGGAACTGCCCGTACCGGCTGACCTTGAGCTCGAGGGGCCGGCCGCAGAGGGGGCAGGTTTTTCGGGGAACCTTCTCCAGTTCCTTGGTGAAGGGCTCGAAGAACTCCCGCACCACCTTGGGCCAGGGGACCTTGCCCTCCTCGACCGCGTCCAGCCGGTTCTCCATCTCCGCGGTGAACTCGTACGCCACCACCCGCGGGAAGTGGGCTTTTAGGAAGGCCACCACCTCCCGGCCCAGCGGGGTGGGGCGCAGGGCGCGCCCCTGGCGCTCGATGTAGCGGCGGCGCTCGAGGGTCTCGATGGTGGGGGCGTAGGTGGAGGGCCGGCCGATCCCGAGTTCCTCCATGGTCTTGACCAGGGAGGCGTCGTTGTAGCGCGGGGGGGGTTGGGTGAAGTGTTGCGCGGGCGTGAGGTCCGTGAGTTGGGCGGGCGCGCCTTCCGGGATCTCGGGCAGGAGCTGTTCGGCTTCGTCCTCCTCGCGCCCCCAGGCCCGGAGGTACCCGTCGAAGCGCAGCACCGAGCCGGTCGCGCGGAACCGGTACGCGCCGCCCTCGACCGTGACGACGGTCTGGTCGTACACCGCGGGGCTCATCTGGCTGGCGACGAACCGCTGCCAGATGAGCGTGTAGAGCCGGTACTCCTCCTCGGAGAGGTGGGGCTTGACCCGCTCGGGCGTGCGCTCCACCGCGGTGGGCCGGATCGCTTCGTGGGCGTCCTGCACCCCGCTTTTTTTGCTCTTGAACCGGTTCGGGGTCTGGGGGAGGTAGGCGGGACCGAAGGCCTCGGGGATGAAGCGCCGCACCGCTTCCAGCGCCTCGGGCGCGACGCGCACCGAGTCGGTGCGCATGTAGGTGATGAGCCCCACGGTGCCCTCGGGGAGGTCCACCCCCTCGTACAAGCGCTGCGCGACGCGCATCGTGCGGCTCGCGGTCCAGCCGAGCCGGCTGCTCGCGGCCTGCTGGAGGGTGGAGGTGGTGAAGGGCGGCGGGGGGGATTTGCGGCGGGTCTTGCGCGCCACCTCGGCCACGCGCCACTCGGGCACCCGCCGGATCGCCTCGAGGATTCGGGCGGTCTCGGCCTCGCTCGTGAGGAGGAATCGGCTGCGGTTTTTATCCACGACGCGCTGCCCGTCGATGCTGTAGAGCTCCGCGGTGAAGGGCGCGCCCGCGGTGAACGCCCCGGAGACCGTCCAGTACTCCTGGGGCTCGAAGGCCTCGATCTCCTCCTCGCGCTCCACGATGAGCCGCAGCGCCACGGACTGCACCCGCCCCGCGGAGAGCGCCCGCTGGCGGAACTTCTCCGAGAGCAGGGGGGAGAGGTTGTACCCCACCAGCCGGTCCAGAACCCGCCGGGCCTGCTGGGCGTCCACCAGGTTCTGGTTGATGGGCGCGGGGTGAGCGATGGCTTCCCGCACCACGCGGGGCGTGATCTCGTGGAAGTGCACCCGCACCGGCGCGCTGGGGTCGAGGTCCAACAGGCGCGCCACGTGCCAACTGATCGCCTCGCCTTCACGGTCCGGGTCGGTCGCGAGGATCACGCGCTCGGCTCCGCGGGCCGCCTTGCGCAGAGCTTCCACGACCGGGCGCTTGTCCTTCTTGATCTCGTAGGTGGGGGCGAAGTCCGCCTCGAGGTCCACCCCCAGCGTGCGTTCGGGTAGGTCTGCGACGTGCCCCTTGCTGGCCTTGACCTCGTACCCGTCGCCCAGGATCCGGGCGATGGTCTTGGCCTTGGCGGGGGACTCGACGACGACGAGCGTCTTGCCCGGCATGCGTTTCAGTATACAGACTAGCCGCGGGGCGTGCCGTTTTGCAGCTCGCGGGCCTTGTCCTCGGGCAGAAGGAAGCCCACCGAGACCACGAAGCGGATGGCCTCCTCCACCCGGATGTCGAGCGGGATCAGGTCCTGAGTGGGCACGATGAGCACGAACCCTGAGGCGGGCACGGGGCTCGTGGGCACGACCACCACCGTGTACCCCTCGGGCAGGGGGGGCAGGCGGTCCTCCACGGGCTGCACCACGAAGCACAGGGCGTACGTGCCCTTGCGGGGGTATTCGATCAGCGCGGCGCGGGAGAACTGCAGCTCGGTGTGCCCCAGCAGGCTGTGCGCGATCTGCTTCACCGCGTTGTACACGTCCCGCACGAGCGGCACCAGGTTCACCAGCTGATCCACCATCAAGATCAGCCGCCGCCCCACCAGGTTGGTGGCGAGCATGCCTACCAGCACCACCAGCGCCACCGCTGAGGCCAGGCCCACAAGGGGCAGCCACGGCAGGGCCCAGGCGGGGACCGAGAGCCCCACGAGGCGCAACAGCCCCGTGAAGAACGCCGCGGAGGAGTTGTACACCAGCACGCCCAGGTACGCCGTGACGGCCAGGGGAAGAATCACCAGCAGTCCCGTCAGGAAGTACCGCTCGAGCCTCACGCGCGCACCTCCAGGCTGTACACGCCCCCTTCGAGGCGCAGCGTGACCTCGACGACCTCGCTGCCCCGAATTACCTTGAAGGTGGCCGTGTACCGCGTGGGCGGTTGCTCCTGGGTGGTGGCCTCGAGGAGCCGCCACCCGCCCGCCTCGAGGGCGCGCAGGACGTGGCGGCGCACGGCTTCGAAGGCCGCGGGGGTTTGGAAGCGGCTTTGGCTGTTTTTGCCTTGGTAGGTCTGCGCGAGCAGCCGGCTGCCCGGGTAGGCGGGTAGGGGAAGGAAGCTGTTGAGGAGCGGGACGCCTTGCGCGTCGCGCACCACGAGGACCCCGGCGGCTACCCGGACCGGTTCGGGGGCGGGGGTGAACGGCGCGGTGAGTTCGGGAGCACACGCCGTGAGCAGAAGCGCTACAAGCCAGAGGGAACGCCTCATACCTCACCTAGTCTACGGCACCGTCCGCGGGATCTGGAAAACGCGGGGTTAACCCTTCTCACCCCGCGAGTTTCTAGCTTTAAAGCGGTGGAGTTGGTTTTAGACGGGTTGTTCGTTTTGCTTTGGGTGGGGAGCCTTGTGGCGACCTTCCTGCCCTTGCTGCCGGCCACGCTGCTGTTGTGGGGCGCGGTGCTGCTTCACGAGGCCCTCACCGGCTTCCAGGAGCTTAGCGGCGCGGACTGGGGGTGGGTGATCGGGCTGGGGGTGCTCGCCATGACGCTGGATAACCTCGCGGCCCTCTTGGGAGCCCGCCGCTACGGCGCGGGCTGCGCGGGGATGTGGGGGGCGTTCCTCGGGGGGGTGGCGGGGGCGTTCTTGCTCCCCCCTTGGGGTATTGTGCTCTTCCCCCTGTTAGGCGCCTGGCTGTTCGAGGTGCTCGCCGGGAAGAGCCAGAGTGCGGCGGTGCGCGCCGCGTGGGGGACGCTGCTGGGCCTGTTGGGCGGGGTCCTGGCCAAGTTCCTGATTCACCTCGCGATCGGTATCCTGGTGATTAGGAGGATCTTCTAATGTACCGTTACGTGACGCGATCCGGCTGTAAGCTGTGCGAGGAGCAGGAGCGCTACCTGTGGGCCCTTTCGGTCCCGTATGAACGGGTGGATGTGGACGCGATCCCGGCGCTTACCGAAGCCTACGGCGCGCGGGTGCCGGTACTGCTGTATGGGGATGAGGTGGTCCTCGAGGGGCGCTTCACCGAGGCAGACTTGGCCCGCGCGTTGGGCCTCGAGGGGGGGCGGTGATGGATCCGGTTCTGGTGCAGATTGGCCCGTTTACGATCCGTTGGTACGGGTTCTTGATCACCCTGGCGATCTTCGTGGGGTTTTACCTGGCCGAGCGGCGACTGCGCGCCCAGGGGCAGGACGTGGAGCTTTTCGATCGCGCCGCGGTGTGGGCGGTGATCTGGGGCGTGGTGGGGGCGCGCGTGGTGTACGTCCTTACCAGCTGGAGCAACTTCGCTGATAACCCCCTTGCGGTCCTGTACATCTGGCAGGGCGGCCTCTCCTTTCACGGGGGGATTCTGGGCGGGGTACTCACCTTCTTGTACTTCCGCTGGCGGTACGGCGCGCCGTTCTACACCTTCGCGGAGGCCGCCCTGCCGGGGGTCGCCCTCGGCATCATCGGGGGGCGGATCGGCAACTTCATGAACGGCTCGGACACGGTGGGGCGCCTCACCACGCTCCCCATCGGCTTCACCTGGCCGGAGTCCGCGGTGGGCTTCCCGGGGATCTGCACCGCGACCGGGGACCTGGCCTACGGAGTGTGTTTGGGCGAGGTGGTCCGCGGCCCGGTGCACCTCACCCAGCTCTACGGGGCCTTCATCGGTCTAATCCTGCTGGTGCTGGTCTACCGCTGGTACGCCGCGAAGCGGCCGGAGGGGTACGTCTTCTGGAACTTCGTGCTCTGGTACAGCGTGTTGCGCTCCGTAATCGAGGAGCCCTTCCGCCTCAACCCCCTGTGGTGGCCGGTCTACACGAACGACGCGCTGGGCGTAGGGTTGTTCACCGCGACCCAGCTGGTCTCCATTCCTCTGGTGCTCCTCGCGCTGTACCAGCTCAGACGGCTCAAGGCTCGCGCGTAACCCGCGAGCGGTTTGGAGGTTTGTGGGAGGCAACAATCGATGAAACACGCGGTGGTGATCCTAGCAGCGGGCACGGGTACCCGGATGAAGTCCCGGTTGCCCAAGGTCCTGCACCCCCTTTTGGGCAAGCCCATGGTGGCCTACGCGGTCGAGGCCGCCATAGAAAGCGGGGCGGAACGCGTCGTGGTCGTCGTGGGGCACGGAGCCGAAGCGGTCCAAACGGCGTTGGCGGACTACCCGGTGGTCTTCGCGCACCAAGCGGAGCAGCTCGGAACCGCGCACGCCCTCATGCAGGCCGAGCAGGCCCTCGAGGGCTTCGAGGGACGGGTGCTCGTCACCTACGGCGACACCCCGCTCCTCTCCGGCCAGACCCTCGCGCGGCTCGCCGGGGCCCTCGAGGCGCGCGAAGCGGGCATGGTGCTCCTAAGCCTCGTCCTCGAGGACCCCACGGGGTACGGGCGCGTGCTGCGCGGCGCGGACGGTTCGGTGCACGCGGTGGTGGAGGAGAAGGACGCGGGGCCCGAAGAGAAGCGCGTACGCGAGGTGAACTCCGGCGTGTACGCCTTCGACGCGAACCTCTGGGCTTACCTGAAGGAGGTCCGCAACCACAACGCGTCCGGCGAGTACTACCTGACGGACCTGGTGCAGATCTACCGGGCGCACGGGCACCGTGTGGTGGCCCTCGAGGGGGAGGACCCCGCGGAGCTGCTCGGGGTGAACACCCGGGCACACCTGGCGGAGGTGGAGCGCATCCTCCTGGAGCGGTTGCGCCGCGCGTGGATGCTGCGCGGGGTGCGCATGATCCAGCCCGAGACGATCTACCTTGAGCCCACCGTGGAGCTCGCGCGGGACGTGACGTTGTGGCCCGGCGTGATCCTCCGCGGCCGGACCCGAATCGGCGAGGGAAGCGTCGTCGGGGCGTACAGCGTTCTGGTGGATACGGTGGTCGAGGCCGACGCGGAGGTGCGCGGGCATACCGTGGCCGAGGGGGCCGTGATCCGCGCCGGGGCGGGCGCGGGGCCGTTCGCGCGGCTGAGGCCCGGTGCGGAGCTGGAGGCGGGCGCGCACGTGGGGAACTTCGTCGAGGTGAAGAACGCACGGATCGGTCCCGGCGCGAAGGCCGGGCACCTCGCCTACCTTGGGGACGCCGAGGTAGGCGAGGGCGCAAACATCGGGGCGGGCATGATCACCGCGAACTACGACGGGAAACGCAAGCACCGGACCCGGATCGGCAAAGGGGCGTTTATCGGCTCGAACGCCGTGCTCGTCGCGCCGGTCGAGGTGGGGGACGGGGCGCTCGTGGGCGCGGGCAGCGTGATCACCCAGGACGTGCCTGCGGGAGCGCTCGGCGTGGCGCGCGGCCGCCAGCGGAACATCGAGGGGTACGCGGAACGTAAGCGAAGGGAGGAATGACCCTACGGCGGTCCAGGTATCCTGAGGGAGGAGGTTAACGCCATGAACCTGGGCATGACCGAGATCCTGATCATCCTGGTGATCGCCCTCTTGCTCTTTGGCCCCAAGAAGCTGCCGGAGTTGGGGCGGAGCCTGGGCCAGTCGATTCGTGAGTTTAAGAAGGGGGCGAGCGAAATACGCGAGGAGCTCGAGGCCGTGACGCGGGACGAGCCCCCGAAGCCGGCGCAGGCGCGCGCGGCGGAGGGCGGGAAGACCGGCGAGGGGGAGCCTAAGGCTTGAAGGAAGCACCGCTGGTTGAGCACCTGGAGGAGCTGCGCGTCCGCCTGATCCGCTCCTTGCTCGCCTGGATGGTGGGGGCGGGCGTGGCGTACGCGTTTCGGGTCGAGCTCCTCGCCATCCTAAAGCGGCCTCTGGACCTCGCCTCGCAGGCGCGGGGCCTCGAGGTGAACCTGATCGTTCTGGATATTACCGAGCCCTTCATCACCTCGCTTAGGGTGGCGGCGTTTGGGGGGTTGATCCTGGCGCTGCCCTTTATCGTCTACCAGGTCTGGGCGTTTATCGCGCCGGGGCTGTACCCGCACGAGCGGCGGCTCGCGGTGCCGTTCTTGTTGGGGGCGGGGTTTTCCTTCACGGTGGGCGTGGTCTTCGCGTACTACGTCCTGCTGCCCTTCGCGGTGCCGTTTTTGCTCGCGTTCTTGGGGGACGTGATCACCCCGCAGATCTCGATCGGTCGGTACATCGGGCAGATGCTCACCTACATGGCGGTCATGGGGATTCTGTTTGAGCTGCCGGTGGTGAGCTACCTCCTCACCCGGCTGGGGTTCCTCGACTGGCGTTTCCTGGCGCAGAACCGCCGGGTGGCGATCGTGGCGATCGTGGCGCTCGCGGCGATCATCACGCCCACCGCGGACGCGGTGAACCTGGCCTTGGTTTCGGTGCCCCTGGTCTTCCTGTACGAGGTCTCCATCTGGATCTCTCGCTGGGCGGGACGGCGCCAGACGCAGCCCGACGCGCAGGCCTAGCGCGTGCGGCTTGCCCTTGCGCGATCCGGGGCAAGCCGCTATACCATAGGTCATGGAGGCACGCATCCAAGAGCTGCGCCGCGAGATCGACCGCATCAACCGAGAGATTCTGCGGCTCTTGTCCGAACGCGGCCGGATCGCGAGCGAGATCGGCCGCATCCAGACGGAGCTGGGCCTGCCGCACTACGACCCCGCGCGCGAGGAGGAGATGCTCGCTTACCTCGTCGCGGAGAACCCCGGCCCGTTCCCGGCGAGCACCATCAAGAACCTCTTCAAGGAGATCTTCCGGGCGAGTTTGGACCTCGAGGAACGCCAGGACCAGAAGAAGTTCCTGTACTCCCGCCGAGTCAAGCCCGACGACACCCGGGTTCGGGTGCGGGACGTGGTCTTCGGGGGGGCGCCCCAGCTGATCGCTGGGCCGTGCTCGATCGAGTCCGAGCCCCAGTTGATGCACACCGCGGCTTTCCTGGCGGAGCGGGGGGTGAAGGTGCTGCGCGGAGGGGCGTTCAAGCCGCGCACCAGCCCCTACGCCTTCCAGGGGCTGGGGGAGGAAGGGTTGAAGCTCGGGCGCCTGGCCGCGGACCGGTACGGCATGGTCTTCGTCACCGAGGTGATGGACACCCGGGACGTGGAACGGGTCGCGCAGTACGCGGACATCCTCCAGGTCGGGGCGCGCAACATGCAGAACTTCGCCCTCTTGAAGGAGGTTGGGCAGGCCAATAAGCCCGTCCTCCTCAAGCGCGGCATCGCCGCCACGGTCGAGGAGTGGTTCTACGCCGCGGAGTACATCCTCTCCCAAGGCAACGGCCAGGTCATCCTGTGCGAGCGCGGCATCCGCACCTACGAGAAGTGGACCCGCAACACGCTGGACCTCTCCGCGGTGGTGCTGGCCAAGCAGGAGAGCCACCTCCCGGTGGTGGTGGACGTGACGCACGCCGCGGGGCGCACCGATCTCCTCGCCCCCCTCGCGCGCGCGGCGCTCGCGGCCGGCGCGGACGGCGTGCACGTCGAGGTGCACCCCAACCCCAAGGTCGCCCTCTCGGACAACAACCAGCAGATGGACTTCGAGGCCTTCGACGCCTTCCTCGCGAGCCTCCAGGACCTCCTGAACCCTAAGATTCGCGAGCGTTAACGGGCGTATGGGACTCTTCGATAACCTGATCGAGGCCTTCCTCAAGCTGACCGACCCCACCCCCCGCTTCACCCCTGAGCGCTGCTTGCGGGAACGGTACGCGGTGGGGAGCTGCCAGATCTGCTACGAGACCTGCCCCCACGAAGCGATCAGCCTGGAGCACTACACCGTCGAGGTGGACGACACGCGGTGCACCGGGTGCGGCTTGTGCACCGGGGCGTGCCCCGGCGTGGCCCTCGAGTTCCCCTTGGGGCCCCTGCAGGAAGCTCTGGACAAGGGGCGGGGGCGGGTGCGTTGCTCCCGAGCCGAGGGGGGTGGCGAGGAGGTGTACTGCCTGGGGCGGCTTACCCCGGGCCTACTCGCGGACGCCGCCACGAAACACGGCCGGCTGGTGCTGGCCCACGGGGAGTGCGCGCGCTGCCCGATCGGGGGCGCGGAGGTGCCGGAACGCCTGCAGGCGATGGCCGCGGAGGCCCGGCGGTACGCGCCCGGCCTCGAGCTCGAGCTCATCCAGGGGCGGCTGCCGGAGCGGCCGGTGGCGCGCCGCGAGTTGTTTAGCGCGTTGCTCACGGGCACCCGGCGCACCGCGGCCACGTTGTTGCCGGAGGTACCCCCGCAGGCCGTGGGGGCACCGGAGGAGCTGCCCAGCGAGCTGCGCCTGCGGCGCGCGGCGGCCCGCCGTGGGGCGGAAGGGGTGCGTTGGCCGCGGATCGAGGTGGAGGCGGGGTGCACCCTGTGCCCGGTGTGCGCGAACGTCTGCCCTACGGGCGCGGTGCGGCGCGAAACGGTAGGGGAGGAGGTCGTCCTTTCCCTCGCGCTCGAGGCCTGCACCGGGTGCGGTGCGTGCGTGCGCAGCTGCCCGCCCCAGGTGATCCGCGTGCGGGAAGCCTCGGCAGCCGAGGTGCGTGCCGGTACTGTGGAGCTTTTCCGAGGCGCTCCGCTGGGGCACGATCCCCTGGCGGGGCTCGAGGAGGGGAACGCGTGACGCTCCGCTACACGAGCGCCGCCTCGCCGCTCGGTCCGTTGTTCTTGGTCGCGAGCCGGCGCGGCCTGGTCGCGGTCGGGTGGGGAGAGGGGGTCCCGGTTCCCCCCGAGGCTCGGCTCGAGCGGGACGACGCGGGGCTTAGGGCGTGGCTGGAGGCGTTGCTGCGGCACCTGGAGGTCGGCGAAGCGGCCCTCGATCTCCCGCTCGACCTGCGGGCGACGCCGTTTCAGTGGCGGGTGTGGCGTGCGCTTCGGGCGATTCCGTATGGGGAGACCCGCACCTACCAGGAGGTCGCGGTGGCCATTGGGGCGCCCAGCGCGGTGCGGGCGGTGGCGCGGGCCTGCGCGGCGAACCCCGTCGCGCTGGTGATCCCCTGCCACCGCGTGGTGCGCGCGGACGGCGGGCTGGGCGGGTACCGTTGGGGCGTGGAGCGCAAGCGGGCCCTGCTCGAACGGGAGCGGTGGTGGGCGAGCCGCGTTCGGTAGGAAGCGCGCGGCCCTTAGGGGGGCGGGCGCTGCCGCTGCTCGCCCTGGCGGCGGTCTACGTGATCTGGGGTTCGACGTACCTGGGCATCAAGTTCGCCATCCAGGGGTTCCCACCCTTGATGATGGCCGGGCTGCGGTTCACCCTCGCGGGGAGCCTGCTCTACGCGTTCTTGCGGGTACGGGGTGTGCGCCCGCCGACGCGGCGCGAGTGGGAGGCTTCCGCTGTGGTGGGGGGGCTGTTGCTCGTGGGGGGGAACGGCAACGTAACGGTGGCCGAGCAATGGGTCGCCTCGGGACTGGCCGCGCTGATGGTGGCGACGGTGCCCTTGTGGGCCGCGGTGTTTGCGGGGTTGTGGGGGCAGTGGCCGACGCGGCTCGAGTGGTTGGGCCTCGCCCTAGGGTTTGTGGGGGTGGCCCTCCTGAACCTGGAGGGGGATCTTCGGGCAAGTCCGCTGGGGGCGTTGCTGCTCTTGCTCGCGCCTGCGCTTTGGGCGCTGGGCTCGATCTGGAGCCGGTACCTGCCCCTGCCTCCGGGAGGGATAGCGGCGGCGGCCCAGATGCTCACGGGGGGTGGGTTGCTGCTCTTGTTGAGCTGGGGGATCGGGGAGCGGTGGGAGGGCACGCCGTCCCCGCAGGCCTTGGGCGCGTTTGTTTACCTGGTGGTCTTCGGTTCGCTCGTGGCGTTTAGCGCGTACGCGTACGTGCTGCGCACCTTGCGCCCGGCGCTCGCCACCAGTTACGCGTACGTGAACCCGGTCGTAGCGGTGATGCTCGGGGTGGTTTGGGGTGGGGAGGCGCTGGGCGGAGCCGGAGGGGTGGCCATGGCGTTGATCCTTGCGGCTGTGGCGCTTGTGGCCTGGGGGCGCGCTGGAGGGCGTTAGGGCGAAAACCGCCCAAAGAGAGGGAAGGGCTTGTATTTATGGGGGGAGACGCATAAGAATAAGCGTGATGATCGATCAACCCATCACCCCCACCGAACGCGTCCTGGAGATCCTGAGCAGTCCGGGTGGGGTCGCGGTGCTTCGGGAGTTGCTTTCAGGGCCGAAACGGTTTAGCGAGCTGCAAAACGCGACGCAGATCTCCCCCCGAACGCTCTCCATGCGCCTCAAGGAGATGGAGGCCGCCCAGATCCTGATCCGCACCCAGTACCCGGAGATCCCCCCGCGCGTCGAGTACCGCTTGACCGAACGCGGCGAGGGGCTGCGGGGCGTGCTCGAGGCGCTGGAGGCGTGGCAGAAGCGCTACGGCTAGTCCAGCTCAACCTCCTCCTCGGCCAGCGCGGGCAACCGCACCGTGAACACGGTCTCGCCGGGTTTGGAGGCGACCTGGATCGTACCCTCGTGGGCCTTTGCGATCTGCCGAGCGATCGCGAGCCCTAGCCCCGTCCCTCCGCCCGGGCCCCGCGCGAACCGCTCGAACACGTGGGGCAGGAGGTCGGGCGGGATGCCAGGCCCGGAATCCACCACCGTAAACCACACCTCCTCCCCTTCCCGCCCTGCTTGGACGAGCACGCCTTCCGGACGGCCCGCGGCGCGCACCGCGTTGCTAACCAGGTTCCGTGCGAGCTGCGCTAGCCGGTCCGGGTCCCCCAGAACCTCGAGGGGCACGCGGGGCAGCTCGAGCCGCGTCCCCGGGTACTCGCTCGCAACCCCGCTGAGCACCTCCCGGAGGTCCACGATGTGCGGGTTCACGGTCCGCTCAGCCTCGCCCCGCGCCAAGGCCAACAGGTCCTCCACCAGCCGGGTGAGGTGGCGCGCGGTGCGGCGCGCGCCCTCGAGGGCCTCGAGCTCGCGGGGGTTTTTGGCGAGGCGCTCGAGGTACCCGGTGAGGGCGGTGAGGGGGGTGCGCAGCTCGTGCGAAACCTCGGTGAGGAAGACGCGCTCGCGCTCGCGCGCCGCGCGGAGGTCCGCGAGGAGCGCGTTGAACCGCTGCACGATCCGGCCCAGCTCGTCGTCGGGGCCCTGGTAGGGGATGGGGGAGAGGTCGAGGGGGTCGCGCTGGGTGATGCTCGAGGCGGCCTCAGCCAGGGGGCGCGTGGCCCACACGGCGGCGAGCCGCACTGCGAATAGGCCGAGGGGCAGGGCGAGCACGAAGATGAGCGCCAGGGTTTGGGCCACTTGGGCGCTCAGCTCCGCGATGAACGCGGTGTCCTGGCTGACCGCGAGCACGCCGAGGGGCGAGGTGACGAAGGCCGCGCGGAACGCCTCGCCCCGGTACACCCGCACCGTCTGGTCCGCCGCGGCCAGCACTTCTTTAGGGATCCGGTGCCGGGGCTCGGGCAGGTAGACGGGCAGGCCGGAAAAATCGTACAGCGCGATCTCCACGCCGCCGGTGCCCGGCACGGTGCCGGACTCGCCCGAGGCGTAGAGGGCCGCGATCCGGCGGGCGTCCTCCACGAGGAGGGTCTCGACGCGTTGCTCGAGGCCCTGCCCCAACCCCCAGTACACCGCGGTGAGCCCCAAGGCGAGCAGCAACGCCCAGAGGAACCCAAAAAGCAGCGTGAGACGGGCGGTGAAGGTCATTCGCTAGGCTTGCGCAGCGCGTACCCCACGCCGCGCACGGTGCGCAGGTACCCGTACGCTCCGGCCTCGCGGAGTTTGGCGCGCAGGTTGGCCACGTGCACGTCCACCACGTTCGAGCTGTGCTCGAGGGGCTTGCCCCACAGGTGGCGCTCGATCTCCTCGCGGCTGAACACCTTGCCCGGCCGGCTCGCGAGGAGCGCCAATAGGTCGAACTCCTTGGGGGAGAGCCGCACCTCGCGCTCTTCAAAGTGCACCTGCCGCTTGCCCAGGTGCACGAGCAGGGCGTCCACCTGCCGCACCTCCCCGCCCTCCTTGTGCCGCAACTGCACCTGTATGCGGGCGATGAGCTCGGCGGGGTGGAAGGGTTTGGTGACGTAATCATCAGCGCCCCCCGAGAGAAGCTCCACCTTGCGTTCGACGGCGTCGGCCGCGGTCAACACGATGATCGGGATCTCACCGGCCTGCTTGGCGCGGCGGGCGATCTCCCCGCCCTCGAGGTCCGGCAGGCCGAGGTCGAGGATCACCAGGTCCGGGGACCGTTCGCGCAGGGCCACCAGGCCCTGCATGCCGTTGGGGGCCCAGATCATCTCGAACCCGGCCTCGCAGAGCTCGAGCTCGAGCAAGCGGGCGATCTCAGGGTCGTCCTCGATCACGAGGATGCGTTTCGGGCTCATCGCGTTCCTCCGGTAGCTCCAGGCCGTAGATCTTCCGCAGCACCTCCCTAAAGCTTACCTGGTTCCGCTCGACGAAGATCCACAGGTCGTCCGCGGTCGTGACGCCTTCGTACACCTGCACGCGCCGCCCGACCCGGATGATCAACCGTACCGGGTGCCCCTCCGGGAGGGGCAAGGGGCGGGCGCGGAGGACGAGGCGGGGGCCGCGCACCTCCCACACCCGGTATATGGTGCGCAGGTTGGGGGAAACCACCCGGATCTCCGTACCCTGCGGCAGTTCGGGCAGGCCGGGAAGCGGTACCAGGATGAGGATCAGGCTGAGCCAAAACGCCGGCATCTTGAGGCCTAGTATGACGCACGGACACCGTGCCCGTGTGTGCGTTGCCTAAAGACGATTTTAATCCCTCGAAGCGAGGGCGCTGGGGAGGCCGGCTTGTTTTGAAGGGGCTAGGGTGCCAGACTGGAGGTGTGCCGGTGCGCGTGAAGATCTGCGGCATCACCCGTCTGGAGGATGCCCTGGAGGCCGAGCGGCTTGGGGCTTGGGCGGTAGGGTTTGTTTTTGCGCCGTCCAAGCGACGCGTCACGCCGGAGCAGGCGGCGGCCATCAGCCGGGAGTTAGGCCCGTTTGTTCGCCGGGTCGGGGTGTTCGTGGACACGCCGCCCGAGGAGGTGCTCGAGGTGGTGCGCGCGGCGCGTTTGGACGCGGTGCAGCTTCACGGTGACGAGCCGCCCGAGTGGAGCGAGGCCTTGCGCGCGCGCCTCCCGGTGATCAAGGCCGTGCGCCTCGAGGGGCCCCCCGACCCCGCCGTCCTGGAGTATCCCGCGGACGCCCTGCTGGTGGACGGTCCCCGCCCGGGGAGCGGCGAGGCGTACGACTGGGCGTGGCTCGAGCCCCTCGCGCGGCATCCGCGCTTGATCGTGGCGGGGGGGTTGCACCCGGAGACCCTGCCGCGGTTGTTGCGGCGGTTTCGGCCGTATGGCGTGGACGTCTCGAGCGGGGTAGAGGTCCGGCCGGGAGTGAAGGACTGGGGGCGGATGGCGGCTTTTTTGCGGGCCGTCCGGGCCTGTGGATAACCTGTGGATAACCCTGTGGAAAAACGAGGTATTTCCCTTTCTTATCGTGATTAGGAGGGTGCGGGGGCTTGTGGATAATATGCATTGGCGCAAAAGAGGGGGAAGCGCCTTGTAGAGCTGACGTTCCACGCTTCCAAAAATGCGGCGGGTGTATCTTGTGGCCGAGGTCACGTTT
>NC_015387.1:125000-307500 GCF_000195335.1 Marinithermus hydrothermalis DSM 14884
CCATACTGGAGGGGTTTAGGGACGACCCCACCCCCCTTGCGTTACCGGTTCCGGGCCCGCGAGGCAGGTGGGTCCCGGAAAGGAATGCATGCAGTTTAACGAACTTTCTTTAAAGCCGGAGGTGCAGCAAGCCCTTCGCGAGCGTGGGTTCACCACGCTGACCCCGGTCCAGGCCGCTACCCTACCCCACGCCCTCGAGGGCCGGGACGTGATCGCGCAGGCCCGTACCGGCACCGGCAAGACCCTGGCGTTTGCCCTGCCGATCGCGGAGCGCCTCGAGCCCGCACGCGCTAAGGGGCGCGCCCCGCGTGCCTTGGTGCTGGCGCCCACGCGGGAGCTGGCCCTCCAGGTAGCGGGGGAGCTGGACTGGGCCGCGCCGCACCTCGAGGTCCTCACGGTTTATGGGGGGACCGGGTACGGGCAGCAGGCCCAGGCTTTGCGCCGGGGGTGTGACGTGGTGGTGGCTACGCCGGGGCGGGCCTTGGATTACCTGAGGCGGGGCGTGCTGGACCTTGCCCGCGTGGAGGTCGTGGTGCTGGACGAGGCGGACGAGATGCTCTCCATGGGGTTCGAGGAGGACGTGGAAGCCTTGCTCGCCGCGGCGGTCTCCGCGCGCCAGACCCTGGTGTTTTCCGCGACGATGCCGTCTTGGGCGCGTCGTTTGGCTGAGCGACACCTGAAGGATCCTTTTGTGGCGAACCTCGTGAAGGACGAGGCCGTGACGTACCGCGAGCTCGCGATCGAAGCGCCGACCGCGACACGCATAGCGGTGCTTTCGGACGTGCTGCACGCGTACGGGGCGGGCCGTGCGATCGTCTTTACCCGCACCAAGGCGGAGACGGACGCGTTGGCTACGGCCCTCGCGGGGAGGCGGCATGCGGCGGAGGCGGTGCACGGGGACCTTAGCCAGGCTGCGCGGGAGCGCGTGGTGGCCCGTTTCCGCAAGGGGCTGGTGCGGGTGCTGGTCGCGACGGACGTCGCCGCGCGCGGCCTGGACGTGCCTGAGGTCGAGCTGGTGGTGCACTACCGCTTGCCGGAGCGGGTGGAGGTGTACCAGCACCGTTCCGGCCGGACCGGACGGGCGGGCCGTACGGGCACGGTGGTGTTGCTGTATGGCCCGCGCGAGCGGCGGACGGTGGCGGACCTCGAGCGCGCCTTGCGCCGGCGGTTCGAGCGCCTTGCGCCTCCCACCCCTGGAGAGGTGCAGCGCGCGCAGCTGGCCGCGCTGCTCCAGCGCGCGGCGGCTCAGCCCGAAGCGGACCGAGCGGTGTGGCGGGAGGTGGCGCGGGACTGGGTGGCCCGCGGGGACACCGAGTCCCTCGCGGGGTTGCTCGCGATGCTCCTTGGAGGCGCCCCGCCCCAACGGAGCCTCCTGACCGGGGAGGAGGGCTGGGTGACCCTCGAGCTTAAAGGGCGTAACCTCACGACCGCGCGGGTGGTGGGGGCGTTGCGGCACGCGGGAGCGGGGGAGGTCGGCCGGGTGAGCGTGGGGAGTACCGCTGCGGTGGCGTACGCGGACCTCAGGCCCGCGGACCTCGAGACGCTGGACGCGAACGCGGCGCGGGGGATCGCGATGCGTGTGGCGGAGGCGGTGCAGACCGAACCGCGCCCTGTACGGCCTCGCCGTGCGGTAGCGCGGTAGGGTGTTAGGTGGTGAACGCCCCGGGGTGAGCCCCGGGGCGTTGTGTTTGCTGGGGGGTTAGGCCCCGACGGGTTCCGCGAGCTTTCGCGCGAGCGCGGCGGCTTGATCGAGGGCTTCTTGGATGATGGATTGGGCGCGGTCGGGGTGCTGGTTCATGCCTTCGGCGATGACGGTGTGCACGTCGGTGATCCCGATGAAGTTGAGGGCGGCGCGGAGGTAGCTTTGGGTGTGCTCGAAGGCATTCATGGGCGGGGTGGAGTACACGCCGCCGCGCGCTTCGAGGATCACCGCGGTTTTACCTTTGGCGAGGCCTTCGAATCCGGACTCGGTGTAGCGGAAGGTCTTGCCGGCCACGATGACCGCGTCCATGTAGGCCTTGAGGAGGGGGGGGTAGCCGAAGTTCCACATGGGCGCGGCGAAGACGATGAGGTCGCTCGCGAGGAACTCTTCGACGAGTTCGTTGAGCCGGGCGGTCTTCGCGGCTTCCGTTTCGGTAAGGGGAGTGTTTTGGGCGAGTTTGTTCCAGGCGTTGAAGACGTCGGCGTCCAGGAGGGGAAGGTGGGTGGCGTACAGGTCGAGTTCGGTGATCTGGGCGTTGGGGTTGGCGGTGCGGTAGGCCTCGAGGAAACGCTGGCCGAGCTGGAGGGAGACGGACTGATCGAGGGGTTTGGGGTTCGCTTTGACGTACAGGACGTTTCGCATCGTGGTACCTCGCTTCGCGTGTGGGTTTGGGCCTGGGGGATGACCGATCCCAGGCCGCTATACGATCTAAACCGCTTTACAAAAAAAAAGTTTGTGAGGTGTGTCACCAGGGCTTAGCGGGCGTAGGGGCTGTGCGCGCGGTAGCGGCGCTCGAACTCCTGGCGCGTAACGATCGTTTTCACGTCCACCACGCGATCGATCGCCAGGATGCCGTCCAAGTGATCGATCTCGTGCTGCAAAAGCTCGGAGAGGTTGTGCGCCTCGCCAGCCCGCACCTCGTGCCAGGTCCCGCGAAGGTCCTGGTACCGCACGGTGACCTCGCGGTGCCGCTCGACCTGCATGAAAATCGAGAGGAAGCTCAAGCAAGCGTCCCAGACCACCATCGTTTCCGGGCTTTTCGCGGTGATGGTGGGGTTGATCAAGGGCCAGGGACCGAGCTCGGGCAGGTTCAGGAAGACGATGCGTTTAAGGACGCCTATCTGCGGTGCGGCGATCCCCCGGCCGTACGTCGTGGTCGCGCGCCAGTGCGCGAGGGTGTCCCGCAGGTCCTCCACGATCCGCGCGACCTCGGGGCTCGTGGGGTCCTCGACCGGTTCGGAAACCTCGCGCAGGAGGGGGTTGCCCAGTTGCAGCACCTCGCGTACCGCCATCGCGTCTCCCGTTACCGTCTTACCGTCTAGTGTAAGGCCTCCGCGAGGGCTAGGGGGAGTCCTCGGGGGCGGAGGGCTCGAGGAACGGGAGGCTCGAGGCGGTGGCCTGGAGGAAGACCTCCCGGTCCTTCCAGATGGGGTCGGTCTTCCAGATCTCGTGGAAGAGCCGGGCCAGCTTGGGGTCGAACTGGATGCCGGCAAGGTCGAGGATTTCCTGCATGGCTTCCTCGGGGGTCTTGGCTTTTTGGTAGGGGCGGCCGGCGGTCATGGCCTCGTAGGCGTCGGCGAGAGCGACGATGCGCGCCCACAAGGGGATTTCGTGGCCGGCGAGGCCGTCGGGGTAGCCGCGGCCGTCCCAGCGCTCGTGGTGGTGCTTGATGATGGGGAAGACCTCGCCGAGGTAGCGCTCGGCGGGTTTAAGCAGAAAAACCCCGCGCTCGGGGTGGCTTTTGATGATGCGGAACTCCTCCTCGGTGAGGCGGGTGGGTTTGAGGAGGACGGCGTCGGGGATGCCAATCTTGCCGATGTCGTGGATCTTGCTGCCGAGCTCGATCTTTTTGCGTTCGATTTCGTCGATGCCGGCGGCTTTAGCGAGGTCCACGGCGATGGCGGTGACGCGTTCGGAGTGCATGCGGGTGAAGGGGTCTTTGGCGTCCAGGGCCTTCATGAGGAGTTCGATGGTGCTGTCGAAGGCCTCGCGGAGCTTGACGAACTCGTCCCAGTGGTACCGGGAGTAGTAGAGGGGGATGAGGAAGAGCAGGACCGAGAACCCGCCCCATCCGCCGAGGAGGGGCGGGTCGGCGCTGTAGAGGCGGGCGAGGAGGAGGGAGACGGGGGAGAGGAGGAGGTAGCTGAGGGCCAGCCAGCTGACGTTTTCTGTCCAGATCTTCCGGAAGGTGGCGCCGGTGGCCAGGTGAATGGCTACGGAGACTAGGGTGATATTGATGATGAAGAAGGTGAAGGCAGCGAGGGAGATGCCTACGCCGGCGCTGAGGTCGTACCCGCCCGCGCTGAGGGGCAGGACCTGGGTGAACGTGTAGTACACCAGGGCCGCGAGGCTGGTGGCTATGCCGTTTTGCGTGCGGTTGAACAGGTCCTTGTACCAGGGGTAATGGGGTTTCCCGAAATCTTTATCGAAGGCGAAGATGAAGACGAGCAGGGGCGGGACCCAGGCGGGGAAGAGGACCACGGCCGCGAGGGCGATGATGAACAGGTGGGAGATGGAGGCGTTGAAGGGGAGGGGCACTTTGATTTGCTTGGCCCACAGGACGATCAAGCCCCAGAAGAAGACGTCGTACCAGTGATAGCTGGTGGCCCGGGGCAGGAACTGATAAAGCGCGAAGTCCAGCGCGAGGAAGGCGAGGAATAGGAAGCCGATGTAGCCCAATACTTTCGGAGGAGCTAACGGAACTTTTAACCGCATCTTGGTTCTACTGTAGCAAAAGCGCTTGCGGGTGGGGAGGGCTGCGGCCGGGATAACGGGATAAAAGGAAAAAGGGCCGACTGGCCCTCTCCTAGTTCGTTACCTTGTTGCCTAGGATTTTAGTTCCACTCGAGGCTAGCACCAGCCGCAATCCCGAGCGCCACCAGGCTGAGCACCAGTCCGAGGAGTTTCGCGAAGGTCTTCTTCATTCTGCATCCCTCCCTTCCTTTCGTGTGCCTTGAGTATACCTAGTGGGTGCAACCAGTGTCAATAGGGAGTAGCTTATATATACTTAGTAAAATATGTTTCCTAGTCACAATTATTTATATTTGTAAAGCCCCTATAACATCCAGCCCAATCGGAGCCAGATCGAACGCTCCGACCGGGGATGCCCTGGAATGCTGTATGGAATTTCAAATCCGGAAATGTCTGACGTATATGGATTCCCCCAAATGGGGGATACCCCAAACGTCCCAATCCATGATACAAAGAAAGTTTACGAATCGCTACCATAAAGCACCCTGCGCCTTAATCAAGGCGCAGGGCACAAGGATCTAGGGACTACTCCACCGTCACGGACTTCGCCAGGTTACGCGGCTGATCCACATCCCGCCCCAACAGCACCGCGATCTCGTACGCCAAAAGCTGCAGCGGCACCACGCTCACGATCGGGCTCAAAAGGGGATGCACCCGCGGCACGTAGATCACATCCTGCGCGAACCGCCGGATCTCCTCGTCCCCGTCCGTCGCCACGGCGATGATATGCCCTCCCCGCGCGCGTACCTCCTGCACGTTCGAAAGCGTCTTCTCATAGAGGGGCCCCTCCGTGGCCAGCACCACCACCGGCAGGTGCGGGTCGATCAACGCGATCGGACCGTGCTTCATCTCCCCCGCCGGGTACGCCTCCGCGTGAATATAACTGATCTCCTTCAGCTTCAACGCGCCCTCGTACGCCGTAGGCGCCTGAATGTGCCGCCCCAAGAACAAGAAATCCGTGGCCTGATGGTACTTCTCCGCCACGTGCGCCACCACATCCCGCCGCTCGAGCACCTCCTCCACCAGCCGGGGCAGGCGGCGCAACTCCCGCAGCAGCTCGAGCGCCGCCGCCTCCTCCAGCGTGCCTCGAGCCCGCCCCAACCAGATGGCGATCAAGCTCATCGCGGCGAGCATCGCGGTGTAGGCCTTGGTGGAGGCCACGCCGATCTCCGGCCCCGCGTGAATGTACAGCGTGGCGTCGGTCTCCCGGGTGATCGTCGAGCCCTTCGCGTTGATCACCCCGAGGCTTTTCGCGCCCCGGCGCTTGGCCTCGCGCAAGGCCTCGAGGGTGTCCACCGTCTCCCCGGACTGGCTGATCACGATGGCCAGGGTGCGTTCGTCCACGACCGGGTCGCGGTACCGGTACTCGCTCGCGATCTCCGCCTCCACCGGGATGCGGGCCAAAGCCTCGATCAGGTACTTGCCCACCCACCCTGCGTAGAACGCGGTGCCGCACGCGATGACGTGCACCCGATCGAACGCGTGCGGGTCCAGCTCAATCCCCAGCGCGACCTCGGCGTTTTCCTCGTGGAGCCGCCCACCCAGCGTGTTCTGCAGCGCGGTCGGCTGTTCGAAGATCTCCTTGAGCATGTAGTGCGGGTACCCCCCCTTCTCCGCGTCCTCGAGGCTCCACTCCACCTCGACGACCTCGCGCTCGAGGGGCGCGCCCTTGAGGTCCGTGACCCGCACCGCGTCGCGCGTGATGACGGCCATGTCCCCGTCGTGCAGGAAGATCACCCGGCGGGTGTAGGGGAGCAGGGCCGGCACGTCCGAGGCCACGAGGTTCTCCCCTTCCCCGAGCCCGATCACGAGGGGGCTCACGGTGCGGGCCACCACGATCTCCTCGTGGTTCTGATGCGCGACCACGATGGCGTACGCGCCCTGCACCTCGGCGAGCGCGGCGCGCACCGCGGCCTCGAGGTCCCCCTGGTAGTGCTCCTCGATGAGGTGCGCGAGGACCTCGCTGTCCGTCTCGCTCGCGAAGGTGTGCCCGCGCTCGAGGAGGCGTTCCTTTAGGGGGAGGTAGTTCTCGATGATCCCGTTGTGGATCACCACAAGCTCCCCACGCTCGGTGGGGTGGGGGTGGGCGTTGGCGTCGGTGGGGGGGCCGTGCGTGGCCCAGCGGGTGTGCCCCACGCCGAGGTGGCCCTTGAGGGGCGTTTCTTCAAGGGCACCGGCGAGGACCGAGAGCTTCCCGGCTTTTTTCGTGACGTGCAGCCGGCCGTCCGCCTTGATGGCAACGCCGGCCGAGTCGTACCCGCGGTACTCCAAGCGCCTGAGTCCGTCGATCAGGACGTCCGTTGCGTTCCGAAAACCGATGTATCCAACGATTCCGCACATGGGTCAAACTCCAAACCGTGCTTGGGTTGAGGGATCCTGGGGCCTACGAGGGGCGTAAGGAACGGCTCACGGCACACCCGCCGCGCGCGGCGCGCGCCGTTCGTGTACACCCCCATCTTGTGCAGCGTGCGGGCTTGGATCGCTCACTGGACCCTGCCCCGCGGTTGTCCCGCCCTCACGGGCATGGCTTTCCCTTGGGGCTTTCATGAGCGGGAGGGAGGGGTCCGGCCCCCTGGCGGCATCCGCGGAATCCTTCGACCTTTCCCGGGAACTCCCGGTTATCCCTCGGGCTGGCCGGCTTTCACCAGGAGTACAGCGAATCCTCATGAGGGTTCGCGTTCCGGTGTACGCTACCAGCCGTTTGGGTCCGCCACCTCGTAAGGTGAGCGTTGCGTGGCTCACCCCCTGCGCTCCCCGCGGTTAAGCGTTCTCACCTCCTCTCCCCCTTGCTCGCCCCTACCGGGGGCACCGTTAGTATACTCAAAGGGCGGAAGATTAAAAGTAAATGTGCTTGACAGCCTAGTGGGATCTGGGTAGTATGCATCCTGGATGCGTCTTGGCAAGACCCGAGCACTCTATTCCCGTCGCACCTTTGCTCGCGAGGGTCTTGTTTTGGCGTATCTGGCGCGGGCAACGTCTTGATTCGGGAGAGGAAACACGGCAACTCGCCCCGAGCCTTGCACCTCCCGCGTCGCAGGAAATCTTTTAGGAGGTGTAGGCAAGTATGAAGAAGCGGCTCGTAGTTCTTTTGGCCGGTCTCCTGACCGTGCTCTCCATGGGCTTCGGCTCGGCCCAGTTCTCCGACGTGCCGGCCGGTCACTGGGCCAAGGAAGCCGTGGAGAAGCTCGCGGACGAGGGGATCATCCTGGGCTTCCCGGATGGCACCTTCCGGGGTAACGAAGGCCTAACCCGCTACCAGGCGGCCCTCATCATCTTCCGCGTGCTGGAGACCATCCGCGAGGAGCAGCTGGCCCAGCTGGATGAGGAAACCCTCACCGCGCTGCGCAACGCGGTGCAGGAACTCGCCGCGGAGCTCTCCTCCCTCGGCGTGCGGGTGGGGGCCCTCGAGGACAACGCCGCCACCAAGGACGACGTGGCCCGCCTCGAGGCCGCCATCAACGAGCTGCGTGCGCAGCCCGTGCCGGAGCCGGGCGTGGATGAGAAGGCGCTCCGCGAACTGGCCGAGCGCGTGGAGGCCGCCAGCATCGCTGCGGACACCGCGCTGGCCCAGGCGCAGCAGCTCAACGAGCAGCTGGGCGCGGTGGAGGGCGACCTGGCCGCGCTGCGCTCCCTGGTGGAGGCCAACGCCGACAGCATCAAGGCCCTCAACGACCTCGCGGTGCTCCTGAACCAGGATGTCCTCGAGCTGCAGGACCGCGTGACCGCCCTGGAGAAGGTCGGGCAGCCTGACGTGAGCGGGCTGGCCAGCCAGGACCAGGTGGTCGCGGTGCAGGAGTTCGCGACCGCGCTCCGCAACGACCTGGTGAACCTGTCCAACCGGGTGAGCGCCCTGGACACCCAGGTCGCGGACATCGATGAGCGCCTCCAGACCGTTGAGGCGAACGTCTTCACGGTCACCGGCTCGGTGAACGCGACCTACGAGGTGCGCCGCAGCTGGGGCGCGATGGAGAACTTCGATATCGACCGCGTCATCCCGGACACCGCCTTCTCGAGCGGAGACGGGAACAATAACGATCTGATCGTGGACGAGGAGGACCTGGGCGACGTCAAGGAAGGCGCGACCGACGTCTCCGTCTCCCTGGAGTTCGCCACCCAGACCCGGGACGGCACCTCCACGCCCGGCGGGCTGAACCTCCACGAGGCCGTGGTCGAGTTCGGGATCACCCCGGACTATTTGGTCGACACCGACGGTGACGGCAACGCGGACGCGGTCGGCTACGTCTTCTACGTCAAGGACTTCGACACCGTCTTCTCCATCGGCAACGCGCCCCTGACCTTCTCCTTCGGCCAGAACCCCACCTGGAAGTTCACCGAGTACCTGGGCGACAACGACGAGAACGGGCGCGGCGACGGGTTCGTGGCCACCTTCGAGCCGGGCTTCGGCACCTTCACTGTCGTGTACGGCTCCAAGGGTGCCGACGACGGCGACAACGAATACTTCCGCGGGGCGCGCTTCGCCACCAACCTCGGCGACAACATCCACCTCGGCGCCTCCGTCCTCGAGGAAGGCGCGGACTTCCCGAACAACCCGGATCCGCGCCAGGCCTTTGGCGTGGACGCCTCCGTCACCCTCGGGCCGATCACCGCGAGCGGCGAGTTCGTGAGCTCCAAGGTTCAGAGCGCCGCTGAGGCGGACACCGTGATCGTCGCCAAGGTCGAGCTCGAGCCCAGCGAGAGCTTCTCCGCGACGGCGGCCTACTTCTCGGTGGACCCCGATTTTGACGGTACCAATAACGCGGGTATGTCCAATGACGTGACCGTCAACGGCTTGGGCGGCGACGACAACGAGGCCGAGTTCGGCGCGAACACCACTGGGTTCGAGGTGACCGCGGACGTCATGCTCGGCGCGTTCGAGGCCTCGGTCACCTACAAGAACCAGACCGACTTCCAGAACGCGAACGGCGCCTCCAGCGACGACTTCACCCGGCTTGACGCGGATGCGAGCCTCGCCCTGGGCGTCTTCACCCTCGAGGGTAACTTCACCAACTACACCAACGCGACCCAGCCCGCCGAGAGCGTGATGGGCGCCAGCGCGAGCCTGAACCTCGCGGCCTTCACCCTGAAGGGCTTCTTCGACACCACCAGCGTGGGCGGCGTCCAGGTCGAGCAGAACGCCGACGCCGGCTTTGGGGACCCCGAGGCCACCACCCAGTTCGGCGTGGAGCTCACCCACGACGGCTCGGCCGAGAACGCCCTCATCGGCGGCCTCGACCTGACCGCGCGCTACACCGCCTTCCCCGTCGCGGGCGGTGACGACAGCGAGATCCTGGTCTACGGTGACCTCGACGCCAAGCTCGGCATCATCAACCTCAACCCGATCTTCCGCTTCCGCAGCCTGAGCGGCGCCACCCCGGTGAGCACCACCAAGTTCGGCGTGCAGGCGAACACCGAGCCCTTCGCCCTGCCGCTCGAGCCGAGCCTGATGGGCGGTTACGTCACCCGCAGCACCAACGACAACAGCACGCCCGTCAGCGAGACCGCCTACTACGCCGGCCTGGAGTTCAACAAGTTCCTCTTCGAGAACTCCACCGCCAAGGTCGCGTACGGCGCCTACATGGGCTCCAACATCAACAACGTCCTCGTGGGCAGCGCCGAGAACGCCTTCGACGCCTCGGCGGACAACCTGTACGCGAACACGGGCGCCCTTGAAGGCCGCGTGACCGGGCTGTACTTCACCTGGACCTACTACGACCTCACCTTCGACTACGCCGACTTCAACGTCGACAACAACGGCACCATCACCCACGCGCAGGCCTTCAAGATGGCCTACGAGGTCGAGTTCGGCGAGAAGTAAACTCCAAGCTGATGCCGCCCCCGCCACCCGGCGGGGGCGGTTCCCACTTCTCATACCCCAAGGCTAGACTGAGAGCATGCGACGCCTCGCGGCGCTCTGCCTCACCCTCGCGAGCCTCGCGGCCGGCCAGGGCCCCCTAGGGTACGTTCACGGCCTGGTGGCGCGCGGCGAGTACGCCCTCGCCCGCATCACCCTCCAGGACGCGGTTCAGACCCACCCCACCGAGGCCTGGCGCCTCCTCGCGGAGATCGCCCTCATCGAAGGCCGCCTCGAGGAGGCCGCCCGCGCCCTCGAGGCCGCCCGAAAGGCCGGGTTGGATGCGGGGCCCTACTACTGGCTCCAGGGCCGCCTCGCCCTCGCACAAGGGGACTACGCCAAGGCCTGGAGCGCCCTGCGCGCCGCGGTGATCTACACTGGAAACGCGCGGTACGCGCTCGACTGGGGCCTCGCGGGGCTCGTGCAAGGGGACGCGGCGCGGGCCACCCAAGGCTTCGCCAAAGCCCAACGCGCCGGCGCGGACGGGCAGGCCGCGTACCTCGAGGGCCTCGCCCTTCTCGCCCAGGATCCCGAGGCCGCCCTCGAGCGCTTCCGCCAAGCGATGCGCGACCTGCCCCCCGAGCACCCCGTGGCCCTCGAGGCCCGGTACTGGGCGGGCCGGGCCCTGGAGCGGCTCGGGCGGGTGCGGGAGGCTCGGGCGGTGTACCGGGGGCTGCTCCGGATCGACCCGGACAACGCCCTCGCCCAGGCGGCGCTGGACCGGGTTGGGCCTTGAGGGGTCTACGCCCTGGGCCCGACGCGCCGCGTTCTGCCTGACCAAGGTGCCGCTGGGGGGATTCGCGCCAGGGCTTCCGGGGTAGACTAAGACACGTGTTCCGTTACCGCGGTCCAGAGCCCAAAGGAGACCAGCCCGAAGCGATCCGCGCCCTCGTGGAGGGCCTGACGGACGGGGCGCGTTTCCTCACCCTTCTCGGCGCGACCGGAACCGGAAAGACCGTCACCATGGCCAAGGTCATCGAGGCCATGGCCCGCCCGGCTCTCGTCCTCGCACCGAACAAGGTGCTCGCCGCGCAGCTCGTGGCCGAGTTCCGCGAGCTCTTTCCGGAGAACGCCGTCGAGTACTTCATCAGCTACTACGACTACTACCAGCCCGAGGCGTACGTGCCGGGGCGGGACCTCTACATCGAGAAGGACGCCGCGATCAACCCCGAGATCGAACGCCTGCGGCACTCCACCACGCGCAGCCTCCTCACGCGGCGCGACGTGATCGTGGTGGCCTCGGTCTCCGCCATCTACGGCCTGGGCAACCCCGAGGACTACCGCGCGATGCACCTCGTCGTCGAGGCCGGCGCGACCTACCCCCGCGAAGCCCTGATCGAGCGCATGGTCGAGCTCTTCTACGAACGGAACGAGGTCGAGCTCCAGCCCGGCCGCTTCCGCGCAAAAGGGGAGACCCTCGAGGTCTGGCCCGCCTACGACACCGAGCCCGTACGCATCGAGCTGTGGGGGGACGAGATCGACCGCATCAGCGTCGTGCATCCCGTCACCGGCGAGCGCCTCAAGGAACTCCCCGGGTTCGTCCTCTACCCCGCCACGCACTACGCCACCCCCGAGGCGCGCCTCGCCCCCGCGATCCGCGCAATCGAACAGGAGCTCGAGGAACGCCTTAAGGAGCTCGAGGCCCAAGGGAAGCTCCTCGAGGCCCAGCGCCTCAAGGAACGCACCCTGTACGACCTCGAGATGCTGCGCTTGATGGGGCACTGCAAGGGCATCGAGAACTACGCGCGCCACCTCTCGGGGCGCGCGCCGGGCGAGCCGCCGTACACGCTCCTCGATTACTTCCCCGAGGACTTCCTCACCTTCATCGACGAGTCCCACGTGAGCGTTCCCCAGCTGCGCGGGATGTACAACGGGGACTACCAGCGCAAGCGGATCCTGGTGGAGTACGGGTTCCGCCTGCCCAGCGCGCTCGACAACCGCCCCCTGCGCTTCGAGGAGTTCCTCGAGCGCACCGGGCAGATCGTCTTCGTCTCCGCGACGCCCGGCCCGTTCGAGCTCGAGCACTCGGACCGCGTGGTGGAGCAGATCATCCGGCCTACGGGCCTCCTCGACCCCAAGGTGACGGTGAAGCCCACCGAGGGGCAGATCGAGGACCTGATCGGCGCGGTCCGGGAGCGGGCCGCGCGGGGGGAGCGCGTCTTGGTCACGGTCCTCACCAAGCGCATGGCGGAGGACCTCACCGCCTACCTCACCGAGCACGGGGTGCGCGCGCGGTACATGCACCACGAACTCGACGCGTTCGAGCGCCAGGCCCTCATCCGCGACCTGCGCCTGGGGCACTTCGACGTCCTCGTGGGGATCAACCTCCTGCGGGAAGGGCTGGACATTCCCGAGGTCAGCCTGGTCGCGATCCTGGATGCGGACAAGACCGGGTTCCTCCGCAGCGAGCGCAGCCTGATCCAGACGATCGGGCGGGCGGCGCGCAACGCGGCGGGCGAGGTCTTCCTCTACGCGGACCAAATCAGCGAGGCCATGCGTGCGGCGATCGAGGAGACGCGCCGTCGCCGCGCCAAGCAAGAAGCGTACAACAAGGCCCACGGCATTACGCCCCAAACGATCCGAAAGGCCGTGCGGGCCATCGTCAAGCCCGAGGACTTCGGGGAGGCGGTTCTCGAGGCGGTGGGGGAGGACCCGGAGGACCTCAAGGAACAGATCGCCGCGCTGGAGCTCGAGATGTGGCGGGCCTCGGAGGCGCTGGACTTCGAGCGCGCCGCGGAGCTCCGCGACCGCATCCGCGCCCTCGAAGCCCGGCTCATGGGGTTGCCCGAGCCCGCAGCGGAACCCAAGGCCAAGCGCCGCCGGCGGCGGCGCTAGGGCGAGGTCAGGCCAGGAGGATGGGCCGCTCTAGGTAGTAGGCCACGCGCTCCAGGAGGCGTTCCGCTTCTTCCGCGGGGTACTCGCTCAGGGAGAGCAGGCCCAGCCCTTCCGGTAGGCCCGCGCGGCCCAGGGTGAGGAGCGGGGTGCCGGGGAGGACCACCTCGTCCAGCGCGGTCGCCTCCAGGGAGAGGACCGCGAGCCCCTCTCCCGGCTCGCACGCCTCCTGCAAGGCTTCGAGGGTAGCCTTGAGCCCCGTGGCGGGCGGTACGGCGTAAGCCCGCACCCGGCCCTCCTCGTAACTCCCCACGACAGGCGGGAGGGAGGCACCGAGCTCCTCCAGCGCGCACGCCGCGGCCCGGTACACGAAGAGCAGGAGCGGCACCCGAACGCCCCAGGCCTCCGCGAGGTCCCGCGCGGCCGCAGCGGCTGCTTCCAGCGAGACCACCCGGCGGTAGACCGGGCCGAGGGTGGCCGTCGCGCCCGACGCGGTGGGAGTGGGGACGGGGACGGGGGCTACCGTCGCGTCCTCGAGCTCCAGGTCGACCGCCTCGTCCTCCCCCTCGGTGCCCGCGGCTGCCAGCGCAGGCGCCGTTTCCGGAAGGGGCGGGGCGGTCTCGAGGGCGGCTTCGTCCGGGCCTAGGACGGGCGACGGCACGTCCTCCCAGGTGAGGTGCTCCGCGCCGGGCGTAGCTTCAGGGGCCAGGACGGGCGGGGCGTCCTCCACGGAGGCCTCGAGGGGCTCCTTGGCCTCCACCGGGGGGCGTTCCTCCTCCGAGGCCGTTCCGGCGTCCGGCGGGGTGCGGGCGGGCTCCTCTTCCGGCGTGAGGGCGTCGAGGTCCGGCATCTGGGGAGGGTCCGGCCACGTCAGGGCCTCTTCCGGCGAGGATTCCGCGGGAGGCGGGGCGGGCTCGGGGGAGGCTTCCGCCCAGGTCAGGGCCTCCTCCTCGGGTGGGGATTCCAGGTCGTCCAGGTCCAGCTCGAACTCCCACGTGGTGTCCTCGGGGGCAGGGGAGTCCTGGGAGGAGGTGGGCACCAGGTCGTCCAGGTTCAGGCCCTCCTTTGCCAGGGCGGCTTGCGCGGCGCTCAGGTCGGGCACCTCGGCCGGCGGTGCGGCGGCCTCCGCCGGTGCAGGGGGCAGGTCCACCTCGCCGGCCATGACCTTGGCCAGGTAGGCGAGGATGTCCCGCTCGACGATGGTGCCGTCCGGTCCGGTGCCTTTGAGTTCCCGCCAGTTGATGCCGTTCTCCTCGGCCAGCCTGCGGGCAAGCGGTGTGATCTTGGGTTCCGTCATCGTGCCTCCCCTATGAGGCTTATCATAGCAATTCTCGCCGACCGGGCGGATCATGAACGCGTGGGCCTCGAGGGGGAGTTGAAGCACCCGGCCGGGTGTGGTAGTATTTGGCGTGCTGAGCGCGGGAGTAGCTCAGTTGGTAGAGCACAACCTTGCCAAGGTTGGGGTCGCGGGTTCGAGTCCCGTCTCCCGCTCCATAGCCTTCCCCCCGCCCGTCGGGCGGGGGGTCGCCTTTCCTCGCGCCGCCCCTATACTGGGGAGGATGATTGCGGAAGGGACCCGCTACCACCTCCCCCCCGAAGCCCACTTGCGCCAGCAGCTGCTGGAGCGGCTGCGCGACCTGTTCTACGCCTGGGGGTACGAACCCATCGAGCTCCCGGCCCTCGAGGTCCACGACCTCACGCATCCCCTGGAGCGCCGCGCCTTTAAGCTCGTGGACCGGAACGGCCAGGTCCTCATGCTGCGGAGCGAGTTCACCACGGCCGTCGCTCGCCTGGTGCGCGCCTACCCCGAGGCGGTCCTCCCGGTGCGCTACCAGTACGCGGGGCCGTTGTGGCTGCGCGAAGCGGACGCGGAGCTCGGCCGCATGCGCGAGCACACCCAGGTGGGCCTCGAGCTCATCGGGGTTTCCTCCCCCGAGGCGGACGCGGAACTCCTCGAGCTGGCCTGGGAGGCCCTCAAGGTCGCCGGGGTGCCCGAGGCGCGGATCGAGGTGGGGCTGCCCTCGTTCGTGCGAGACATCCTCGAGGCCGCCCGGCTGCCGGAGGACGCCACCGAGGCCCTGCGCCGCGCGGTGGACCGCAAGAACACCCCCGAGCTCGAGGCGCTGGTGGAGGCCCACCGGCTCCGGGGGCGGGTGCGGGAGGCCATCCTGGCCCTGCCGGACCTGTACGGAGGCGTCGAGGTGCTGCGCGAAGCGCGCGGGTACGCCCTCAGCGAACGCGCCCGGATCGATCTGGACTGGTTAGAGCGCGTCCTCGAGCTGCTCCCCGAGGGGCTCGAGGTGCTCTTGGACCTGGGGAAGGCCCGGCGGTACGAGTACTACACCGGGATCCACTTCCGGGCCTACACCCCCGACTTTGGCCTGCCCCTCATGGGGGGCGGGCGGTACGACGGCGGGTTATTGCCATTCGCCGCGGGGTTCGCCTTGGGCCTCGAGCGCCTGATGGAGGCCCGCCGCGCCCAGGCGGCCCTCGAGCCCCCGGAGGCCATTGCGACAGACCGGGCGCTGGCCCGGCGTTTGCGGGCGGAAGGCAAGCGCGTGGAGCTCGCCTGGACCGCGGACCTCGAGGCCCTCCGCGCCTACGCGCGGCGGCGCGGCATCCGGTACCTGGCGCACGAGGGCCGGCTCGTGGAGGTGGAGCCGTGATCCGGGGGAAGTACCGCCTGGTGGTGGCTCTGCCCAAGGGGCGCATGTTCGCGGAAGCGGTGCGGGCCCTGGAAGCGGCGGGCCTCGAGCTGCCCGAGATGCAGGGAACGCGCGTGTTGATGCACGGGATCGAGGGCGGCGTGGCGGTCCTCGAGCTACGGAACGCGGACGTGCCGGTCTACGTCGAGCTGGGGATCGCGGACGTGGGCGTGGTGGGCAAGGACGTGCTCCTCGAGGCGGGGCGGGACGTGTACGAGCCGGTGGACCTGGGGTTCGGGGCCTGCCGGCTCTCCTTGATCCGGCACCCGGAGGCCCGGGGGCCGGTGCGGCGCATCGCCACCAAGTACCCGCGGTTCACGCAGGCGTGGCTGCGGGAGCGGGGCTGGGTGGCGGACGTGGTGAAGCTCTCAGGGAACATCGAGCTCGCGGCGCTCACCGGCCTGGCGGACGCGGTGGTGGACGTGGTGCAGACCGGTGCGACGCTGCGCGCGGCGGGGCTGGTGGAGGTCGAGGTCCTCGCGCGCTCGAGCGCGCGGCTCGTGGTGAACCGCGCGGCCTTGAAGCTTAAGCGGGAGGTGCTGCGCCCCTTGATCCGGCGGTTGCGGGAGCAGGCGCGGACGCGCTAGGGGACGGGCTAGAATAGGGGACGTGACGCCGGAGCGCTACCGCAAGCTACGCGCCGTTTTGGATAAACGCCAGCCGGACCTGACCGTGCTCATGGAGAACGTGCACAAGCCGCACAACCTCTCCGCGATCCTGCGCACGGCCGATGCGGTGGGCGTGTACGAGGCCCACGCGGTCAACCCGACGGGCGGGGTGCCCACGTACAACGAGACCTCCGGGGGCAGTGAGAAGTGGGTGTACCTCCGGGTGCACCCGGACATCGCCACGGCCGTACAGCACCTTAAGGAGCGCGGGTTTTTGGTGTACGCCGCCCATCTTTCGGACGAGGCCGTGGATTACCGTGCGGTGGACTACACCCGGCCGGTGGCGGTGCTGCTCGGGGCGGAGAAGTGGGGCGTGAGTCCCGAGGCCGCGGCCCTCGCGGACCGGCACATCGTGATTCCCATGATGGGCATGGTGCAGTCGCTGAACGTCTCGGTCGCGGCGGCGGTGATCCTCTTCGAGGCCCAGCGGCAGCGGCAGGCGGCCGGCCTTTATGACCGCGTCCGGCTGGACCCCGAGACGTACCGCCGCACCCTGTTCGAGTGGGGGTACCCCAAGCTCGCGGCCCTTTACCGCAAGGAGGGCCGCCCGTACCCCGAGCTGGGGCCGGACGGGGAGGTGCGCGCCCCTACGGGCGGGCCAGCTGCAGGGTGATCACGCTCCGGTATGTGCCCTCGGGATCCCCGGGCACGAGGCGCACGGTGAGCGGCAGCCGCGCCCGCCAAGCGCCGCGTCCAGCGGTGAGTACCCGCGGGGCGGCGGAGAGGGGCACGCCCCCGAGCCGAAGCCGCTCCGGCGGCAGCGTGGTCGGGCCGACGAGCGGGGTGCTCGAGGCCACGAGCGTCCAAGAGGTGTTGGCGATCACGAGGATCTCGAGCGCTTCCGGCGTGACCCGGCCCTCGTGCACGGTGACGGGAACCTGCTGGGTCTCGAGGCCGTTCACGTAGAGCCTGAGGATCTCCGGGATCTTGACGGCCACACCGGTTTGCGCCCAGGCCAGGCTACCCCAGAGCAGGCTCAGCGTGATCAGCACGATCAGGCGCCGCACCGCGACCACCTCCTCGCTTCGCGTTGGGGGGCCGGGGGTGCGTGCCGTTACGGCGTTCGGCCGGTTGCACCACTGGCTCCCCGTATCCCTTGGTGCCCAGGTTGGGAGTACGGTTCATCGCCTCCGAACGCTCCTTTCAGGAGACCTGGGGTCGGATCGGGCGCCTGACCGGCGGGCGTGGATTGTGAAGGGAAGGAAGGTGTACGCCCTCGGCCGGTTGCGCCACCCGCTCCACCTGCCCCAGGCGCCCAACGTGCAGGACAGGCTTCATCGCTTCCGAGGGGACGGGTCCTTTCCCGTCCACCCTTAGTGTACGCGCGTGGCGTGGCGTGGCGTACCCCTAAATGGGGGAGGGGTAGGCACGGCGGGGAGTTTATTGGTATAACTCTGTACCAGGAGCCGTAAGCGGCGATGACCCGCCCATTCCCAACTCGGGCGCCAAGGGAGGGCGGCGAGCCAGTGGCGCGACCGGCTTGCGGCCTCTTCATCTGGAGGTGATGATGCGTATGAAGAGGCGCTTACGGCTTTTGGCCTTCGGGACGGTGTTGGCCGCTATGGGGGCGATGGCCCAGAGCAGTACCGACTTCAACTTCAGCTTCCCACAGTACGCCTTCGTCTACACCAACCTGAGCTCCGTGGACTTCGACTTCACCGCCAGCGGTTCGGGCGCGAACCCCGGTCAGGCCCCGGCGGCGGACGGGGTGGCCACGCAGCCTAACCTCGAGGCCTGCATCGAGAGCATCCTGAGCACGACGGTCAGCTCGGGGAGCTTCACGGCGAACGACACTGCGGCGGGCACGACCGCGTTCGGGGGGAGCTGCACCTTCGCGCCGACCAACGTGACCCGTAGCGGCTTCACGGTGGACTGGGGCGGCCTCGCCTCCCCGGACGGCAGCCTGCTCGTCGTGACCAACATGAGCACCTGGGCGGCCAAGGCCAGCCTGGACGCGGCGAATCCCTTCGCCACCGGCGGCCTGACCCTCCAGGTGTACGACGGCACGAACTACCAGAACGTCACCACCACCCCGGTGAACGTCGGCGTGATGAACGGCACCCGCACCAACGCGTTCTACACGCAGTACGCGAACGCCTACGTGGTGCCCCTGACCTACCAGCTGGTCCTCGATGACCCGATCGGCCTCAGCCCCACGACGAACGACAGCGCGACGGTGATCTACACCGTGGGCGCGCCGTAACGGGGTAGTATAAAGCCTATGTTCGCTGGGTTGGCGCGGCTCCCCCGAGGCCTGATCGGGGGGGCCGTCCTCCTGTGGAGCTGGGCGGCGGCGCAGGCCGGGATCGGCGTGGCCCCGCCCCGCTTCGAGTTCACCGCGACGCCCGGCCAGACGCTTCCCGCCACCGTCACGGTCTTCGCGGCGGAAAGCCCGACGCTCAGGATCGTGCCCTCGGTCACTGACTGGCTCTTGGACCCCGCGGGCACCCTCCTCGTGCTGCCCCCGAACAGCCACGCCTACAGCGCGGCCCCCTGGATCCACCTCGAGGCCAGCCCCTTCGAACTGACCGCGGACGCCCCGCGGGACATCCGGTTCAACCTCACCGTCCCTGAAGGAGCGAGGGGAACCTACTGGGCGGCGCTGGCCTTCACCACCGAGCCGCAACCCGGGGTGCAGCAAGGGGTCGAGGTCCTCATCCAAACGCAGATCCTGGCGATCGTCTACGTCACCGTTGCAGGCACGGAACGCCCCGGCGCGGAGATCGCCTCGACCTTCGTGGAGACCGACGCCGCCGGCCGCCGCTACGCCGTGGCCGACGTGATCAACACCGGGAACGTGTACCTGCGCCTCCAGGGGAGGCTCACCCTGAAGAACACCCAAGGCGCGACGGTCCGGACCCTCGAGCTCGGGGAGCGGGTGCTTTTGCGGGACGGGGTGGTGCGCTACCGCGTGCCGCTACCGGAAGACCTGCCCGAGGACACGCTGCTCGCCGCCTTTGAGATCGCCGGGGTAGGCCCGGAGACGCTCTACGGTGAGGTGATGCTGCGATGAGGTGGGGGTGGCTGCTCCTCGCCTTATGGTGGGCCAGCCCGGCCGGAGCACAGACGCTCTATTACTACGAGTACCCCTTGCGTGTCGCTCCGGCCGCGCTCGAGTACCGCCCTACGGAGCAGCTCTTGTTCTGCAGCGCGATCACCCAACCCCCCGGCCCCCTGCCCTCGGGCGGCGTGACCCTCAAGAACCTCCCGGCAGCTTTCGCGGCCGGATGCCCGTTGGACGCACCGCCCGTGGTGGTGTGGGGGGAGGACCCGGCGAGCGGGCAGGTCGCGTACGCCCTCGAGGTGAGCGGTCGGTTCTGGGGGATGGAAGGGCCGGGCCAGCGCACGACCCCGGACGACCTGATCGCCCTTCTCGAGCAGGCGTACGCGCTGCGCGTGCTGGGGGAGGGGGGCGGAGCAGCCCCCCGGCTCGAGATCGCCCCCCAGCTGCGCACTCCTCCCTACGCGCCGGGTGCGGCGGACGCCTGGACGGCCCTAGAGCCGGTGCAGCTCGTGGGATTCGCCACGCCGGAGCAGCGCGCGTACCGCCGGTACCGGCCGAGGGACGGGATCTGCCAACTGATCAGCGGGGGGCGGTACCGGCGCTGCTGGAGCGTAACCTTCGTCTGGCACCTTCCAGTACGGCTCGTGCTGACGGGGGGAGAGGCGGGCCGGTTCACGCTGCGCCTTGGAGTGGACACGATCGAGCAGCGCGCCCGCGCCGCGACGCTCAGCGCGCGCGGCGGGCGGCTGGAGGCCCCGCGCCTCGAGCCCGTCCCGTTTCCCCTGCCCTAGGGCGTGCGCTCGCGCACGATGAGCGTGCGCTCCAGCACGACCTCGCTCCCATCCGGTCGCACGCCCACCGCTCGTAGCGTCAGCCGCCCTTCCGCATCCTGTGGCACCTCCACCCGCCCCGCCCAGTCCGCGCCGTTACCCTCGAGGGGTGTGGCCCGCCCCGCGATCGCGAGGCGCGTTTCGGTCATGGGCGCGTACCAGTGCACGCGGACCGGGATCGCCTGGCCGGGGGCGGCGAGCGGTGGGGCGCGCAGCACGCCCCAAGGCGCCTGGGGGTTCACGCCGAGGAAGAACGGCAGCCGGGCGACCTCCCGACCCTCGAGCTCCGCGACGACGAGTAGGGGCAGGGTGGGCGGAGCGTTCTTGGGAAGGTAGACGCGGCCCGTCCACACCTCCCCGGAGTGGAGCAAAACCCCGAGCGTACGTTCGCCCAAACGCACCCGCACGCGCGTGGGCTGGCCCTCGACCCGCACGGTGATCCGCGGGGCCGCGCCGGGCGGCAGGGTGGTGGCCTCCGGCGTTACCGAGAGCAGTTGGACGGGCCGGGGCGTGAAGGTTCGACGGGGGGGTGGCTGCACGGTAAGCGTCGTTTCCGCCGTAGCTCCCGCGGTGAGGCGTACCGTGGCCCTGCCCTCCAGGACCGACCATCCCGCGGGGAGTTGCGCTTCGAGGAGCTCGAGCGTGTAACGGCCGGGGGCGAGCCCCTCGACGTGGAAGCGCCCCTGGGGGTCCGTGCGGAGCGTGACCGCGCGGCCCGTATCGTCTTGAAGGCGCAGGAGGAATGGCGTACCCTCGATGGGCTCGGGCACCCCCTCGCGTAGGGCCACCACCCGGCCCTGCAGCGCGGCGCGCTGGGCGACCTCGAGCCGCACCCGCTGGGTTTCCTTGAGGCGCACCTCCACGACGCGTTCCGCCGTGACGGGGACGAGGCCCGCGGGCAGGCGCGCCACCTCGAGGCGCACCGGGTACTGCCCCGGCGGGAGCGCTACGCGAAACGCTCCGGTCGCGTCGGTACGGACGCGCTGGGGCCCGATCTGCACCCAGAGTCCCTCGAGGGGAGGCGCGTCCGGCCCGACCGCCACGACCCGGCCTTCGAGGAACCCCACCGCCCGGCCGCCGAGCGCCGCGCTGAGGGGTTCGGGCACCGGGAGCGCGAAGGGGAGCGTCCCCTCGAGCGCGACGCGGGTCGTGTCCTGCACCCAGTCGCGCGCGGCTTCCAGGGAGAGCAACGCGTTCCCTACGGGCGCGTGGAGGCTAAGGCCCGTGGATAACCCCGGCGCCAGGGGAGCCCAGCGCACCGTTCCGGAAGCGCCTACTCCCCCACCCCCCCACCGCACCCCGGCGGAAAGGACGGGTTGGAAGGGCGCAAGGCCCAGCTCGAGCCCCGCGGTGTACCGGGTGAGGGCCTGGGGTTGCTCGAGGTGCAGTTGCGTGGAGAGGTCCGTGCCGAAACGCCCCGCGCGGTGCGTGGCCGCGGCCTCCACCCGCACCTCCTGTAGCGGGGGAAGGAGCGGGATGCGGGCGGCGGCCTGCAATCGGCTGCCCTCGGCTCCGGTCTCGAGGCCCAGCGTGACGGGAACGGGCGCTTCCAGGCCCAGGCGGTCCAGGGTGGTGGCGGCGGCGAGGCGCCAGTCCTCGAGGCGCGGCAGGCCCTTCGGGGGACTTTCGAGCTCGAAGGCCGCGCTGAGGCTAGCGCTGCTGAAGCGGATGGTGTGCGGGGTGAGGTCGAGGCTGAACCCGATCCGGAGGGGGGCTTGGGCCTCACCCACCACGCGCAGCTGGGCGCTCCAGGGGAGGGGGGCGTTGCGCGCGGCGTAGTGCGTCTCGAACCGAGCGCGCAAGGGTTCGGGCCGGAGGGTGAAGGCGTACTCGAGGCTGCGGTTGGGATCGGGGCGCTCGAACCCCAGGAAGGAAAACTCGGCCCACTCCTCGAGGCTCACGCGGAAGGCGTACTGCCGTCCGGGGGGCGTCCAGCGGAAGGCGCCCTCGGCGCGAAAGGGAGCGGGTTGCAGGGCGAGGTCCGCCTGGAAGGGACCCGTCCCGGCACCCCCCGCGAGTTCGATGGCCTCCCCCGCCTTAAGGCGCAGCCGCCAGGTCTTCCCCTCCAGGCGCGCCTCGGCCGAGGGAGGCTGGCCTAGGGCGTAGGTGGTGCGCGCGTTGAGGGCCACGAAGTCCGATACCTGGCCGCTTAGCCCGAAGGCCAGCGTGGGGGGGGTGGGGGGGGCGTAACGCGTTTGCGCCGCGCCCAGCAGACGAAAGGGCTCCTGGGGCGCGGCCTGGGTTCCGGCGGGCGCAACGCGCACCACCCCTTGAACGACCGTCTCCGGGGCGCGTTCGGAACGCACCTGAACCCGGAAGGTCCCGAACCCCTCCACCCGCAGCTCCAGGGTGCGGGCGGCCCCGGCCTCGAGGGCGACCGTCTGGCGGGCGACGAGCCGCCCCCGGGCGTCCGCCAGGCTCACGTGGAACCGGTCCGGGCCGTTCCCTTGGTTCTCCACCCGCACGGGCACCGCGCCGTACCGGGTGAGGGGCCGGACCTCCTCGGGCCACTCGGCCTCCAGCCCCGGCCGGAACCCCACCGTGCTCACCACCCGCGCCTGCGCGCCGCCCAGCCGGAGGGTGAGCTGGTGCCGGGTGCCTTCCCGCGCGTTCGGGGGAACGCGCAGCGTGACGGCGAGGAACGCAGGGCGGTCCGGCTCGAGCGCCAGGGGCTCGAGCCGGGACAAGAGGGGCCAGCTGGGGGACTGGGTCAGCTCGGGCGCGACGCGACCCGGCGCGGGGCTTTCCAGTTGGAAGACGTGCGTGACGGTCTGGCCGGGCAGGACGGTGCGCGGGGTGGGGGATCGGACCGCTAGGTGCACCGCTGCGGGCTGCGCGAGGGCCAGGCCCAGCCCCCCCAGAACCCATCCCCAGACCCAAGCCAGGATCCGGCCGCGCTTCACGGTTCTTCCTCCTCTAAAGGCGCGTCCTCGAGGCGCACGCCGAGCTCTAGCTCGAGGGTGAGGCGGTCGCCGCGGGGGGTGAGGGGGGTGAGGGTGTAGCGCTCCACCCAGACGGGGTAGTCCAGGGTGGGCAGGGCTTCCAAGAACCGCACGACCTCCGGGTAGGTGCCCTCGAGCGTGAGGTGGAGCTGGGGCGGGCTGGGGGTGAAGGCGTTCAGCGTGGCGCCGCTCGCCTCGAGGGTTTGGAGGATCACGTGGTACAGCTCGTTGAGCCGCGCGGGGGGCAGGGGGCGGGCGCGCTGGGCGGGGGGCAGTAGCGCGGCGCTGAGGGCGTCGCGGCGCGCCTCGAGGGCCTGCGCTTCCGCGACGAGCCTCTGGTAGCGGGCCCAGCTCGTTTGGATCCACACCCCTCCGAGGGTGAGGACGACGAGCGGGATGAGCCAGGCGAGTCGTGCGTTCATCGTTGCGTGATCAGACTCGACAGATCGAAAAGCGGCAGGTACAAGGCCAGGGCGACGAGGAGGATGCCCACGCCGAGGAGTACGGTGAGGATCGGTTCGATGCTCGCGGAGAGGCGCTTGACGGCGTAGTCCACCTCCCGCTCGAGGTGGCGCGCGGCCTGGTCCAGCATCGCGTCCAGGCCGCCGGACGCCTCGCCGACCGCGCTCATGCGGGTGAAAACCGGTAGGAAGACCTCCGGGTGGCGCGCCAATGCGGCGGAGAAGGACTCTCCCCGGACGACGCTTTGCAGCACCTCGTCGACGGCGTGCGCGATGAAGGCGTTCCCGGCCAGGTCGCGGGTGGCCTCGAGGGCCTGCGTGATGGGCAGGCCGCTGGCGTAGAGGGTGGCGAAGGTGCGGCCGAAACGGCCCAGCCCCGCCTTGTGCAGAATGGGGCCCAGCACGGGCAGGCGCAACGCCAGGCGGTCCAGGCGGTACGCCCCGGCGGGGGTGCGGTAGTAGGCGCGCAGGGCGTACCCGGCGAGGAGCAGGCCCAGGCCGATCAGCCAGCCGTACGTTTGCGCGAACGCGGAGGCGGCGAGCAGGGCTTGGGTGGGCCAGGGCAAGGCGGCGCCGGCGCTGCTGTAGAGCCGGGCGAAGACCGGGATGACGACGAGGAGCAGCACCGCGAGGGCGACCCCGACCACCGCGAGGACGAACCCCGGGTACATCAACGCGGTGCGGATCTTCTGGTTGAGTTCCTCCGCTCGCTCCAGGTACTCCGCGAGCCGCGCGAGGGTCACCTCGAGGGCGCCGCCCGCCTCCCCCGCGGCGATGAGGTGCCGCATGAGGGGCGGGAAGACCTCCGGGTGGTGCGCCATCGCGTCGGCGAGGGACTCGCCCGCCTCGATGCGCTCCCGAACCTCGCGCGTGGCCTGCCGGAGGGCCGGACTGGGGCTTTCCTGCGCGAGCGTGACGAGCGCCTGGGTCAGGGGCACCCCGGCCGCGACGAGGGTAGCGAACTGGCTGGTGTACAGCGCGAGCGCGCCGAGCGCGGGCCGGCGCACGAAGCGCCGGAAGGGTTCACGCCGGAGGCGCAGCGGGTAGAGCCCCATCTCCCTAAGGCGCAACCGCGCCTCGCGGGGACTGCCTGCCTCGAGCGTCCCCTGATAGAGTTGCGTTCCGCTGGCGTCCGTCGCTTGATAACTGAACCGCATCCTTACCCCTCAAGCATACCGATAACCCGCATCAGTTCGCTCACCGTAGTCTGCCCTTCCCGGACCTGCCGTACGCCCGCGTCGCGCAAGGAGCGGTGCCCGGACTCCTGGAGGCGCGCGCGCAGGACGGCTTCGTCCGCCCCCTGGCCGATCGCACGGAGCAGCTCGGCGTCCGGCGCGAAGATCTCGAACAACCCGATCCGGCCCTTATACCCCAGGCCGCGGCAGTACGTGCACCCCGCGCCTTTTCTTTGCGCCTCGGGTGCGGCCTCTCCCAGGAACGCGGCCTCCTCCGGGCTTAACGGGCGCCACTCCCCGCACTGCGGGCACACCCGGCGCACCAGGCGCTGCGCGACGGCCCCGATCAGGGTGGAGGCCACCAGGTACCGCTCCGCCCCCATCTCGAACAACCGGCTGACCGTGGAGACCGCGTCGTTGGTGTGCAGCGTGGCCAGGACCAGGTGTCCGGTCAACGCCGCGCGCAGCGCGGTTTCGAGGGTTTCCGCGTCGCGCACCTCGCCCACGAGGATCACGTCCGGGTCCTGGCGCAGGATGGCCCGCAGGATCTCCGCGAACCCCAGGCCGAGCCGAGGCTGTACGGGGATCTGGTTGATCCCCTCCAGCGGGAACTCCACCGGGTCCTCGATCGTGACGAAGTTCCGGGCTGGGGTGTAGATGTGCTCGAGCGCGGCGTACAGCGTGGTGGTCTTGCCGCTCCCGGTCGGGCCGGTCACGAAGAGGATCCCGTACGGACGGCGCAGCAAGGTCTCGAAGCGCGCCAGATCCTCAGGGAACATGCCGAGCTCGGCCAGCCCGATGCGCACCCGGGTGGGGTAGATGATGCGCGCGACGAGCTTCTCCCCCCACAGGGTGCCCATGGTGGAGAGCCGCACCTCGTGCCGCCGCCCCTCGAAGACGAAGGTGAAGTGCCCGTCCTGCGGCCGCCGCCGCTCCGCGATGTTCAACTGGGCCAGGACCTTAAACCGCGCGATCAAGGGCGGCTCCTGCTCTTTAGGGACCCGCCGGACCTCGGTGAGCACGCCGTCGATGCGCAGGCGCACCGCGAGGTAATGCTCGCGCGGCTCGAGGTGCAGGTCGGAGGCTCCCGCGGCGATCGCTTCGTGCAGTAGCGCGTCCGCGAGTTGCACGGCCGGCGCGGCGCCCACGGCCGGGTCGGGCGGGGCGGCCTCGAGGGCTGGGGGTGGCTCGGGCGCCTCGGCGGGCGGCTCGGTGCGGCGGTGTTGGTCCAGCACCTCGAGGATTTCCGAGTCCGGCGCGAGCTTGGGCACGATCTCCTTGCCGGTGATGTACCGCAGCTCGTCGATCAGGGCGAGGTCGGAAGGGTGGGCCATCGCGACGTAGAGGCGGTTGCCTTCCAGGCGGTACGGCAGCACCCGGTGCGCCCGCGCGAAGCGGGGGTCGACGAGGGCCAGGGCCTTCGGGTCGATCTCGAGCTGCTTGGGGCGCACCAGCTCCGCGTGCTGCTGGTCGGCCAGGACCTGGGCGAGCTCCTCCTCCTTGATCAGGCCCTTGCGTAAAAGGACCTGGCCCAACCGGTCCCCCGTGCGGCGCTGTTCGGCGAGGGCCTCCTCGAGCTGCTCGGGGGTGATGCGCCCCAAGGCGACCAGCAACTCGCCGAGTTTAGGGTTGAGCGTCAAGGTTCACCTCCCACGCGAACACCTCCGCGTCCCGCTCGATGCTGGCCAGCTCCCCGTGAAGCCGGGCCGTGAGGGTGACGGGCGCGTACGGGTCCAGCGCCTTGCCCACGAGGCGCACGCGCGCGGGGTCCGCCTCGAGGCGCTCGAGCCAGAGGGTGGGGGGCATGGGCCTGGACGACCTGGCGCAGGGTGTGCACCCCGACCCCTTGCGGGAGCGGGTCGGGCTGGGCGAGAAGGGCGGCCTCGAGGGCGGCGACCTCCTGACGGAGCTGCCGGTTCATCTCGGCTTGCGCGTGGATGCGGTGCGTGAGGTACCCTTGGCCGAGGCCGGTGAACGCCAGAAGGACCGCGGAGGTGAGGAGCGCGCGCTGCACGCTTTTCGGGAGGCCTTCCCCGGGGCGCGCGCGGCGGTAGCGCAGGTCGAGGTGAGGGGGGGTGGTGCGCCAAGCGGCCTCCGCGAGCGCTGGGGTGGGGCCTTCCTGGAGGACCTCGTGGGCGGGCAGGTCGGGCGGGACGGGGAGGGGGGCGGGGAGGTCGAAGAGGTACGCGGCGTCTACAGGGGTGGTGCGGCCGAACAGGTGCAGCGAACGTTGGACCTCCTGGGTGAGTTCCGGGGTGGCGTCCCGCGCGGGTAGGTTCAGGAAACGGAACCCGATGAGCCGCCCGGCCTCGAAGAGCGCCAGGGTGTTGCTCGCGCCCTCCAGGACGAGGAAGCTCTCACGGTCATCCAGCTCGGCTTTGGCCCGGCGCCAGATCAGGAGGGGAAGGGGTTCGATGCGCCGGGGGCGTAGCCGCCGGGTGAGGAGCCGAGCGGCCTCGAGCGGCCAGGCGGCGAACAACACCTGGATGCGCCCGGGGCCCTCGGGGTAGAGGGGGTCGTAGTCCGTGAATAACTCGTGCGCGCCCCAGACGGGGTTGCGCTCGGCCTCGGCCAGCACCGCTTCCGCCAGGGAAAAGCCCTCGAGGGCGGGGAAACGCGCCATGCGGAGCAGCACGAACTCCGGGGAGAGCCCCAGGTACAGCGCACTTGAGCCTCCCGCGGCCTTGCGGGCCTCGTGCAGGTGCCACGCTAACCGGTCGTAGCGCGGCGTGCCCGTTTCGTCCAGCAGGTCCTCCGCCGCGTAGAAACGGGTTGGTTCGCCAAGCGCGTAGATGCCGCGGGAGGTCGCGAGAAGCTCCGGCATGGTTCTAGGGGTATAGTACCCGCCGCGTGGCCTCGATGGGCGGGAGGGTAAGGCCTTCGGCCGGCGTTCGGGTGAGCACGAACCGCACGCTCCGGCCCTGCGCGCTAAACCGCCCCGCGTACCCCTCGAGGAGGGTGAGGGGCGTGCCGGAGCGGCACCCTCCCCGGGGGTCACGGTAGACGCGCCCCCCCTCCAGATAGTAACAGACCCGCCCGGCGGCCCCCTCCAAACGCAGGCGTTGCCCGCCGTTTTCGACGCGCGCGGCGCGCGCGCGGCGCACGTCCTCCCCGAGATGGCGGCGTAGGTCCGCGTAGTCGGTTTGGGCCTCCAGAAGGACCTGCCCGAGCTGCCAGGCGCGCGCGCCTTGCGTGACGAGGAGGGCCGCGCCCAGGGCGAGCACGCCCGTGAGGGCGAGGGCGACGGCCATCTCGGGGAGGGTAAGGCCCAAGCTACGCTTCATGGCAGGCGCAAGACAACCGCAGCGGCGAGGCGGCCCTCCGGGTCCCGGAACTCGACGCGGTACGCGGTGAGGCGCGGTCCGGGCGCGGCGCGCAGGGTGCAGGTGTAACCCTCGAGCCCTGGGGCCTCGTTGGGGTCAAAGCGGGGGCAGGGCTGCCCGTCCCGAATGGTGTGGGGATGGGCGCGGAGCCACTCGGCGTTGTTCTCCAGCACCGCGGCGAGCATCCCGGCGCGGCGGGCGGTGAGGCTTGCGGCCTGTACGGTGGAGAGAGCGTGCACGACGAGCACGCTGGCCACGCCGAGCACCACGAGGGTCACGGCCACCTCGACCAGGGTGAAGCCCCGGCGGTTCATGGGTTCTCCTTCCACCCGAGGATGCGCCCCCGGCCGTCGAAGCGGACCTCGAGGGTCACCTCGACCTCGGCGCCGTAATTGAGGGGCCCGCCCGCGGTTCGTCCGCGGGCGCAGTACACCCCGGGCCGGACGCGGCCGGCGGTGAGGGTGCCGAGGACCTCCCCCTGGACCGTGACGGTCTCGGGGGGCGGCCAGGCGGGGGGCGGGCAGCTGGGCAGCCGCACGCCCGCGAACCGGCCGAAGCGCGCCTCGTAGATCCCGCTTTCGGCCAGGTACCGGGCTTGCACCGCGGCGAGCGCTGCCGCTCCCGCTCGCGTGGTCCGACTGAGGAGCAGGTTGAGGGGCGGGACCACTGCGAACAGGAGGAGGAGCAGTAGAAGCGCGAGCAGCAGCGTGGAGCCTTGAGCGATTCGCACGACGGTCAAAAGGCCCGCGGGCCGGGAGGGCCGGCCCGCGGGAGCACGGGGTTACTGGAACTTGACGTGGTACGCCGAGCTCTTCTTCGTGTAGGTCTTGGCGTTGGGGTTGAAGACGTACACGTCCGAAGCCGGGTTCCCGTCGCAGTCCACCTTGAGGTTGGCGTCCTTGGTGCCCGTGGCCTTGTCGCCCTTCACCGTCAGCTCGCCCACGCTCGAGAGCAGCTCGTTACAGGTGGGCTTTTCGCCCTTGTTCTCCGCCAGGTAGATCGCGTACGCGGACTTGATGGCGCTGGCCGTAGCCTCGACCTGCGCGTCGATCGCGCTGCCCGTGGTGCTCAAGAAGCGCGGCACGGCCACCGCCGCCAACACCCCGATGATCACGATCACGATCGCGAGTTCGACCAGCGTGAAACCCGTGGTTTTCTTCATGATGCCTCCTTTCGCGTCTGCAGGGCGTTCATCTCTATCCGGGAATCAATATAGGTAACCTCGCGTTCTTGCAACACCCCCAGATGGGGGAAAGGCAGGGTGGGTAAGCTGCAAGACCCTGTACGTAATGCGGGGCGCGCTAGCATGAAAACAAGGGGGGGCTTATGAGGATGCTGCAACGGGCGGGGGTGGCGGGCGCGCTGCTGAGCGGCCTCGCTATAGCCCAGATCAACGCCGTCTTCGTCACCCACGAGCGGGTGCTCGAGGACGGCCAGGTCCGGGTGTACACGGGCGCGCGCGCCTTCACGGTGCACAGCGCGGCGGACCTCGAGCCGCTCGTGGCGCGGCTTGCGCGCGAGGCGCGGCCGGCGCGGTTCGTGTACGACGCGGCGCGCGGCTGGATCGCGGTGGAGAAGTTGGGGTATGGGTTCGACCTGGACGAGGTGCGCGCCGCGTACCGCGAGGCCCTCGAGGCAGGCCGGACGCAGTTCGTGCTGCCGGTGCGAGTTGTGGAGCCGGAGGTGAGCGTGGCGGACCTGGCGCGCTGGGGGGTGCGCGAGTTGCTGGCCGAGGGGCGCACGAGCTTCCGGGGTTCCTCGGCAGGCCGGGTGCACAACATCCGGTTGGGAGCTCAGAAGATCGACGGTACCCTCATCCCGCCGGGAACGGTGTTTTCCTTTAACGCGGCGGTAGGGCCGATCACGCGGGAGGCGGGGTTCGGTGACAGCCTCGTGATCGTGGGGGACCGGACCGAGCTCGGGGTGGGCGGCGGGATCTGCCAGGTCTCGACGACCGTGTACCGCGCGGCGTTTTTCGCCGGGCTGCCGATCGTGGAGCGCCGCGCCCACAGCTACCAGCTGGCCTACTACCATCCGGTGGGCCTGGACGCGGCGGTGTACCAACCGTGGCTGGACCTGAAGTTCCGGAACGACACCCCCGGGTACATCCTGGTGCAGGCGCACGTGCAAGGCCAGGAGCTCGTGGTGCGCTTCTTCGGGACCCGGGACCGCACCGTGGACTGGGAGGGGCCGTTCATCTCGGACCGGCACCCTCCGCCCGAGCCCCGGTACGTACTGGACTCGAGCCTGCCGCCGGGCGCGGTGAAGCAGGTGGACTGGGCGGCGGAGGGCGCGACGGTGCGGGTGGAGCGCACCGTGCGGTACGCGGACGGCCGGGTGGTGCGGGAGGTGTTCACCAGCCGATACCGGCCCTGGGGGGCCGTGTACCTCGTCGGGCCCGAACCGAAGCCCGAGCCCGAACCCCAGGCGGTGGGGGCAGCCGGTCAGGCCGCTCTGCCCTTACCCCCCATGCTGAGCCCGCCTTAAGCCCCGTACTTTTGCAGCTTCCCCGCGTGGGCCAGAAGGAGCGGCATCAGCTCCACGCCGCGCAGGTGCCCGAGCGAGCCTTTTCGGGCCTCGTCCTCGGTGAAGCGCGTCGCGGTGTCGTTCCGCAGGTACGGGCCGTATAGCAGGAGGGGCACGGGGTGCCAGGAGTGCGCCTTGAGGACGGCGGGGGTGGAGTGGTCCCCGGTGATTGCGAGCACGTCGGGTTTAAGGGCGAGCAGCTCCGGCAGCAGGGCGTCGAACGCCTCGATCCGCGCGACCTTGGCCGCGAAGTCCCCGTCCTCTCCGGTGGAGTCCGTCTTCTTAAAGTGCAGGTAGAAGAAGTCGAAGGCCTCCCAGTGAGCCTTGAGGGCCTCGAGCTTCTCCTCGGGGGCGTCGCCCTCGCCCCGCACCTCGAGGGGCTGCATGCCGACGAGGGCGGCCACGCCGCGGTACATGGGGTAGCTGGCGATCGCGGCGGGCGTGAGCTTGTACACCTCCTGCATCTGGGGGAAGGCGGGGCGTTTGGAGGCCCCGCGGAGGAGCACCCCGTTGATCTGGGGTTCGTCCTTGAGGGCTTCCTCCGCGAGCTGGGTGAAGCGGTTCAGCACCCGCGCGGTTTTGGCGCTCGCGGCGTCCTCGGGGGATTCCGGGAGGGCCTCGAGGGGCGGGACGCCGGTGCGCTGCGGGTCGGTGTCCTGCACGCGGTCGCCGAGGTTTTCGCCGCTAAGTACCAGCACAAAACGGTGCTCGCTCTCGGTGTAGAGGCGGATCTGAACCCCGTCGATCTCAGAGATACGGGCCTGGAGCTTTTGGAGGACGCGGCGGTTTTCCTCGGTGGAGGGACGGCCCGCGCGGCGGTCCTGGACGGTGCGGTCGGGGGCGAGGGTGGCGAAGTTGCCGCGCACCGCGACGTCCCCCGGGCCGAACTCGGCCCCGATCCCGATGGCGGAGAGCGCGCCGCGCCCCACCTGGTAGGTGAAGGGGTCGTACCCAAAAAGCGCGAGGTGCCCCGGCCCCGACCCGGGGGCGAGGCCGGGGTGGACCGGGGTGAGGAGGCCTAGGGCGGAGCGCTGCGCGAGCGCGTCCAGGTTCGGGGTGCGGGCCGCGGCCAGCTCGGTGGGGCCGCCGGGCGTTTGGGGCAGGCCGCCCACCCCGTCGAGGACCACGAGGAGGATCTTCGAGGGCGTCTTCCGGCTGAGCTCCGCGATGTGCGGTAGGAGATCCAGCATGGCTTTATTGTAGCCCGGCCTTTCCGTGAGGCGCCGGGAGAACTCGCCAGCAGCGCGTTGGGCGGATCGGCCGTGTGGCCCTCCCGAGGGTGTGCGGGGCAGGTGCCGCGCGCGCCGTTGGTGGGAGCGCTTGCGGGACGGCGGAGTCCGAGGGGTGGGCGCAATCTAGTTGACAATATCATTATCAAATGTTATGATCTGAATTGGTGAAGATTGTGGGACACGCGCCCTTTCGAGGAAAGGAGGCAGTATGATGCGCTGGGACCCCTTCAAGGAGATCGAAGAGCTACAGGAACGGCTAGGTCGCATGTTCACCCCGCGCCCCGGGGAACGCGAGACCTTCGCGCCCCTCGTGGACGTGACCGAGGACGAGGCGGGCCTCCACCTCGCGGTCTACCTGCCGGGGGTGGAGCCGGACCGGGTCGACGTGATCGCCGAACAGGAGACCCTCACGGTCCGCGGCTCGAGGCCCCTGGAGCAAAAGGAAGGCGTCGCGTACCACCGGGTGGAAGGCCCCTACGGCAACTTCGTGCGGAGCTTCTCCATCCCCTCCGTGTACGACCTCTCCCGGGTCCAAGCCCGCTTCAAGCACGGGGTCCTCTACCTGGACGTACCCCGCGCCGAAGCCACCAAACCGCGCAAGGTCCAGATCCAGGTGGAAGGCTAACCCCGCCCGCCGGGGAAAGGAGGCGCGCATGCTCGAGCGCTTCTGGCCCTTCAAAAAGGGCCGGTTCCGCCGCGCGATCGAGGGCGTGCTCGAGCGGGTCTGGAGTGAGGGCCTCGAGTCCCTAGAGCCCAAGGCCGAGCTCCTGGAGGAGGAAGGCCGCTACCGGCTGCGCCTCGAGGTGCCCGGCCTCGGCAAGAACGACCTCAAGGTCTACCTCGAGGGGGATTACCTGGTGGTGGAGGGGGAACGCAAGGAGGAGCGCCGTACCCGGCGGTACTCCGAGATCCACTACGGCCGGATCTACCGGGCCTTCCCCCTCCCCCCGGACGCCCGGCGCGAAGGGCTTAAGGCCCGGCTGCGTCGCGGGGTGCTCGAGGTGAGCATCCCCCGCGAGGCCCTGCCCCGGCACGAGGTCGAACTGGAGGAGATCGACCTCGAGTAAGGGCGAGTGGGAGGAACGGCGATGCGCATCGAGGAAAGCGTGCTGCCCGGCGTGGGGCGCAAGTACACGATCCACACCCGCTCCAACGACCGTCTGGTCGTCGTCGTGCACCACTCCGGGCGGCGGGAGGTGTACTTCTACCCGGACGCGCAGGAGGACCCCACCGCGACCCTGGAGCTCAGCGACGAAGAGGCCCGCGAGGTCGGCGCGATCCTCTCCGGGGTCCTCTTCCACCCTGAGGCGGTCGGGGAGGTCAAGACCCACCTCGCCCGCCAGACGATCGAATGGATCGAGATCCCGGCCGGCGCGCCCTGTGTGGGACGCCCCCTCAGCGCCTGCCAGCCCCAGGTCTCCGGCGCGCACGTGCTCGCGGTGCTGCGGGAAGGGGAGGCCCTGTTGCCCAACCCCCCGCCCGACACCCGCCTCGAGCCGGGCGACACCCTGGTCGTGGCCGGGCCACGCGAAGCGGTCGACGCCTTCAAACGCAGCTTGCAGTAGGAACCATCCATGAGCGAATCGGTACTGGACTTCACCCTGGCTGCCGCCTTGCTCGCGCTGGGAGCGGCCCTCGTGCACCGCTTCCGCTTCCCCCCGCTCCCCGCGTACCTCCTCGTGGGCCTCGCGATCGGCGCGCGGCTCGACGTGGAGGCCCTCGAGCCCCTGCCCAGCCTGGGCCTGCTCCTCCTCCTCTTCTCGGTCGGGCTCGAGTTCGGCCTGGACCGGCTCGGCACCCTGGCCCGCTGGGGCACGCGCGCGGGCGGGTGGGACGCGCTCGCCCTGGTCGCCGGGAGTTTCCTCGGGTTGATCCTGGGACTGGACCTGTACGCCGCGGTGCTCCTCGGCGGCGTGCTCTACGCCTCCTCGAGCGCGGTGATCGCCAAGCTCATCATCGACCTGCGCCGCGCCGCGAGCCCGGAGAGCGAGGTGGCCCTCACCGTCCTGGTCTTCGAGGACCTGGTGATTGCCCTGGTCCTCGCCCTTTTCGGCGGGCACGGGGACCCCGCCGCCCTGGTCTGGGGGGTGGCGCTCGCGGCCGGGTACCTGGCCTTCACCCGCTGGGGTGCAGGGCGGCTCGTGCCCTGGGTGGAGCGCTTCTCCGACGAGCTCGTCCTTCTCCTCGGCGCGGCCTTCGTGACCGGCACCGCCACCCTCTTCCACGCGGTGGGAGCTTCCGGGGAGGTGGGCGCCTTCCTCGCAGGAGTAGTGGCCGCGGGGCTGGGGCTTCGCGAGCGGTTCGAGCACCTCTTTGCCCCCGTGCGGGACCTCGCGGTGGCCTTCTTCTTCCTCACGGTGGGCGCCCAAGCCCTCGGCCTCCTCGCGGGCCTCACCCTCCAGGCGGTCCTGCTCGTGGCGCTCGGAGTGCTCCTCAAGCTGGGGCTGGACTACCGCGCGGGCCGCGCCGCCGGGCTGGACGCCCGCCACAGCGCCCTCGCCGCGGCCTACCTCGTGCCGCGCGGGGAGTTCAACCTGATCCTGGGCGCCCTGGCCCTCCAGGCGGGGCAAACGCTCGTGGCGCAGGTCGCGGTCCTCTCCGTCCTGGTCACGGTGCCCTTGGGCGCCCTCCTCATCCGGTACGCCCCGGAGTGGACGCGGCGCCGGGCTACATCCACGCGAACGCCTAGCGTGAAAGGAGGTGAAGCATGATCCGTGCCATACCTCAACCCCAAACGCGGCGAACACCCTTCGCTACGCGTCGTCGCGGCACGCAGGTGCTCCCCCGACGCCAGGCTTACGCGCCGGCCCAACCCCAGGACCCGCGCCTGACCTACCTCACCCGCGTGTACACCGTGGACCGCGGGGTTGCACGGGAGCTCCTCGCCAGCCTCGAGGCCGCCGGTCAGGCCCAGCGCCTCTACCCGGAGGTCCTCGCCCGCGAGGCCTACGCCCCCCTCACCCCCTCCGGGGTGGGGTAACGCCCCCGCGCTGCGGCTCGAGTGCGCTATCCTCTGAAACAAATCCCCTGGGTTTGGAGGTGCCCCTATGGATATCTTCTTTCAGTTGTTCTGGCTTTTCTTTATCTTCTCGGCCTTGAGCCCCTATATCACGCAGCAGACCCTGTTCTCCGCCCGAGCGCGTAAGATCGCCGAGCTCGAGCGCAAGCGGGGCAGCCGCGTGATCACCCTGATCCACCGGCAGGAGTCCGTGAGCCTGTTGGGGATCCCCTTGAGCCGCTTCATCAACATCGACGACTCCGAGCAGGTCCTCCGCGCCATCCGCATGACCGACAAGGACGTGCCGATCGACCTGGTGCTGCACACCCCGGGCGGGCTGGTCCTCGCGGCGGAGCAGATCGCGGAAGCCCTCAAGCGCCACCCCGCCAAGGTCACGGTCTTCGTGCCGCACTACGCCATGTCCGGCGGGACCCTGATCGCGCTGGCCGCGGACGAGATCGTGATGGACGAGAACGCGGTCCTCGGGCCGGTGGACCCCCAGCTCGGCCAGTACCCGGCGGCCTCCATCCTCAAGGTCCTCGAGACCAAGGACCCCAAGGACATCGAGGACCAGACCCTGATCCTCGCGGACGTGGCGCGGAAGGCCCTCGATCAGGTGAAGCGCACCGTGAAGGGCCTCCTCGCGGACAAGTTCGGGGAGGAGAAGGCCGAGGAGGTCGCCGCGCTCCTCAGCCAAGGCACTTGGACGCACGACTACCCCATCAGCGTGGAGGAAGCGCGCGCGATGGGCCTGCCGGTCTCCACCCAGATGCCGGCCGAGGTGTACGCCCTCATGGACCTCTACCCGCAGGCGCACGGGGGCCGGCCCAGCGTGCAGTACGTCCCGATCCCCCAGCAGCGGGAAACCCCACGGCCTACGGGGCGTCGCTAGCCTCGCCCAGCGACCGGTCCAGCGCCTCGTACGCCGCGTACCCAAGGAGCGCGTACAGCTCCGCGCGGGTCTGCATCCGCGGCACCCAGCGGGCCGCGGACCCCTCCCGCCGCAGTGCGGCCAGCACCCCCTCCACCGCCTTCATCGCCGCGCGGAGCGCGGTGACCGGGAAGATCACGATCCGGTACCCCCACGCGAACAACCGCGCCGCGGGCACGAGCGGCGACCGCCCGAACTCCGTCATGTTCGCGAGGAGCGGGGCCCGCACGCGCCGGGCGAACGCCCGGAACTCCGCCGCGGACTCGAGCGCCTCCGGGAAGACCACGTCCGCCCCGGCCTTCAAGTACAACTCGGCGCGCGCCACGGCCGCCTCGAACCCCTCCGGGCCGCGCGCGTCGGTGCGCGCGACGATCACCAGGTGCTCCCGCGCCCGGCGCGCCGCGGCGATTTTCTCGGCCATGACCTCCGCCGCGACCACCGCCTTGCCCGCCAGGTGGCCGCAGCGCTTGGGCATCACCTGGTCCTCGATCTGGATCGCCGCGGCCCCCACGGCCTCGAGCTCGCGCACCGCGCGCGCCACGTTGAGCGCCCCGCCGAACCCGGTGTCCGCGTCCACGATCACCGGGAGGTCCACCGCGCGCGTGACCCACCGCACCCCGTGCACCACGTCCTCGAGGGTCAACAGGCCCACGTCCGGCAGCCCCAGGCTCGCCGCGTACGCTCCCCCGGAGAAGTACAGCGCCTTAAACCCCTGCCGTTCGGCCTCGAGCGCCACGAGCGCGTTGAACACGCCGGGCGCGAGCAACGCCTCTTCCGCCTCCAGGTGCCGCCGGAGCCGAAGGGCGGCGGGTTCATTCGTCTTGGGTTTCACGAGCCAGCTCACCGGGCCTCCTTCGCTTACACCACCATCCGCGCGGACAGCGCCCCGACCTCCCCTAGCGCCTCCAGCTCCCAGACCATTCCCTCCACGGCCTCGGCCTGCGCCGCGCTGAACATCCCCTGCACGTTCGCGCGGTACTTCGCGCGCACCTCCGCGTCGCTCATGGGGTTCGCCGCGTGCCCCCGCGGGTGGCGCACCTCCTGGGTCAGCATCCGGCCGTCCGTGGTGTGCACCGTGATGCGGTGGGGCACCCCCTCCGGGTACCCCCGGCTCAGCTCGGGGGCCTCCTCGAGGGTGACCTTCTCCGCGAGGAAGGCCCTAAGCCTCGGGTCCTGGATCCGCTCCGGGGCGAACGTCGCCCGGCTCACCGCCCCGTCCAGCAAGGCCACCGCGACGATGTAGGGGAGGGAGTGATCCGCGGTCTCCCGCGTCGTGGGGGCCCACTTCTCCGGGTCCTTCGCGATGATCTCGTAGGCCGTGCGGAAGGTCTCGATCCGCACCCTGGCGATCCGCTGGGGGTCCCCGAGGGCCTTGTGGAGTGCGAGGGCCGCCTCCACCGCGCTTTGGGCGTGGTACTCCACCGGCCAGCGCTTGAGGTGCGTCTTCAGGACAGCCGTGGGCGGATGGCCCGCCTCGAGGCCCGCGAACGCCGCCTCGTCAAAACCCGCGCCTCCCAGGAGCTGCTGCACGAACCCCATCTCGCCCTCGAACGCCTGGGGCGGGCCGGTCACCCCGTGCGCGGCGAGCGTGGCCGCGAACACCCCGCCCCGCGCGGCCGCGGCGGCCGCCGCGCCCTTCCACATGGAGAGCTCCCCCGCGCGCGTCGCGCGCATCGCGGCGTGCGGCACGACCGCGAGGGCCAGGGCGTGCTCGAGGGCCGCTGCCTCGAGGCCCAGCAGCCGGGAAGCCCCGAGCGCGGTGCCGATGGTGATGTAGTTCACGTGGTCCCAGCCGTGCGCCCGGAGGCTCGCCGCGTCGCAGAGCCGCACCGCGACCTCGTACGCGAGGGCCGCGGCGACGAGGAACGCCCGGCCATTCGCGCGCCGCCACTCGGCCACAGCGAAGAGCGCGGGGAGCATGTCGCTCGGGTGCAGCGGTTCCCTGGAGAGGTAGGTGTCGTTGTAGTCCAGGTACCGCACCAGCACGCCGTTCGCGAAGGCCGCGACCTCGGGCGCGGCGCGCGCGGGCGTGCCCCAGAGCCGGGCCCCTTCGGGGTGCGGCCGGGCGTACGCCCAGGCCCGCGCGGCCTTGGGCAGCGCCTCCGTGAAGGCGGCGATGCCCACGCCGATCGAGTCCAGCACGCGCCGCTTGACCTCGTGCACCGTGGCGTCTGGAAGGTCCTCGTACCGCAGCTGCGCCGCGTACGCCGCGAAGCGCTTCAGGTACCGGTCCCCCATCACGCCTCCCCCTCCTCTCCCTGCGGTACCCGGACCCGGAAGAGGCGGCCCAACAGCCACGGGGCGATCAGGCTGAAGGCCGCAAGCGCCCACAGGGCGATGGCGATTGGGCTTCCGAACAGGATTCCAAGGTCCCCGTTGCTCAGCGCGAGCGCCCGGCGGAAGTTCACCTCCATGAGCGAGCCCAGGACCAGCCCCAGGATCACCGGGGCCAGGGGGAAGTCCATCCGACGCATCAGGTACCCGAGGAGGCCGAACGCGCTCATGAGGAGCAGGTCGAAGGGGCTGTTGTTCACCGCGTACACCCCGATGAAGCTGATCGCCACCACCGCGGGCACCAAAAACCAGCGGGGCACGGTCAGGATCCGCACGAAAAGCCCCACGAGCGGCAGGTTCAGCACAAGGAGCATCAGGTTCCCGATGTACATCGAGGCGATCAGCCCCCAGACCACCTGGGGGTGCTGCTGGAACAGCAAGGGGCCCGGCACGATGTTCATGCCCATGAGCGCCCCGAGCAGCACCGCGGTCGTCCCGCTCCCGGGCACCCCCAGCGTCAACAAGGGGATCAACGCCCCGCCCGAGGCCGCGTTGTTCGCGGACTCCGGCGCGGCCACCCCCCGGATATCCCCCTTGCCGAAGGTCCCCTCCCGGTCGGAGTAGCGTTTTTCGAGGGTGTAGGAGATGAAGCTCGCGATCGAGGCCCCCGCCCCCGGAAGCACCCCGATGAAAAACCCCAGGACGCTCCCCCGCAGGATCGCGCCCAGCGAGAAGACCAGCTCCTTAAGCGAGATGTAGGTCCGCTCGACCCGCGCGCGCACCGGCCGGATCAACCGGCTCTCCTCGAGCAAGAACAGCACCTCGCTGATCGCGAACAACCCGATCGCCACCACCAAAAAATCCATCCCGTCGTACAGCTTGAGCTGCCCGAAGGTGTACCGGGGCACGGCGCTGCCCGGATCGAGCCCCACCGTGGCCAGCATCAGGCCGAGCAGCGTCGCGATCAGGGCCTTGGCCAGGTTCCTTCCGGCGAGGCTCGAGATCGTGGTCATCGCGAAGACCATGAGCGCGAAGTACTCCGCCGGCCCGAACCGGATCGCGAGCCGCGCGAGCCACGGCGCGAAGAACATCAACCCGATCACCGACAGGGTCCCCGCGACGAACGAGCCGATCGCCGCGACCGCGAGGGCCGGACCGGCCCGGCCCTGGCGGGCCATCTGGTACCCGTCCAGCGTGGTGACGACCGAGGCGGTCTCGCCGGGGACGTTGAGCAGGATGCTCGTGGTGGACCCCCCGTACATGGCCCCGTAGTAGATGCCCGCGAGGAGGATCAGCGCGGACTCCGGCGGGAGCCGCAACGCGAAGGTGAGCGGCACCAACAGCGCCACCCCGCTGATCGGCCCGATCCCCGGCAGGACCCCGATCAGGGTCCCCACGAGCGCGCCCATAAAGGCCAAGAGTAGGTTCAGGGGCTGGAGGGCCACCTCGAACCCCAGGGCGAGGAAGGATAGGACCTCCATCTACCCTCCGAAGACCCGCCCGACGGGCAGGGGGATCCCCAAGGCCCACACGAACAGCGCGTACAACCCCAAGGAGAGCGCGAGCGCGGCGGGAAAACTCGCCCGGGCCCGCCCCCCGAAGAGCAGGCCTAAAAACCCCACCTCGAGCGTGGTCGCGAGGATGAACCCCAGAGGCACGAGGAGGTACGCGTACCCCACCAGGCTCCCCAGGGCGAGCCCGGCGTTCAGCCAGACCGCCGCCTCGGGCCACGCCGGCTCGGGGTCCGGCCGCGCGAGGAGGTAGGTGCTCGTGAGGGCGAGGAGCCCCGCGAGGAGGAGCGGGAAGGCCTTGGGGCCTACCGGGTCCGTCACGAAACCGACCTTGAGGCGAACCGCCTCAAGGCCGTACCACAAGGCCAAACCCCAAAGGAGTGCGCCGACGATCCGGTCGGTCATTGGATCAGGCCGAGCTCCTCGGAGATCTCACGGATGGACTGGACCTGCTCCTTGACGAAGGCTTCGAACTCCGCCCCGACCATGAAGAAGGGGGCCAGCCCGTTCTGCTCGCGCACCTCGGCCCACGCCTCCGACTGGCCGAGCTGGGTCAGGGCCTCCACCCAGAAGGCGTAAGCCTCCTCGGAGATTCCGGGCGGCGCGTAGAACCCGCGCCAGTTCGCGCCGATCACGTCCACGCCCAGCTCGCGCGCCGTGGGCACCTCCCCCAGCGCCGGGATCCGCTCGGGCGAGAGGACCGCCAGCACGCGGATGTTTCCGGCTTCCGCCTGGGCGACCACCTCGGAGACGTCCCCGGTAAAGGCCTGCACCCGGCCGCCCAGCAGCTCGATCATCGCCGAGCCGCCACTGCTAAAGGACACGTACCGGATCGACGCGAGGTCCGGAATGCCCGCGGCCCGCGCGAGCAACAGGACCTTCAAGTGGTCCCAACCCCCGGCCGCACTGCCACCCCCGAAGACGATCCCGTTAGGATCCGCCTTAAGGCGCTCGAGCAGCTCCGCGAGGGAGGTGATGGGGGAGTCCTGCGCCACGGCGATCACGCCGAAATCCGCGCCGAGCGCGCCGAGCCAGCGCACGTCGTCCGCGGTAAACTCCGCGTACAACCCCTGCGCGAGGCGCGTGGTGGTCGCGGTGCTCGCGGCCACCAAAAGGTTCTCGTCCCCCCGGCGTTGGGTGACCGCGTGGGCGAACCCCACCCCGCCCCCGCCGCCGGGCATGTTGGTCACCTTGATGGGGCCGGGCACGATCCCCAGCTCAGGGAGCAGCCGAGCCGCGATCACGCGGCAGGTGAAGTCCCAGCCCCCGCCGGGATCCGCCGGGGCGATGCACTCCACGTTTTTCGGCGTGAAGGCCAGCGCGCTGCCTGTAAGCGCGAGGGCCACCAGGGTACCCAGTACCGTGAACCGGTTCATACGCCTCCCTTCTCCACCCCCAAGCCGGGGGAGGCCCGCACGTCAGCGCAACCCAAAAACAGGTTTGCTCGCGATGATGCAATCTATTCTACACCACGCGTCCTCTCCCGCACAACGCGGTAAAGCAACGCCCGCCGGGCCGTGTTGACAGGCCCCTCCCGCCGGGCGTAGGATTGCGCTACCCACGCGCGACACAGCCGAACCGCCGGCGCTCCTCCCAGCGGCCAGCGCGCGAGAGGGGAGGCGAAGATGGTACGCATCGGGATCATAGGCGCGGGCTCATGGGCCAAAAAAGTGCACGCCCCGGCCTTCCACGCCGCGGGAGCAAAGATCATCGGGGTGTACTCCCGCACCCCCGCGCGCGCGAACGCCCTCGCGCAAGCGTACGGCGCCCGCGCGTACAGCGCGTACGAAGCCCTCCTCGAGGATGTGGACGCGGTCACGATCGCCACCCCGGACGACACCCACGCCCCCTACGCGACCCAAGCCGCGGCGCGCGGGGTGCACGTTTTCGTGGAAAAACCCCTGGGGCGCAACGCCGCCGAGGCCCAGGCCCTCCTCGAGGCCGTCCGGAAGGCCGGCGTGATCGGCATGACCGCCCTCACCGCGCGCGGCGACCCCGCGGCCGCGCACGCCCACGCCCTCCTCGCCTCCGGCGCGCTGGGCACGCTCTACTACCTCCGCGGCGTCTTCCACGGCGCGTACCTTGGGGACCCCACGACCCCCACCCCCTGGCGGGCCCAGGCCCAAATCGCCGGTCCCGGCGGCGTGGTGGGGGACCTCGGCCCGCACCTCTTCGACCTCGCCCGGCACCTCACGGGCCTCGAGTTCCGCGAGGTGCTCGCCCGCACCCAAGTCTGCCTCGAGCGCACGCCCCCCGCCACGAACCCCGACGCCGCGGCCATCCTGGCCCGCATGGACGGCCTGGACGCCCTCCTCTCCCTAAGCCGCGTGCACGTGGGGGAACCCCAGCGCCTCGAGCTCGAGCTCCAGGGAAGCGCGGGCGCCCTCAAGCTCCGCCTTGGTCCCGAGGGCGGTGCCCTCTGGCGCGCCGAACGGCCCGGCACCTACGCGCGGCTCGAGCCGCCCATCCCGCCCACCCAAGGGTGGGGCCGCCCCCAGTTCCTCACGCTCGCGCGGCGGTTCCTGGAGGGGATCCGGCAAGGCACGCCCCCCCAGCCGAGCCTCGAGGACGGCCTCGCGGCGCAACGGGTGGTGGACGCCGTAGTGCGCAGCGCGGAACGGCACGCCTGGCGCGCGGTCTAGTCCACCGGCGCTGCCTCCGCGCGCACGCCGTACGCCTCGAGCGCCTCCCAGAACGCCATGTGCGGGAACCCCTCGGCCTCCGGAGCGAACGCGCCCGTGCGCTCCACACGCCCCTCTGCGAGGAACAACGCGCCCAGCGCGAGGGGTACCCCGGTCAGGTCCCGCATGCGCCCCGCGCCCCAGTACGCCTTGCGCTGGCCTGCGTGGCTCCCCTCGACCCGCCAGGCCGAGGCCGCCACCCCCGGCGAGAGCCGCTCGAGGGGCGGGAGGAGGGGCTTGAGGAGGCGCGAGACCCGCTCGCGGCGCGCGTGCGTGCGGAACAACCCCAGCCGCGCGAGAACCCCCCCCAGGCTGTTCAGGAGCTGCTCGGAAAGCCCGCCCTTCAGCTCGACGCGCGCCACCGGCAGGTACCGCGGCAGGGTCACGGGCTCCGGGTGGCCCAGGTAGTAGTTCAGGACCGTCCCCACCGGCGGAGGGAAGGCCACGGGCTCCGGCGCGCTGCCCGCCGGCACCCACTCGAACAACCCGTCCACGAACCGGGGCACGAACCCGTTAAAGGCGTACAGGGTGTGCAGCACGACCGCGTGCCCCTTCGCGTCCGCCGAAGCCCCCGCCCAAAAGATCCGCACCGCCTCCAGCCCCCCAAGCTCCGCATAGAGCCGACGCGCGGCCAGGTTCGTGAGGCCCGGCGTCCAGCCCAGCCCCGTGATGATCGCGATCCCCTTCTCCCGTGCTGCCGCGTCCAGCTCGAGCACGGCCTTGGCCGCCTCGTGGTCGTCGCACAGCGAGACGTACGGCACCCCCGCCTCGAGGGCCGCTTCGGCCAGGGGCCGCTCGAACAGGTAGAACGGCCCCAGGGCGCTGGCCACCGCGTCCAGGCCCGCCAAGGCCGCCACGAGGGACGCGCGGTCCCGCGCGTCCACGGCCTGGAAGCGCACCCGTTCGAACCGCTGCTCGAGGGCCCGCCCGGCCTCAGCGTTCGCGTCGAGGACCCGGACCTCCTCCACCTCGGGGCGCTCCGCGAGGACCTCTACCGCCCGGCTCCCCATGTCCCCGCACCCGCCGAGCACGCCGATCCGCATACCCGCCTCCCTTCCCGTGCTTACCCTCAGGGTAGCACGCCCAAAGCGCGGTCGCGGCGCTTAGCTCACGAGCTTTAAAACCCCTTTGGCCAGCGCGTACCCGAGAAGCACCAGCCCCCCGCTCCACGCGAGGCTAGCCAACGCCACCCACAGCACATACCGCCCCCACGGCACGCCCGCCGCCCCCATGAGGAACGGGACCAGCGTACGCGCCACGGGCACGAACGGCGCGAGGAGGACCGCCCCCGCCCCGAACCGCCGCACGAACCGCCGGGCGCGCTCGAGGTGCTCCGGCCGCGCGCGCCGCTCAAGGGCCGGCCCCAACCGCCGCCCCCAGAAGAACCCCAGGACCTGCCCCAAGAACGCCCCGGCGTACGTCGCGGCCAGGAGGGGAAGAAGCTCGAGATGCCCCGCGGCAGCGAGCCCCCCCAGGGCGAGGAGCAGGCTGTCCCCCCCGGGCACCACAACCCCGAAGAGGAACCCGGTCTCCGCGAGGAGGATTACGAAACTCCCCAGGTAAGGCGCTTGCTGGATGAACTCCGCGTACCCCATGGGGCCCCTAAGCGTACAGGAGGATGACGTACCCCAGGTACGCGAGCAAAAGCGCCGCGCCTTCCCGACGCCCCAGCCGGTACCCGGTATAGAGGAACGGCCAGACCAGCACGCTGAGCCCCAGCATCACCCCAAGATCGAGCTGCACCGCGTGCGTCGCGACAGGCACGGGACGGACCAGCGCCGTGACGCCCAGGATCGCGAGCACGTTAAACACGTTCGAGCCCACGAGGTTCCCCAGCACGATATCGCTCTCCCGCCGCGCCGCGGCCACGAGCGCACTCGCGAGCTCCGGGAGGCTGGTCCCCACCGCGACCACGGTAAGGCCGATCACCCGCTCGCTCACCCCGAACCCCCGCGCGAGGTCCACCGCGCCCTCCACCAAAGCGTCCGCGCCCAGCACCAGCAGGCCCACCCCCGCCCCGACCCCCAACAGGTCCCTCCACACAGGCACACGGTCCGCGCCGTACGCTTCCACGAACTCGGCCTCCACCTCCGGCGGCTCCCGCTCCTGCCTCAAGAGGTACACCAGGTACACCCCCAACAGCAGCAGCAAAACCGCGGCGTTCGCTCGAGTCACCATGCCGTCCTGCACCAGCCCGAACATCAGGACGCTCACGCCCAGCATGAAGGGCACCTCGCGGCGCAAAAACCGCGCCGTGGTGCGTAGGGGGGAGATCAACGCGGCCAAGCCCAGGATCAACCCCAGGTTCGCGATGTTCGATCCCACCACGTTCCCCAGCGCGACCCCCGGCGCGCCCTTAAGGGCCGCGGTCACGGTGGCCGCGAGCTCCGGGGCCGAGGTCCCAAAGGCCACCACCGTGAGCCCCACCACCAGGGGAGACACCCCCAGGGCGCGGGCCAGCCGCGTCGCGCTCCGCACGAGCGCCTCCCCGCCCAAATACAAGAGCAGAATCCCGAGAACCAGCAGCACCCAACTCATCGGGCCTTAGCCTACCCGAAGCCCCGCCGCGCCTGTACCCGGTCTGCACCCGGTTGGGGAAGCGAACGCTTGGGGTGGGGGGAATAGACGCACCTTCCCGCACCCGTCACCGCCCGGGCCGCGGCCCTCGCTCCCAGATCCTGCGCGTGGTGCCCCTAGAAGGGCAGGCGCTCGAGGCGGCGCGCGCGGGGGGCTTTAGGAGCTTGCGTTGGGCGCGACCGAGGCCCTAGGGGTAAGGGAGGGCCCTGCCCTGACTGACAGGGGTGGGGTTACGTACATACAAGGCGGACGCGGCGGTTCGCTGTAGCGTGGGGGGCAAGCCTCGTGCTGACTAACTTCGCGGTGATGCGCCTTCCTAGCTGGGGAACAGTCAAGGTGTTCCGACCCTTCCTACACCCAGCTTGGCCGTGGGGTCCATACCTCCTTTACAACCGGGGGGAAGGATAAGAAGGTCGCCCTGCACCGCATGTGCTCGCGGGATTCCGCCACCAAGCGGCATACGTTCGACCGCCTTTGGGAGAGGCTAAAATAACCCAAGTACGGAAGAATTCGTAGCTAGAATTGTGCACGTAGGGCAATGAAACCGTACGTTTTTATCGACTTAGAAGCGACGGGTACGGACCCTAACCAAGCTCAAATCCTGCAGATCGTAGCGTATAAAGAGGGCGCTGCTCCCTTCGAGGCTTTCGTTGACACTCCCGAACCCGTTTCGGATACGGACGAGATCTGGGGGTTTGTCGGATTTTCCCGGGAAAAGTACGATCGCCACAAGCGCCCGTTGGAAGAAGTATTAAAGGAGTTGCTCGAGTACGTGGGCGATCAACCGCTCGCCGGTCATAACATCCTCTTCTACGACATCCCCCTCCTCGAGCGCTGGCTAAGGGCGTGCGGCCTTGCCTTACCGCCCACCCCTGCGCTGGATACCCTGCGCTTGGCCCACTTGATCTTCCCGACCCCTCCCGACGAACGGCTTCGCGGTTATGGGCTGGGCGACCTGTACGCCTACTTTTTCGGGCGGCCCCTGGTCGGGGCGCACGATGCGTTGTTGGACGTGGCTGCTAACCGCGAGGTGGCTCGAGAGCTTTACAGGGTTGGAAAGCAGCGCGTGCCTCCGCCCGTTTTGGCGTTATGGGCCCACCTGGGGCTGGAAGAGGCGCGGTTTCTAGGGGCGGATCCCCCGGAAGACCCCGCCCTTTCCCTGCAAGAGGTGCTGAAAACCAAGCCCGGCATACCGTGGGTCTATAACGAGCACACGGAGGGCACGAGGGGGTTCCCTCGGGTGTGGGAGGATCCCGAAGCCCACCTTTCGTTACTCGGTTCGGTGCGTCCTCCGCAGATCGAGATGATGCGAGCGGTTCACGCGGCCTTCCAGGAGGGACGGCCCGTGATCGTTCAGGCGCCCACGGGGACGGGAAAGACGCGGGGGTACCTGTTCCCCACCCTGTACCAGTATGCTTCCCGAGCGGGCGGAGACGACATCCTGCCCACCGTCATCGCCACCCACACCAAGGTCCTACAGGATCAAGCCATCCGAGAACTTGAACGCATCCGGGATGCCGGCTACCGTGTTTCCGCGGTCAACATCAAAAGCGCACGGGATTACTTGTGCCTCGAGGCTTTAAAGGAGTTGGTTGAGGAGCACCCGTTCGTAGATGAGGCCGAGCGGGCCGCTACGGGGCTTTTGCTGCACTACGCATTCCGGGGAGGGTACGACCTGGAAGCCTTGCCGTTCTACTGGCATGGGTCTTCCGGATACCGGGCGGCCCTGTTTAAGGCACGCACCCATCCCGAGCGGTGTGTCCGGGGTAGGCACCAAAACTGCGCGTACTACATCGAGCTGGAACGGCGGAAACGGGCCAATGTATGGGTCACCAACCAAGCCTGGCTGCTGGCCCACTTCGGGGGAAACCCTGAGGGGGATGCCGAAGCGTCAAACGAGGACGCAGAGGAACCACAAAAAGCGTTCTACTTAGTGATCGACGAGGCGCATAACCTCGAGCATCAAGCCACCGAGGCCTTTACCCGTAGGGTGAGCGGTGAGGCGTTGTTGCTCCACCTCCAGCGCCTCTACAACCCCCAAAGGCGCACCGGGCTGTTCCGTGATGATGCCCGCCCTCTGCGGATCCTGGGACAGGAAGCGGAAGACGCGAAGCAGATAAAAGAGAGCTTCTCTAAAATCAGGAATCAACTGGTTCCTGAAGCGCTAGAAGCCCTCGAGGCTTACAGCGCATCGATCGTCCACTTCGTGAAACAACACGGCCACGGGAACCCCCAGTACCAACTCACCCTAGAGTACAGTCCCAGGCTACAGCAAAAAAAGGAGTGGCCGGAACTGCGCCGTGATGAGGAACGGCTGGTCGCTCGCTTGAAGGCCCTCACCCACACCCTCCGCCAAGCGGTGCCTAAGAACAGCCGGTTGTGGTTCCGGGTGAAGCCTACCCTCGAGTACTTCAAGGCGTTCTGCGATCTTGCGCGGGAGCGGGCGGGACTGTTCAAGGACGGTATGGACCCGAGCGTAGAGAACTTTGTGTACGAGGCCCGGGTTAACCACGAAGGGCTTTGGGAGCAGGTCGCCCAGCCCGTGGACATCTCGGTTGCTCTCGGTCGCTTATGGGAGAGGGCCAAGGGGATCGTGCTCACGAGCGCGACGCTGGACCTAGGGGACGAGTTCAGATACGTCAAGCGGGTGCTGGGCCTCGAGAACGCCAAGACCCTGAAGCTCGAGTCCACCCTGCCCTATCACAAGGCCCACCTCATCATCCCCACCCACCTCCCCGAGGCGCGCGGAAGCATGATGCGGCGCTTTTCGGGGATGCTCCACGAGGAACTCAAGCACCTCCTGCCGGCCGCGCATCGGAGCCTCACCCTGTTCACGTCGAAGCAACGGCTGCACGAAGCTAAAAAAGCCCTGGAGGAACAGGTGCCCCACCTCCGCGCCCCGCTACGGCGTACGGAACGGGAGGAAGCCCTTCAATTCATGGCGGACGGGGCGAGGCCGGGGCATATGCTGGGCTCCCGTTCCTTCATGGAAGGCGTGGACTTCCCCAACCTCAAGCTGGTGAACCTCGAGCGCATCCCGTTCCCCGTTCCCTCCTTGCTGCTTTCCAGGCGCGGCGATCTAGCGGAAAGCCAGGGGTTGGATCCGTGGGCGGACGTCTACCTCCCCCAGGCCATGCTCGGTTTCGTGCAGGCGTTTGGCCGCCTGATCCGGGACGATCGCCAGGATGCGGGTGAGGGGGCGTTCGTGCTTTGGGACAAACGCATCATCAACGCCCTTTACCAAACGAGGTTCTTCAACGCCCTACCAGACGGTGTGCACCAGCACGTGCCCGTTTCCCGGGACGCGTTTTATGACCTGCTCGCCCCCGTTCTCGAGGTGGAGCGCGCCCGCCTTCCCCAAGGCGAGCTCCTGGACGAGGACCTCAAAGCATTACGCCGCATTCAAGAGGGGCCAGGCACGCCCCTCGAGAAGGCGCTCGAGGTGGTTCGCACCTTCTGGAAGAACCTGGACCTAACCCGGGATGCGCGGGGTCGGACGCAGCTCGAGGGCATCGAGGCGGCCCTCAAAGGACGGCACCTGTTTGTGTTCTTACCCACGGGGTACGGGAAAAGCCTGATCTTCCAGGTACCTGCCCTGGTGCAGGGAGGGCTGACCGTCGTGATTTCCCCGCTGAAAGCCCTGATGTACGACCAGGTGGAGAAGTTGCGGGACCGGGGGGTTCCCGCGGCCCGCGTGGACTCGAGCATGCCGGCCGCGGAACGAAAGGCCGTCTACGACGAGGTCCGCAGGGGACGCGTCCACCTGCTCTACACCAGCCCGGAGCGTTTAACCAAGGACCAGAACCTCAAGCGGTTGCTGCAGGAGATGGCCCGGGCCGGCCAGCTCCACCGCTTCGTGTTCGACGAGGCGCACTGCGTCGTGGAGTGGGGGCACGACTTCCGCCCCGATTACCTGGAGGCGGCTCGGTACGTCCGTGAGGAGGTCGGTAGGGAGGTGCCCATCACGGCTCTGACGGCCACCGCTCCCGTGAAGCTGCGCAACCAGTTGCGGGAGGCGCTGGGCCTGCAGAACGCCGAGGTCACGGTCCTGGAGCGCTCCCACGACCGGCCAGAGATCCGGTACTACACCTTCGCGTACCGGGGGAGCGACGCGCCGATCCAGAAGCTCGCCAAACTGACCCAGATCCTCGAGTGGATTGACGGCCAGGAGCCGGGGGGCAGCGTGATCGTTTATGTAGCCACGCGGAGGATGGCCGAGCGGTTGGCCTGGGCCCTGCGGCGCCTTGGTTTTGTGAGCGAGGCTTACCACGCAGGCCTGTCCGACGTGATCCGCGCGGAGGTGCAGGGGCGGTTCGAGGAGGGGGAGACCCCCATCGTCGTGGCCACCAACGCCTTTGGCATGGGGATCGACAAGAGCAATGTACGAGCGGTCATTCACTTCGATCCCCCGCAGAGCCTCGAGGCCTACCTCCAGGAGTCGGGACGGGCGGGACGGGACCGCCGTCCCGCCTACGCGGTGCTGTTGCACGCCAGTAACGATTGGGGCTTGATCCGGTGGCTCGCGAAACGCTTGGGCCACGATGAGTCGCACCTGGACGAGCTGCTCGAGTACCTCCGTGAGGAGGGGCCGTACTGGGGGTACCACAGGGACCTCAAGAAACGTCTCGACGACGCGGTAGGAGAGGGGGGACCAAGCCTGGACTCCCTGGACCGCCTGCTCAGCCACGCGGCCCGGTACGACCTCGTCCGGTACGAGTACAAGCCGGGGCGCATTGGCATCGTGGTGGAGGATCCGGAAGCGCTGGATGGGTTCTTGGGCCCGGAGGCCGCCCAGGAGCTGCGCAAAGCCAAGGTCGGCAGCGTGCACCAGGGGGCGGTTGTTCTGGATATGGCCCGGATCTCCCCCAAGAAGGCGGAGTCGCTCGCCGACAGCCTGTACCACGCCTGGCGCGAAGGGGTGGTTCGGAGCTTCGTGTACTGGGAGCCTGCGCTCTACGTAGAGCGCGGCAGCGGTGGGGAGAAAGGGCGCGCCGAGTGGCGCGAAGCGCGTCAATCCATGCAAGAACACGCCGAAGCGCGCGTTGAGGCTATGAGGAATTACGCGACGACCAACCTCTGCAAGCGGGAATTTCTCCTGCAGTACTTGGGTGAGGCAGCCTCTACGTGCGCGGGGTGTGGCGTGTGCGCGCGGAACCGCGAGCCTTGGGCCTTGGGGCGCAGCCTGGACCTAGAGGCGATCGCGCACGCATACCGTCCGGATGAGGTCATCCTGCGGTTTTTCCAGGAGGTGAGCGAACGGGGCCAGCACGGGCTGGGGTTGCGTAAAACGATCAACGCGCTGCGGGGTGTCCCGTGGCTCTTCGTCGCCGGAGAGGCGGAAGAACTCCCCCGCTGGATACAGCACAACACCCAGTTCGGTCGCCTGGCCTTTGTGCGCGAACGAGAGATCAAAAGCGCGATTGAAACCCTGTGTAAAAAGGGTTACCTAAAGAAAGAAGCATTTAAGAGTGGCTACACGTACGCCATCACCGATGCGGGCCGTGAAGCGCTGGCAAAAATGACCCGCCGCCACTTGAAGCGAAGCGAGGTGGTTGTGTGAAGGACCGCTTGCCCGAACTGGTGGAGGCCATCCTCCAGGAACCCAACCTGGAGTCGGCTCGCCTGCTTTTGAAGGCCTATCCCAAAGGAGCCTTGGCCCACGCCTTCCGAAGGTGCTTTAAACCTCACGACCCGACTGCCGCGCGCCTCGTGAGAAAACCCCTTAAGCAAGTGAAGGACGAGGACGTCCTGGACAACCTCGAGCGCATCCATGCCAGCGCGGAAGAGACGCTGAAGCACCTGATTGAGGCTTGGTTGGAGACCGCCTCGGAGCAGCTGGAGGCCCTGGCCCAAGGGCGATGGAATCCCGAGTGGAAGTGGCCCACGCCGGACTGGTGGAGGGCCGCCGCGACGGTACTGGAGCGGTTAGGGCACACCCCGCGCTGGACGGTCCTGGCGGAGGTCGCCGGCAGCGCCCCAGTGATGCAAACCGCCCCGGACGCAACGGAAGTGGAGCGTTTGCGCAGCCAGGTCCGTGAACTCCAGGACCGGGTGCGCAGGTTAAGGGAAGAGAAGAAACGCTTGGCGCGCCAGTACGAGGAGCGAGAAAGGGCGCGCGCGGCCCAAGCGCGAGAGGTGCATGAGCGCGTGGAGGCCGAGCGGGACGCGTGGCGGCAGCAGGCCGAGCGGCACCAGGAGGCGTTGCGGCAAGCCCAGCAAACCCGGGCGGAGCTCGAGCGGCGCCTTCAGGACCTGCAGGAGGCAGTGGCGCGCCGGTTGAGGGAGGTGCAGGAACTCCAGGAGCAGTGCCGCGAGTACGCGCGTACGGTGGCGGAGCTACAGCGGGAGAACGAACGCCTCCAGGCCGAGCTCGAGCAGGCCAAAACCGCCCTGCAAGACGAGTGCGAGCGTAGGGGGGAGCTGCAGCGGGAAAACGCCCAGCTCCAAACTGAGCTTAGGCAGGTCAAAATCGCCCAAAAGGCGCAGGTGTCCCTGCCGGGCGCGGCGTTGGAGCGGGCGTGGGTCATCCCTTACGAGGAACTCGGGGGGACCTCCAGGGAGCGCCTCATCCACCTAATCGAGGTCTACCAAGCCGCCCTGGATCGCCGGCCGAACCCGCTGCTGTACGAGCGCACCAACTGGGCTGCTTTCTCCGCCGAGGAGCCCGAGGGGGTGCTGCTGTTGGGAGCCGAGCGCTTGCTCTGGGATTTGGCTTGCCTCCCGATCGCTCGGCTTTTACGCAGCGAGATCCTCGATAAAGAAGCCCTGTTCTACGCCCTGACGCACCGGTACTGCTCGCCTCGCCTCGAGGAGCAGCGATGACCCCTTGTGAAGAGCGCCTACGCCACGCGGAACACGCCTGGAAGCAGGAACGGCAACGCGCGGAGCGCCTGGAACAAGAGTGCCGACAGTGCCACGAACGCCTGGTCGCGCTCAAGGGCGAACTCACCAGGATGCGTGGCCTGGAGGACGAACTCCGCCGGTGCCGGCAAAAGCTTGAGGATCTGGAGGCCTTCAAGGCGCGCGTTACCCGCCCGCGCTTTTGGGTGCGGGAGTTCGCCGAAACCTTTGCCGAAGAGCTGGACAAGCTCGAGCCGCTCCTCACTCCCGGCGGGACCGGTTCTGCCTCGGGGGAGGCGGTGGCTTGGGCTGAGGGGCTGGTGCGCCTCCTGAGGGCCCTAGAGGATCAGGGGTACGAGCGGCAGCGGGTGGAGGACGCCCGGCGGTTGCTCCTCGCCCTTTGGGTCTGGCTGCGTTGGGAGGAGGTGAAGCACCTCTTTGAACTCGACGAAAACCTGGGATGAGGTCCTGGCGCAACTCAAGCGGGAAGGGCCGGTAACCGCTCGCCTGAGTCTGGAAACCTACGAGCTCCTCAAGCAAAAAGCCTCCCGGATGTGGCGGCGGTTGCGGAGCGGACGGTACTCCGGGTGGGTGCGCTGGAGCGAGGAGGAAAAGCTGGCGTTCCTGGGGTTTTTGCGGGGGTACACCCTGTACCGGGAGGTTCCCGAAAACGAGCGGCAGTTTTGGGCTCATTTCCACCGGGAGCTGGGGTTAAAAGCCGGAGCACAGGTGCGCCAAGCCCAGTACGACGCTTTATGGGACGCCCTCAGCTCGCACCCTGAAACCCGCCCCCACCTGGTGGTGACGGACGGACGGCGTCTTTTCGTGCAGACCATCGACCGCATCTGGGGCGTGCGCGGTTTGCGGGCCCGTGAGTTTGCGGATCTGTGCCGCATGTACCTGAAGGACCACGCGGGCCGCTCCGTCGACGCCGAGCTGCTGCGGAAACTGAACCCCACGCTACCCGAGGGGGTGCTGCGCCAAGCCCCGACCTACGACCGCATCCTGCGGGGCTTGGTGCACGCGTTGGATGCGCTCAAGGAAAACCCCGAGATCGCGGCCGCGTACCTCGAGGGCAAAGCCTCTAAAGCGGATCTGGACGCCTACTTACGGGGGTGCGGCCTGATCTTTTCGCAGCCCAACCCCCTGATGTTTTTACGGCACAAGTCCGAAGCGACACTGCGGCAGCTGCTTCAAGAAGCCCTTGACGCGAGGGGGTCCGGCCGAACGGTCACCGCCCAGGACGGGCAGCAATCGAGGGGAAGGGCGGACCCGGTGGTGGTGTCTCTCGAACGCCTCGAGAACCCCGAGGACCTTGAACTGCAGATCATCCCCAACGTCGAGGGGGCCGTGCTTGCGGAGGGCGTTTATGTGACCGGGGAGGTGCAGCTCATGGATGGGCGCTGGGCCCGCTTCCAGTGGTGCCCCCGTTGTTCCCCGGACGGGGAGGCGGAATGGTCCCGGCCCGAGCCCTCCCCAATCGAGGTCGGCAACGTACGCTTGGAGTTTTCCCTGAAGGCACCGGAGGCGGCGGCCGTGCGCCTGAGGGACGCTCGCACGCACCAACCGCTCGAGGTGCTGCGAAGCTGGGGCGAGGAATGCATCGAGTTCCTCCTCTTTGGCCAGGCTAAAAACAAGCCACTTTACTTTTCCTTAAGGAGCAACCCGGTCGCGCGCGCACAGAACCTCAAAGCCCTGGTGCCGCGTTCCGTGGACGAGCTGCTGATCGAGTACGACGCGGGGCATAAACACTTCGTGTTGCTGGGGCGTTACCCTGTTCGGCTCGAGCCGCGGATCCTGGACCTCCGGGCTATTTGGGAGGGCCAAGAGATAGTGGTGGAGGTGCGCTTTCAACCGATGCGAGATGGGGGGTTAGAGATCTGCGTCGAGGCCCCCCTTCAGGATACGGGAGTTGCGCGTTCCTTTGAACTCAATGCTGAAGGGTACGTTAAGGCGCGTATCGACGGTTTGTCCCGGTGGGTTCCGCTCACCGTTAGGGCCGTGGTCAGCGCCCCTACCGGAAAATCGGAGCGATGCATAGAGGTTCCTGTAAACCTGGACCTTAAGGAGCGGATACGTACGGGAATCGCTTGGGCGGGTCGGATACGGCCGGGTTGACATGTCGAATCACTTCTATGTGATACCCTCGTTTGCGACTTGACCTGAGGGTTTTGATCAAGCCAAAGGGGGGGCTGTGATGCGGAACGATCGCGAACAGCCCTTGACCCCGGTCAGCCCGTGTGGAAGGGGTGAAGACGCCGCCGTACCGCCTTCGGGGAGGGAAGGTGGTGGATACGGCCTGGTCCCCCGTCATGGGCCGGACGCGGAACTGGCTCGAGTCGCGGTTTAGCGTGCTGATGCGTTCCTTTGGTCTTTTGTGGCCCGGGTGAGCCTTGATTTCGCCACCGACGTTGGCGGAGTTGTGTATGCTATGACCAAACTTAGGAAGCTTCTGTTTTCCTTGAAACATCCTGTGTTTGGTAAGGGAAGGGGTATTGTTGTGACTTGTTTGGTGTGCCGCCTTATACGGCTATTGCCGGCAAAGGATAGCTGCTCGTTGGTGGGGTCATTGCTCTGATAGCGTTCCTAGCATTTGCCGAAGGGCTCCTCCACTTCCTGGTCTGGGTTGCGGGGTACGACCTGGGCTACACGGACGGGAGGGGGAGAAGCGTTTCGTGATCCGCACCGGGTCGATGAAGCCTAACCCTGATCCACTGGGGAAAGCGGCCGCATGGCTGCTGTTGCTGCTTCTATACCTTGAGCTTCTGATCCAGCGCGAGAGGATGAGGCGGCTAAGTAGGGAGCTGATCCTTGAGCTTAAAGCGGGTTTGTATGCATGGGGTGGAAAAGTAAAAGGTTTCAGTCAGTGCAGCTCGCCGCCTTTCCCCGCAACCCCACTCTGGAAACGCCCACATACCTCTACGATCACCGCGCAGAGCGCGTCCATGGCGCGAAAGCGTTGGCGCCAGTCCAAAAGTGTAGCCGAGAGCAGGAGAATGAAAATTATGATGAGCAAATCTAACCTGCGCTCCACGACCCAGTTAACGGACAAAGCTCCAACCCAAACCGATGATAGAGCAAAAACCTTTCCCAGCCGCCCAAGTCGGCCCCTGCAGCTTTTCTCTTCGAAGAATCGTGCATAGCCCTCCCCTGAGGAAGGAAAGTAATCAATTAACGCGACGTGCGTAATAAACATTAACGTGGGGGACAGAGCCAAAAACCCCAAAAGAGCATCGGCCGCCCCCCCTCCGAAAGCGAGCGTCACGACCACGGAAGTGGCCGACAAAAGGACAAACTTTTTGGCTACCTCCACCATTACTGGTCCCAAATCGCTGATTTCACGCGGCCATACAAGCTAGCGAGGGATGCGGGAAAGCACAAGGACGACCCTGTTCGCGCACCCCGCGTGTAGCACTCTAGCCCTATCCATTTCCAGAGAAAGCTTTATTCATAGCGCTTCTAATGACGCGCCCTGTTTCGTAGTTGCCTATCTGGGCGAGTGCGCTAAGGGCGGTTGCTGCTGCCCTTGAGAGACTGGCAACGGTCGCTGCTGCTTCTGCATACGCAGATACGGTCGTCCCCATAACGGCACCGACAAATCCGGCGGCCACTTTTCCACCTAAAGAGCATGAATTACATTCCCTGACCGCGGTATAAGCACCCACAATAGCACCGGCAACAGCCCACCAAGCCTTTCCTTCTACCTCATCCAGTTCTTGGTCCCCCAAAGGATCACCTTGGGGAACAACTAAATACAGTGCGGAACCCTCTGGTACCACACTGCTCGCAACCTCTTCCCGCGCTGGAGCCGCGGCGCTCAGGTGTTTCCCCGCGGCCAGGGTGGGGCTCACTCCTGTGAGGAGAAGACCAAAGATCAAAAACGTTGCAAAGATTCTCCGTACACGGATCACCTCCGATAATATCGAAGGGCCCGAGCCTCGGTTACAGAGGTAACACACGCGTGAATATCTTGTCAAGATTCTGATTTACGGTAAAGTACCATGGTTTTCCCATCTTTAAGCAAGATGTTGGGAGTGGCGCTCTTAGCTGCGGGCCCACCTTGCGGTCCAAGGTTTTTGCAAGGTGTGCGTCGCGCGAAGCCGCCCGGTTCTGGCTGGGGAAGGAGGGCGGGGCACACCTGAAGCTCACCCTTCTGTTGCCGCTTCCCAAGCCCCGGTTCTCAAGGTGAAGAGAGGGTAGCGCCTCCAGACATTCAGTAAAGGTGATAAGACGCTACCGGGGCTAGCAAAGCCCCGGTAGTTCACGTCTTAGTGTGGCGGGCCCGAGAGGATTCGAACCCCTGACCTGCTGATCCGTAGTCAGCTGCTCTATCCAACTGAGCTACGGGCCCTCGCCGTGTGCGCGGGGTTTCCCCCAAACGCAGAGTTGAGTCTAGCACAGCTCGGGGACCTTGTAAAGGGGGAGGTTGCCCGACTCACGGCCCCGGCGGCGCCGCGCTGGGCGCGAGGAGAGGGTACGGGCGCACCTGGCCGAACCCCAGCGTGGTCTTCGCGCCCACCCCGCTGAAGAACGCGAACCGGCCCAGTGCCGCCAGCCACCGCGCTTCCTCCGTGGAGGCTCGAGGCAGGTGGTACGTGACCCGCCCGCGGAACCCCACGGTGCGGTCGTGCCCTACCGCACTGACCGTGTGGCCCTTTAGGTAGCGGAGGGTGGTGGCCTCCACGAGCCGCTCGGCCACCTCCGGCGGGACGGGGGTGGGGGCGTGGGCGTTCCAGCGTTCGATCAGGGACCCTAGGACCAGCCGGGGTTCCGGCAGGGGGTAGTTCGCGCCCTGACGGCGGAAGAAGGTGGGGCTCGCGAACTCCAGGCCCAGGTCCGGCCCTGCCTCCCCCTGGAAGAGCCGGGGCCAGGTCGCGAGCCCCGCCCAGGGGTGCTCCGCCTCCAGCACGGCCTTGATGCGGTACGTGTCCTCCCCCAGGCGCACCTCGAGGCCCACCTGGCTCCAGAGGCGGGGGGAGAGGGCCGCGTACACCTCCTCCGCGAGGCAGGTGAGGCGCACCCAGACCGCGTTGGGGCGGCCGCCTACCCCTACCGTGAAGGGCTTGGGCCCTTCGGCGTCGTGTATTTCCGGCGCGGCTTCGCGCAGCAACCGGTACACCCATCCCCTTGCGTGCAGGGGTTGGGGGCGGTCCGGGCCCTCGAGCGGCAGAACGAGCGCGGCGAGCAGCACGGGTTTACTCTAGCACCTCGACCAGCACCCACCCTAGGGGCTGGTCTTCCGCGAGTTTACGGCTGACGGGGGAGCGGTAGTCTTTCAGGAACTCCGCGAGGCGCAGCGTCGAGTCTCCTGAGCCGAACCCGAGGCGCAGGGGGAAGCGGTAGGGTTGCCGCAGCTTTCCGTTCCCGTCCAAACAGGCGTCCACCGCGTCCAGGACGCGCTTCATGGCGCTCGTGGCCTCGCGCCACCCGCGCTCCTCGTACTCCGCGTACTCCTGCTCCGCGAGGTAGGCGTACCGGTTGAAGGCGTCGATCGCGATGTCCTGTAGCCGGGGCTTCACCGCGTGGCGGTATATCGAGCGGTCCTGGAAGGCCTCGTGGATGCGCAGCGTGACCTCCACGCTTCCCTCCACCCAGGCCTCCGCTAGGAGGTGGATCCCGGTGGGGCCGCTGGGGTTTTCTCGCGTGCCCTGCACGGCGATCTTGAGGAAGGTGGTTTCCGGGAGGGGCTCCGAGTCCGTGAAGGCCACGGTGCGCAAGGGGTCCGCGCCCTGGTTCGGGCGCTTCCTCTGGTTGAGGTTCTTGAACACGTGGGCTTCGAAGGCCTGGTTCACCGAAACCCACCCGTTGCGTTTCCGGGGAGGGCGGACCCAGCCGCGCCCCGGCTGGTGCGTCCACTCCCTGTGGGCGTACACCAGGTCGTACCGGCCCTCGGCCTGATCGGGATCGTACTCCAGCTCCTTTTCGAGCTGCGCTGCGAGCAGCGCCGTGCGCACCGCGCCCTTGAGGCTCGAGCCCGGCAGGTACGCGCCGAGGGGAGAGCGGGGCAGGGTGCGCACCTCGAGCTCCGCCTGGGGGTGGGCTTCTTCCAGGCGTTGCGTCACGTACGCTTGGAAGCCTCGGCTGGCCCGGGCCGTCCAGGCGCTCACCGCTTTGAGGTCCAGCCCTCGCGCTACGAGGCGCGCCACGTGGTGCCGCGCGGCCAGGGGGCCTTCGCTGATGGCGGCGAGGTACGCTGTTTGCTCTTGGGGTTCGAGGTGCTCGAGGAGGCGCGGGAGGGAGAGGACGTAGACCCGGTCGTTCACCAGGGCGTACTGGTAAGGCTCGAGGGTTTCGCCGCTCCCCACGTGCACGGGGGTGAGGGGGGTGAGGCTGAGGCGGTGGGTGCTCATGCCTTGACCTCCACACCGACGGGGAAGGCCCACAGGTACTCCCAGATTCGCGCGTCTGCTTCCGGGGGGGTGCTGGGGGTGACCTCGAGGAGGCCGCCCGTGTGGGTTAGGGGTAGGACGGAGCCCTCCACGGCCCGGAGGTGGGGGCGTTTGAAGGGTTTGGCGTGCGTGGCGTACGCGCCGCCGAGCCGGCCCCAGTAGGGCTCGAGCCGCCACCAGCCCGCGCCTTGGGTGGGGGGGAGGGTGGGGGCGAGGGTGACGGCGTGCGTGGGGTGGGGGGCTTCGGGCAGGGTGTAGGGCCGCACCTCCGCTACCGTGAACTGCCCGAGGCCGATGCTCGCGCGGCCCCCGTACCCGAGGCGGCCCACCCACTCGAGGAGCCGTACCGCGTCCTGCACGGCCTCCTCCGTGCCGTTCAGGTAGACGCTTAGGGTTCCGGCGGCGGGCCAGTAGGCTGGCTCTGTGTACAGGGCGCCTTCCTTGGCCGTGCCGCTCCGACGGTCGATCGCGAGGCGCGTGCGGGCGTGCGCCGTCCACGCGGGGGCGGGCGAGGGTTCCGTTCGCGCCCACGCCACGAGGGCTTCCATCCCGTGCGTGGCGACCTCCTGGAAGACCTCGAGGGGCAGGAGGTCCAGGTTCTTGAGCCGCTTGCGCAGCGCGGTGTTCTCCACGTGCGGGAGGGGCAGCAGGGGGCGCGGGAGGAAGCCCGTGGGGTACGCGGAGGAGATGCGGAAGGGCGGGGGGTCCGCGCGGAAGCGCTCGAGCCACGCCTCGAGGGCCTGGGGCCCCTCGAGGTACCGTAGCGCCCAGGCCATCTGGCCCCACAACCCTGGGGCGCGGGGCGGTTCGCGGAAGGGCGCGGTGGGCTTGAGGCGCACCTCAACGACCGGCACGCGTTACCCCTCCCGCACGGGCTCGAGGCGGGTTTCCTGCCCGGTTTGGGCGTCGATCTCCAGGATCTCGAGGTTCCTAAAGCGGATCTGCCCGTACCCGCGGCTGGTGGAGCCCCCGAGCGCGTCGAGCTCGAGGAGCCGAAGGCCTTTTTGCACGATTTCTTCGAAGTACTGTTCGTCCGTTTGGCCGCCGTCTCCGGTGTCGAAGACCTTGTACACCATCTCGAACTCGAACCGGGTCCCGGCGGGCACGCGCTCCATGGTGCGGGGGTTCGCGTCCCCGCCCAGGCGCGGGATGAAGACCTCCTGCTTGATCTCGGTGAAGAGGGTGCCGCGCTCGAGGTTCATCTCCTGGAGGGCCTGGCGGCTTGCGGGGGTGAGGTACGCGTCGCGCACGATGAGGCGGGTGGGGCCGCGCACGCCTTGGTCCGGGCGGGAGTCCGCCGCGGTGGAGCCGAAGACCCGGCAGACGGGGCAGTCAGCTCGGGTGCAGGAGTGCGTGTGTTTCGTGTCGTCCACCAGGTACTCGTCCCCCAGGCTCCACTCGATCAGGCTGCGCATCTTGCCTTTGATCGAGGAGCCGGGCACGTACGGTTCGCCCGTGAGGGGGTTGCGGATCACGGGGTTGTCCACCCCGCCGATCTCCAAGCCTTCCCGGCTGCCGCCGATCCGGAGGCCGGTCTTGGCCTCGAGCTCACCGCGGATCACTTTGAGCTTCAAAAGCCGCATCAGCTTCTCCTTTCTGCGTCCGGCGTGAAGTACGCCACCACCGCCTCCACGTACTTGACCATGGCCTCGAAGCTCTTGGGGTCCTCCACCCCGTCCAGGCACTCCGTGAGGAAGGTGGACAGGGTGAACATGTCGTTCGGGCGATTGTTGTTGTTCCGCCGCCCGTAGTAGGCCTTGGCCTTGAGGAGGCCCAGGTACGGGCGGATCTCCTCGAACGCTGCTTCCGCGCCTTTCTCGTGCTTGAGGACGTTGTAGCGCGCCTGGAGCGCGCGGATCTCGCCGAAGTACCGCCGCACCTGGGTGGTCGCCACGCGGGCTTTCACGAGCCGCTGGGCATCCCGGTAGGCCTCTTCGCTGAACAAGTCCGCGCGCAGCCGCTGTTTTGTTTTGTCCTGGTAGTACACCTTTGCCTTGCCCATCACTTACCTCGCGTCTTGTAGGTCGCCCACTGCACCCACACGGGCAGGTGGCGCATCTCGAGGGACTGGTGGTTGAAGAGCGGCTCGAGGAACGGCCGTTGCGCCGCCAGGTCCTCCCGGCGGAAGAGGTAGTGCAGCTGGGGCTTGTACCGCAGCCCCTCCGGGTCCTGGGCCTCGTCCCAGCGCCGCCACAACCGCCAAAGGTCCAGCAGCCGGTACGCCATTCCTCGCGGCACGCCCTCCTCGAAGCGGTGCGCGAGGGCCTCAGCCCGCTCGGCGAGCGAACCCAGGTCCGCCCAGCGCACCGGGTGCCCGAACACGCTCAAGCGGTCGCGCCCCGCGTGCTTCGCGGCCTTCTCCGCCGCGTGCGCGGACGCGGCGAGGTGCGGCACGGGGGTCTTGGGCCGCACGAGCACGAACCCCCCGGAGAGCGTGAAGGTGGGGTTTTGCGTGTACAGGCGGTAGAGCCGCTCCAGGTCCAGGGCGAACTCGAGCACCGCGTCCCACGGGCCTAAGAGGAAGACGTCGTCCCCGCCCGCGTACACCGAGTAGATCAGGGGGTAGCGCCGCTGCTTCCAGGTTGCGCGGGCTCCCCAGCCGAGGCGCTGGGCGTATCGTTCCGGGTGCCGGATGAGGTTCGGGACCTCCACCGCGAAGAACTGCTCGAGCATGCGGCTGAGGCTCGCGATGCGGCTGGGGGTCGCGTAGTCCGTTTCGGCCCAGGCGAACCCGCGGCTGAACACCTCGCCCATGCGGTCCGCGTCCAGCATGAGCACGCCCAGGTACGGCACCCCCTCCGAGAGCGCCGCGAGCTCCCCGAAGGTCAGGGGGCGTTCCGGGGCGGGGGAAAGGCCCTCGTTCGGGTCATCCTCCTCCCCCGCGAGGCCCTGTTGCTCGAGCCACGCTGCGTAATCCGTGCCTTCCGGTAGGGCGCGCTGCGCGTCCTGGACGGTGGGCAGGTGCCCCAGCAAGGGGCGCACCTCGAACGGCGTGGCGCTCGGGGCGGGGTTGGGGTGGGCCCGCAAATGGTACGCGCCGCCCTTCCCGAGCGCGACGGGCACGCCGGGGAAGGCGTAATCCGCGCGTTCGGCGAAGAGGGCGATCACGGTTTCGCGCGGGAGCCGTTTCCCCACCTCCTGGTCGCGCTGGCACCCGCGGCACAAGGCGCCCGCCTCGTCCCGCACGGCGGGCCGCACCCCGCACGCCGCGCACGGCCGCAGCGCGGCCTCCCCGAAGGGGTACGGGGTGTGGAGTTGCGTGGCGAAGGGGCGGGCCTTGGCTTGGGCGAGGGCCTTGTGGGCGGCCTGAAGCACCTCCGGGAAGGCTCGGAACCCCGCTGGGGGGAAGGCGTGCGCCGCGAGGTGCGGCACGAGCGTCGCGCCTTCCCCGAGCGCCCACGCCTCCCACGCCGCGCGCGCCGCTTCCAGGGCCTTGTGCGCTGTGGGGGTGTTCGGCAGGAGCAGGTAAAACCTGCCCCCCGCGCTCATCACGCGGTTCAAGGGCGGGAGCCCCACGCGCGCCAGCACGTCGAAGGCCAACGCCTCCGTCGCGAGGGCCACCTCGAGGCTGCGGGCGCGCAAGCGCTTCGCGATCCCGCCCGTGCCGGTCTGGGCGCTTTGGATGCGGTAGATGTGCTGCTGGATGCCGCCCAGGTCCCCGAGCACCAGGAGGAACTTCGCCTCCACCTCGCGCTCAAGGCCCTCCGGCGTGACCTGGCCGTCGGTCTCGGCGTGGTACGCCCAAAGCGCCGCGCTGATCGCCGCGGTGAGGCGCAGGTGGTCGAACAACGCGATGTCCGGTTCGCTCTGCGTGTTCGAAGGCACGCACCAAGCGACCTCCTGAAGGAACGCGGTGAGGTTCGCGAGGAGGGCCTTGAGGTCCGCGTCCTGCCGCGCGAGCTCGAGCATCCGCTCGTCCAGCCGCTCTGCGAGTTGCGCGTACGCCTCCGGGCGGACGTTGGGGTGTGCGCTAGGGTACGCGGCGTTCGGGGTGTGGGGCGCGAGGTCGTACCCCAGGCCGCTCGCTTTCGGCGGGCCGCTTAGGGAGACGCGTTGAAAGACGGGCGTGAGCGGCGTGGTGGGTGTGTGGGGCTCCTCGTTGTCTTCTTGGCCCGCGTAGTTGTCCGCGTAGTACACGGTCCACGCGAGGGGCGTGTCGGGCGCGTATCCTTTCGGGGTGCGTAGGTGGTGGTGCGCCGCGTCGTGCGCGAGGCGGTCCGGCTCGAGCCCCGCGTTCGCGAAGGCCTGGCGGTGTCGCTGCACGAACCACGCGGTGTACGCGGTGTGCGTGCGGTCGGGCAGCTCGGGGGGCGGGTGGTTCCAGTACGCCCGCTGGTACAGCTTGCCCACGTCGTGGAGTAGGCCCGCGAGGGCCGCTTCATATACCGGATCCGGCATATCCTTTTCCAGGAATAGCACGGGCGCGGCGGACGGCACGTGCGGTGGCGCACACCGCGGGCTTCGTAACCCCCTGAGGCGCTAGGAAGCGCGGCGCCGTCCGGTATGGCCGGGGAGTGCTCGTTCCGGAGGGAATCGAGGCAAGGACGGCGCTGCAACGAGCTTTATAGAATGCACTTATGCAACAAGGAGAAGTACCCCAGGTGCTGATCGCCACCGTAGGGCAGACCCCGGACCCCGTGCTCGCCAGCCTCATGGAGCACGCCCCGGACGGCGTGATCTTCATCGCGAGCCAGGACAGCCACCCCACGGCCGCCCTGATCCTCTCGGAGTTCAAGCGCGAACTCAAGCACCACACGATCCTCATCGAGGAACCCGAGTCCCTCACCGAAAGCTACCAAGCGGCCCGCAAAGCCCTCAAAAAAGCCAAGGAGTGGGAGGCCCGCGTCATCCTCGCGGAGATCACCGGCGGCACGAAACCCATGATCGCGGGCCTGGCCCTCGCCCTCACCGGCCAAGGCGTGACCTTCAGTTACGTGGGCGGCACCCGGCGCGACGAGGCCGGCCGCGTGGTGAGCGGACACGAAAAAATCCGCCTCCTCGAGGACCCCACCACCCGCTACTACACCCAGGAATGGAGCGCGTTCCGCCAAGCCTGGAACGCCGGGCGCATGCTCGAGGCTCAAGCGTGGCTCGAGCGCATCCTTTCGCGTCCCCTCACGCCTTCGGAGGAACGGTTTCACCGGCACCTCCTCGGGATCACGCGCGGCATGGACGCCTGGGACCGGTTCCAGCACGCGGAGGCCCTGGAGCGCTTCCGCGCGCACCTCGAGCCGGCCCTCGCCGTTGCGGAGGCCTGGCATCACGGCGCGAAGGTCCGGGTCCTCACGGCGCTCGAGGCGGCCCAGGGCTTCCTGGAGCGCATCGTGCAGGCCAAGGGGAAGCCTGTCCCGGAGTTGTTGCAGGACCTCCTCGCGAACGCGGAGCGACGCGCGCAGGCCGGGCGGTACGACGACGCGCTCGCGCGGCTGTACCGCGCGGTGGAGCTCGCCGCGGAGGTGGACTTGTACGAGCGGCACCAGCTTTGGCTTCGCAAGCCGGACGCTTGGCCGCAAGGCGTGCCGGAGTACCTGAAGGAACGCGCGCGGGGGATGCTGGGGCTTAAGGAGGTCCTGGATTTAGCGTTTGACCTGGACCTGCACTTTGGCGCGTCGGGCACGCTCGCACAGGTCCTGCGCGGCGATTACGAGCGGAAGCTCCGCCCCCTGCTGCAACGGCGGCACGAGAGCATCCTCGCGCACGGCACGCGCCCCGTGACCCGCGAGGATTACGAGAAGATGCGGGATTACCTGCACAGCCTGGGCCTCGAGCCGGCCCCGGAGTGGCCGAGGTGGTGAGCGTGAAGACGTTGGACGCACGCTGGGCGGCGTACAAGGCGATCCATCGGGAAAAAGGACAGGCCGAAGCGCAGCGGTACTACCGGGAGGAGGTCTGGCCGCTCGTGCGCGAGGCGTGGCGGGAACACCCGCGCGTCCCGGAGGAGATGCCGTCGTTCGCGGCTTCGATTCACACGCTGGGCAGGAGCCCTGAAGCAACGATCCTCGCGATCCTCGGGACTCGAGCCGCGAGAGCAGGTGGGGCGAAGCACCCATGATGGGGGCGCTCGGCCCGACGGGAAGCGGCAAGACCGTGATTGCCCTGTACCTCACGGCCCTTAAGGCCCTAGGGGGTGTGGAGTCAAAAATAATCTTAAGGGGAGTGTACTTAGAATAAACACAGTATGACCTGCCATAGCGGTGTAGAAACCTTACGGTTCCTCGGCCTGACCCTCCTGGCGTCCGCTTCGCTCCCCCGTCCTGTCCACCTGGTGCTGGACGCTCCCTGGGGCTTCGCCCTGTGGGGTTTGGCCCAGCTCCCGCGGCCCTGCCTCGACCTTAGCCGCAAGTACTCGGTGCTCCCGGGCCACCTGTTTGGTGTGGCCGGAATCATCGACACCCTCCTCGACGCCTACCTGCTCACTAGGGAGCCGATCTACCTTGCGCGGCTGGAGCGCCAGCTGGAGGGGCTGCGCACCCTCCACCTCTTCGAACCGTCCGTATGCGCCAGCCTCCTACCCCAGGGACGAACCCTGGAGGGATTGGCCGCCCCCGGTGAGGGTCTGCTGCGGGTCTCCTGCGACTTTGCGACCGGTTGCGCAGGGGTTCTGCGGGTGCTGCACCGGGTGGTGAATCCCGGCCCCGCCGACTTTATGCTGGATGAGGTGACGCCCGATGAGGACGTTATGGACCCTTCTGGAGGGGCGCAGGGGCGAATTCCTGCGCCTGCTGGCGGTTAGCAGCCTGGTGAGCGCGGCTGAGGCCCTGCTTCACCCGTTGATGCTCAAGTGGCTCTTCGACGAGGCCGTGGTCACGCAAGACTTCCGGCGCTTCGGGCTCCTGGGGCTCGCCTACCTCGCCGCGGGACTGAGCCTGATCGCCCTGTTCTGGGCCGTCTCGCTCTGGCAGAAGGCCTTCGTCAACCGGGTGGTGCTCGAGGTAGAGGGGCGGCTGCTAGCCAAGGCCCTCCGCCTCGACTGGCGAGACTTCAGCCGCGAGGGGGCCGGGGCCTTCGTGAGTCGGGTTCACCAGGACGTCCTCGAGGGGCTGGTCCCCGCGGTTTCTCTCCTGGTCGCCGTGGCCCGCCAGGCCCTGGCGGCCCTGGCCTTCCTGGGAGTGCTGCTGTACCTGTCGTGGCAGGCTACCCTGGCCCTGGCGATACTGGTCCCGCCGCTGCTGTGGGTGGCGCAGCGGGTCGGGACGAGGGTTCGCCGGGCCGCCGAGGACGAGCGGGAGGGGGAGGCCCGCTACCTCGAGGTCCTTTCCCAGTCGCTTAAGGCCTTCCGGGCCCTGCGCGGCCTACCCCGCCTCCTCCGTCCGACCCTGGCCGCCAATCGGGAAGCCCTGGGCACCTACCTTGACGACACCTACCGCAGCCACCGGCTGATGGAGGCCCAGCAGGCTTGGAGCGACGTGTTCATGAACCTAGCCAATACGCTCGCACTGATCGTGGGCGGCTACTTCGTGCTGGCCCGCGTGCTGAGCTTTGGCGGGTACCTAGCCTTCGTCAACGCCTTCTGGCGGGCGGTGGACAACACCTTTGCCCTGCTGCGTAGGGTGCCCGAGTTCCACCGTCACGCGCAGGTCCTTGAGCGCATCCACGGGCTGCTCTCCTCCGCACCCACCCCCTACGCGCAGCCGGCCGCCGAAGCCCGTCTCGAGGGGGTGCGGCTGGCTTATGCGGGCGGGGCCCTGCTGGAACTGCCGCAGGTGGAAATCCGTCCGGGTGAGCGCCTGCTGCTCGTGGGGCCCAACGGTGCGGGCAAGTCCACCCTGCTGCACGTGCTGTCGGGGTATCTAGCCCCCCAGGAGGGCGAGGTGAAGCTGCCCGCGCGGGTGGCCGCGCTCACCGCTCCCCCTGAACTGCCGCCCCTGACGGTGCGCGAGCTGGTCCCCGACGCCAGGCTCCGCCGGGAACTGGGGCTGGAGGGCCTGGAAGACCACCGCCCGGAGGCCCTGTCCTCGGGGCAGCGGCAGAGGGCCGCCATCGGCGCGCTGTTGTGCGAGGAGGCCGACCTCTACCTCCTGGACGAACCCTTGGCCAATCTGGATCCTGAGAGCCGTGAGGGGGTACTCGACCTCATCCTGCGCCGGACCGCGGGAAAGGCCCTGGTTGTGGTGCTGCACGGGGACGAAGCGCTGCACAACCGCTTCGATCGGGTGGTGGAGCTGGCGGGCCCGCAGGTGCCGGATCCCCGGTAGCGGCCGTGTTTAAATGCCGCTACGTGCGCCAGCGCTTTACGGAGCTCGCTTGGGGAAAAGGTGACCGAGCACCTTGCTCCAAACGCCTGATTGAGGGGCACCCGATCACGTCCGGCATCGTGCGGGCGGCCTCCTCGAGGCGCCGCTGGGACACGTGGACGTAGACCTGGGTGGTACTGATGGAGCTGTGCCCCAGAAGCTCCTTCACCTCGTTAATCCCCCGGCCCGCCTCCACCAGGGCGCTGGCGTAGGAGTGGCGGAGCTTGTGGGGGGTGATCCGGTGCCAGTCCTCGAGGCCCGCCCGCCGGGCCACCGCTTCACCATGGCCTCCACGGAGCGGGCCGAGAAGGGCTTCCCCCGGTTGGGCCTGGAGGTGTGGCTCCAGATGTAGGGGTTCGTGGGAGCTCCTCCAAGTTCCGGTGCTTCAGCCACTGGTAGCGGGCCCGCTGGGCCGTGGGGGAGAGGACCATCACCCGCTTCTTGTCCCCCTTGCCCCAGACCCGGATGGCGTGGGGGATCCCGTCCTGGTAGGTGATGTCCGAGTAGGTGAGGTCCAGGGCCTCGGAGAGGCGCAGGCCCGTGCCGTAGAGGAAGGCCAAAAGGGCCCAGTCCCGGAGGCCCACCCGGGAGGAGCGGTTCTTGTAGGCGGCCTCGAGCGCCTGCGCGGCGTGGAAGGCATCGCTACCCGCACGTACTTTGAGGGACTCGCGAGTGGATTGGGGCCGTACGGGTTTGGGGGGCGTTCTCGCCGCCCGCCTCGGGACGCGCCGAACGCGGCGCTTTCGTACGGGTACGCGTTACTCCTGGCGCGGGCGTGGTTGGCGGTGGTGCTGGCGGGGCTTCACCCGGAGGTGGGGTTCTTGCACGTGGAAGGCCGGCGGAACCCTGCGCTGGCCTTGGACCTCATGGAGGAATTCCGGGTGCCTGTGGTGGACGTGACGGTACTCCGGGCGTTTCAGGAGGGGGTGCTGGACCCCGCGCAGCATTTTGAGGCGCGTGGCGGGGGCGTGTACTTGAACGAGGGGGGACGCAAGCGCTTGGTTCGGGTGCTGGCGCACCGCCTGAACCAGGAGGTGCGCCACCCGGATGGTTCTAAACGCACGACCTACGCGGGAATGATCGCGTACCAGGGCGTGCGCCTAGCGGCAGCGGTGGAGGGCCGCCGCGCCTACCACCCGTTCTTCTTGGAGGCGTCACGGTGAGGAAAGGCGTGCTTTACACGGTAACGTACGACGTTCCGGATGACAGAAGGCGCGTCAAGATCGCGAACCTCCTCAAGAGCTACGGGGAACGCGTGCAGCTTTCCGTCTTCGAGTGCTGGTTGAACGCGAGTGAGGTGGAGGCCTTGAAACAACGGCTGGAGCGGGTGATGGAGCCCTCGGAGGACAGCGTGCGGATCTACTCGGTTCGGGGGGCGGTGCAGGTCTTGGGGGTCGGAAAGATTACGGAAGAAGAAAACGCATTTATTGTTTGAAAATTCGCGGGAATCGTGTAATATTTTGAGGGTAGGCGCGGGCTTCACCCCGCACGGACCTTGAAAACGCGGGCTTTAGCGTCAGGGACGGGATTAACGCGATGTTGCATGCTCCGCTAATTCCGAGCTATCCACAGAGGATTGCCTGTGGATAACTGGGGGGGTGTCTAAAACGCCCTCAAAAACCCCGTCCAGGACGGGCCTCCGAAACGGCAGAGTTGCAAAAAGGTCAGCCTCGTAAGGGGATTGCAACCAGGTCCTCCCGGGCCTCGGTGCGGGTCTCCACCCCCAGCACGTTGCAAAAAGGTCAGCCTCGTAAGGGGATTGCAACCACTTGGCAGGTCCTTCAGGAGCGTAATACTGCAACTCCTGAGTTGCAAAAAGGTCAGCCTCGTAAGGGGATTGCAACAAAAACCCTATTTCGGGAACCCACTAGTTGTAGACTCAGGGAAGACCAACCTCTGCAAATAACGATTCATAGGATTGGAACGGCAAACATGCACGATGACCACGAAAACAAACAAACGGACGAAGAGAAGAAACTCCACCAAGAACTAGAAGAAGCCCTGAAGGATCTCTACGAACTCATTGATCTCCGCGAAAGCATGTCTGGGGGAACCGTGACCATTGGGAAGAAGCCTCTTGGGAACTTCGCAGACCACCCCGAGATTCACGAAGCACACAGAACCCCCAAAAAGAACGAAAAGAACGAAGAAGAAGAAAGCTAAGCCCCGCACAAAAACCCACCTCCCCAAAAGGCCGCTGCAGCTCCGGCCTAAAAACGCGCTTCACGCGCCCCGCACCCCCTTAAGGAAGCGAAAGAAAGTATAATGCCCCCATGGGCATCCTTACCCGATACCTCGCCAAAGCCATGGAGCGCGCCCGGTACGATCTCCTAGCCGCGGGCCGCTATGCCGCCGACATCCCCGAGTTCTCCCTACACGTCGAAGCCAACAACCTCGAGGCCGCCCGCCACGCGCTCCAAGAAGCCCTGGAAGAACGCGTCCTTGAAAGCCTCCGCTTGGGTCTACCCCTCCCCGAACTGGACGGGCTCACCCTCGGCCCCACCACCCCCAAAGCCGAACGCTTCCGCCAACTTGTGCTCGAGCTTTGGCAAATGATCCAAGGCGAAGCGCCCCCAGAAGAAGCGCCCGAGGCGCCCCCGCCCCCCAAACGCGCGGGCCCCAACACCCTCGAGGAGTGGCTCGCCTCCCGCGGGATCAAGATCCAGCGGCGGCCCACAGAGGAAAGCGAGGAGGACCGCGAACGCGAAAAAGTCCTCGCGCGCCTCGCGCTCTTCCTCGGGGACCGGTACCCCACCCTCACGCGCGTCTACGAGAAGCTCAAGCAAAGCCTCTCCACCAAACGCCAGTTCCAGCTCTCCCTAACCGACGCGAGCCAAGAAGAAATCAGCAACTCCACCCAGTTCTGCACCTCCCTCAAGCAATACGCCCTCCTCACCAGCTACCACTACAAAAGCGAGGAACGCCGCCTCCGGGCCAAGGCCAGCACCGAAGGCTGGGTACAGAACTTCCTCACGGGCGGGTGGCTCGAGAGCTACGTCATGCAAAAAATCCAGAAGGCCCTCCGCTCCAAGAACCTCCCCCACGAGGTAGCGCGCGGCCTTCAAGTCACCCTCCCGAACGGGGACCAGACCGAGCTGGATGTGCTCGTCCTGGTGCAGGGCCGCGTCTTCTGGTTCGAGACCAAGACCGGGGACTTCCAAGCCCACATCGCCAAGTACTCCAAACTCAAGAAAACCCTCGGCCTCTCCGCCAAAGAAAGCTTCCTGGTGCTGCTCGGGGTGGACAAGGCCCGCGCCCGCGAGCTTTCCGCGCTGCACAACGTCACCGTCGTGAACCAAGCCACCTTCCTCGACGCGTTCCTCGAGGCGCTAGGCCTGGTGGAAACCCCGGCTGAAGCCTAACCCGGCCACGCACCGATAGGGTAGAAGGTGCGAGAATGAGGGCATGGACCTGCTCCTTATTCTGCCGCACCCGGACGACGAGGTCTTCGGCGCGGGCGGCACCCTGATCCAGTACGCGGAACGCGGCCTCAAGACCGGCCTCATCACCCTCACCCGCGGGGATCAGGGCCGCACCCTAGGGCTCTGCACCCAGGATGAGTTGCCCCAGGTGCGCGAGGCGGAACTGCGCCGCTCCGCCGAGCGCCTCGGGATCCAGCACCTGGAGGTGCACACCTACCCGGACCGCGGCGTGGCCGAGCACCCCGAGATCACGGAGATGCTGGTGGACCGCCTCCGCGCCCTAAAGCCCCGCGCGGTCCTCACCTTCCCCCCCAACGGGATTAACGGCCACCCGGACCACGTCGCCACGAGCCGCTGGGTCACCCAAGCCGTGCAGCAAAGCGGGATCCAGACGCGGCTCTACTACTACGCGCCGCCCGAACCGTACCCAGGGCACGAGGCCGGGTACCTGCCCCCCACGCACACCCGCCGCATCCCCCCCGAGATCCTCCTGCGCAAACTAAACGCCATGGCGCAGCACAAGACCCAAGCCCTCTCCGTCCTGAACTTCATGGACCGCTTCCCGCACCGCCTGGCCGTGGAGACCTTCCACCTCGTGGGGTACACGGGCCCCGAACAGCACGAGCTCATATGATCCGGATGCTGGACCACACCGCCGACGTGGGGTTCGAGGTCCGCGCCCCCACCCGCGAAGCCCTCTTCGAAACCGCGCGCGAAGGCCTCCTGCGCCTCATGTTCCAACACCCCCCCACGCAAGGCAGCGCGACGCGCGAGGTCACGCTCCAAGCCCCGGACCTCGAGTTCCTCCTGGTGCGCTGGCTGAACGAACTCATCTACCTCGTACAAACCGCGGGGTTCGTGCCCGCCCGCGCCGCGATCACGATCACGGAGGACGCCCAAGGCTTCACGCTCCGCGCCCGGCTCGAGGGCCAGCCCTTCGACGCGGAAGCGATGGGCTGGCAAGGCGAGATCAAAAGCGCGACCTTCCACGGCCTCGAGGTGCGCCCCGAAACGAGCGGCTGGTGGGCGCGGGTGGTGCTGGACGTGTAGGAGGTGAACCATGGACAACGTGCCGTTCGAACGCCTGGACCGCTACACCTACCGCATCCCCCGCCACGGCAAGATGTGGGTGGACGCGGTGTTCTACGCCAACGACGAGATTCTCGCGCAGCTCGAGGCTGAAGGGTACGCCTCCCTAAAGCAACTCGTGAACGTCGCGACCCTACCCGGGATCGTCGGGCCGGCCCTCGCCATGCCGGACATCCACTGGGGGTACGGCTTCCCCATCGGGGGCGTGGCGGCCTTCGACCCCACGGCGGGCGGCGTGGTCAGTCCCGGCGGGGTGGGGTTCGACATCAACTGCGGCGTGCGCCTCCTCACCACGCGCCTCACGCGGGAGGACCTCGAGCCCCGAAAAACCCGGCTCGCGGACGCCCTGTACCGGCGGGTCCCGGCGGGCGTAGGCTCAGCGCGGCGGGACGTGCGCTGGAGCCCCAAGGACCTCAAGACCGTGCTGCGCGAAGGCGCGCGGGCCCTCGTCGCGCAAGGGTTCGGGGAGGCGGCGGACCTCGAGCGCATCGAGTCCGGGGGGCGGCTGCCCCTCGCGGACCCGGACCGCGTGAGCGCCCGCGCCTTGGAGCGGGGCGGGCCGCAGCTCGGCACGCTCGGCTCGGGGAACCACTTCCTCGAGGTGCAGTACGTGGACGAGGTGTACGACCCCGAGGCCGCGGAGGCCTACGGGCTTTGGGTGGGGCAGGTCACCGTCCTGATCCACACCGGCTCGCGCGGCCTGGGGCACCAGGTCTGCCAGGATTACGTGGAGCGCTTCCTGCAAGCCGCCCGGCGCTACGGGATCGAGCTCGTGGACCGGCAGCTCGCCGCCGCGCCCATCGAGAGCCCCGAAGGGCAGGACTACCTGCACGCGATGGCCGCCGCGGCGAACTTCGCGTTCGCGAACCGGCAGCTCATCACGCACAACGTGCGCCTGGCCTTCGAGGATGCCGGCTTCCTCCCGCGGGACCACCAGCTGCGCGTCCTGTACGACCTCGCGCACAACAACGCCAAGTTCGAGGAGTACGCGGGCCGGCGGGTCCTGGTGCACCGCAAGGGCGCCACGCGCGCTTTCGGGCCCGGCGCGCCGGACGTACCGCCCGCCTTCCGCACGGTGGGGCAGCCCGTCCTCGTGCCGGGGGACATGGGGCGGTACTCCTTCGTCCTCGCGGGCACCCCCGGCGCGATGACGCGCACCTTCGGCTCGAGCTGCCACGGCGCGGGCCGCCAGATGAGCCGACACAAGGCGAAGAAAGCCGCGCGGAAACGCAACCTGATCGCGGAGCTCGAGGCGCAGGGCATCCTGGTGCGCGCCGCGAGCCGCGCCACGGTGGACGAGGAGATGCCCGAGGCGTACAAGGACGTGGCCAGCGTGGTGGACGTGGTGCACGGCGCGGGGATCGGGAAAAAAGTCGCGCGGCTCCGGCCCCTCATCGTGGTCAAGGGGTAGGGTATACTCGCGCGTATGGAGCTGCGAGGCGTGCTGTTCGACTGGGGCGGGGTGTTCACCGTGGGTACCTTCGACGGCCGCGTGGTGCGCACCCTCGCGCAGCACTTCGGCCTGGAGGAAGCCCGGGTGGCCGAGGCGTACTTCGCGCGGGTCGCGCACCTCGAGGTCGGCGCGTGGAGCCTCGCGGAGTTCTGGGAGGCGCTCGCGGAGGCCTTGGGGGTGGAGGCGCCGTACGCGAGCTTCGAGCTGTTGTTCCTCTCCTGCGTCGCGCCGCGCCACGAGATGTACGCCCTCCTCGCGGCGTGGCCGCCGGAACTGCGGGTGGGGCTCCTCTCCAACAACTACCCGGTGATCTCCCAGTACCTCCGCTCGGGGCCGCACTTCGACCGGTTCGACGCGGTGGTCTTCTCCAACGAGGAAGGCGTGAAGAAACCCGACCCGCGAGCCTTCCAGCTGGCGTTAGAGCGGCTGGAGTTACCGGCGGAAGCGGTGTTGTTCGTGGACGACAACGCGGAGAACCTCGAGGCGGCCCGGCAACTCGGATTCCGCACGCACCACTTCCAGGACCCGGAAGGGTTCCGGGCGGCCCTTAAGGCCGAGGGCGTGACGCTCCCCGCCGCGCCCCAAACCCCCTAGCATGCGGGCGGTCAAGCTCTTCCAAGGGTACCTGTGGCACCCCAAGGACCGGGGCCTCGAGGGGCGCGCGTTGCTGCCCGAGTGCCTCGAGGTGCCCTTCGCGGGAGGCGCGGCGCGGGTGTGGGTCCTGGTGGACGCGGTGCCGCCGCCCTTCGCGTTTTTTGAGGACGGCACGCCCACCGCGACGCAGGCCTTCTACCAGGTGACGCTCCTCACCAAGACCGAGCGGGCTCCCGCGGAGCTCAAGCCCCTCTCCGAGGCGGTCGCGGCGCGGCTCGAGCCGTTGCTGAACGCGCTGCCCGAGGGGGTGGGGTGGCTCTTATTGGAGGACCTGCGGGAGGTTTAAACAGTTGAAAAATAGCCAACCCTGCTTTACATCATCTCTCAGATGGATCCGCTTCTCCTTACAGCACACCAGATCCGGGAGCGCTACGGCCTCCACCGCAACACCCTGTACAAGTGGGAGCAGCAGGATCTTCTGCACCCCGTCCGCACCCCCGGTGGCCGCAGGCGGTACCGGAGGGAGGAGATCGAGCGGCTTCTCTCCCTGGGGCTGGAGGCTCCCCCGGCGAAGCCGAAGCCCCGCACCGTGCTTTACGCCCGGGTGAGCACGAGGAAGCAGGAAGCGTTTCTCAAGAACCAGATCGCTCGGCTGGAGGCGTTCGCCAGGGAGCGGGGTTGGACGTACGAGGTCATCGCCGAGGTCGCGAGCGGGGTGAACGAGAACCGGCGGGGGCTCGTCAAGCTCCTGAACCGGGCCAAGAACGGGGAGGTGGAGCGGGTGGCGGTAAGGTTAGGTCCACATCCTGGTGGTGGGCCGGTGTGCACTAGTGTGCACTAATCCTAACCAGGTATGAACCCCCGGGTATAGTGGGGGTGCTATGGCGCTGGATTACACGCTCTTGAAGGAACTCACCGAAACCCCGGGGATTCCCGGTTGGGAGGACCGGGTGCGCGCGCGGGTGCTGGAGGCGGTCAAGCCCTTGGTGGACGAGGTGCGCACCGACGCGCTCGGGAACGTGATCGCGCACAAGCGCGGCCGAGGCCCGCGGGTGATGCTCGCAGCGCACATGGACGAGATCGGGTTCTACGTGCGCCACGTGGACGCGCGGGGGTTCCTGCGCTTGCAGCCCGCCGGGGGGTTCGACGCGCGGAACCTGTTCGCCCGCCAGGTGGTGGTGCACGCCCGTGAGGGGGATTTGGTGGGCGTGCTGAACCCTGGGGGGCGGCCAATCCACCTCTCCACCCCGGAGGAGCGCAAGAAGGTCCCCGAGATCCGGGAGTTTTTCGTGGACCTCGGTTTGCCCGCGGACGAGGTGCAGGCCCGGGTGCGCGTGGGGGACCCGGTCACGCTGCGCCAGGAGACCCTGGATTTGGGCCGGGTCCTGACCGGGAAGGCCATGGACGACCGCGCGAGCGTCTTCCTGTTGATCGAGGCCCTCAAGGCCCTCGCCGGGAAGACCCCGGCTTACGACGTGTACGCGGTCTTCACCACGCAGGAGGAGGTTGGCCTCCGAGGCGCGGTGACCAGCGCGTACGGGGTGGAGCCCGAGATCGGGATCGCCCTGGACGTGACCCTCGCGGTGGACACCCCCGGCGCGCCGGAGGAGGAGGCCGTGACCCGGCTCGGGGAAGGCGTGGGCATCAAGGTCATGGACGGGGCCTCGATCAGCGACCGGCGGCTCGTCACGACCTTCGTGGACCTCGCGGAGAAGAAGAAGATCCCCTACCAGATGGAGGTCCTGCCCCTGGGCGGCACCGACGCAGGCGCGATCCAGCGGGCGCGCGCGGGCGTGCCTGCGATCACGCTCTCCATCCCCACGCGGTACATCCACACCGTGACCGAGACGGTGCACAAGGCGGACCTCGAGGCGGGCGTGAACCTCCTCGTCGCGTACCTGCTGGGCGAAGCGTAACCCTCGAGAACCGCGAAACGCCGCGCGGCCGGGACGTGTTCCCGGCCGCGGCTTGTAGGGTGGGGGGTTATAGGGGCGGGGCGATCTCGTCGATCTTGCCCAGGATCAGCATCGCGCTGATGGTGAAGGCCGCCAGGATGATGAGCGCGAGCACGAACCCGATGAACCGCAGGTCCACGTTCTCGCCCTCCACCGCCACGCTCCGCGGGCTGAGCGCCACGTAGAGGACGTAACCCACCACGAGAGAGCCGATAAAGAACAGCGTTACGTACCACACCCAGCTCATGACTCACCCTCCAAAAGGCCCCACGTGCCCAGTAGGGCCGCGAGCGTCTCGCTTAAGCTTACCAGACCCACGCCGTAGGTCGGCACGCCCCGCGCCCAGGCCGCGTGCCCCTGGTGGGGGCCCTCGAGCAACGGCAGGCCCTCGGGAGCCGGAGCTTCCCAGGCCGGGTAGCGGCGTTCCTCCACGTACACGAGGCCCGTCGGGGCGGTGCGCTGCACGGCGTCAGCGGGCTCCGGGGCCTCGAGCGGCCGGCGCTCGCCGTTCACGGCCTTCCAGCCCCCAAACCGCGCGCCGACCCCTCGCCCCTCCACCACGATCAAGGCGCGGCGCGGGGCCGTCCAGTACAGGGCCCGCTCAAAGGGGGCCAGGTCGCCCGGGGAGGCGTCCAGCGCGAGCACCACGCGCCCCCGGTACCTTAAGGGGCGCAAGGCGCGCAGCGCCTCCACCGCCCAGGCGCGCGGCGCCCATAAGAGGACGGTCTCGCCGCCGTACCCGCCCTCCAGGTACGCGTAACTCGTGCCGTACTCGTCCACGAAACTCTTCGTGAAGCTCGAGAGGACCTCGAGGTCCGCCCAGATCGCCTCGAGCGCTGGCTCCAGGGGTTGGGTTGGGGAAAGGGACGCGCCGGGTGCTTGCATGACACCTTAGGATACCAATTTCTCATGCTATCCTGCTAACGTGCGTTACCTGCTCCTGGCGGACATCCACGGCAACCTCCCCGCCCTGGAGGCGGTGCTGCGCCACGCGGAGGTGCGGGGGTTCGACCGGGTCCTATTCCTAGGGGACGCGGTCGGGTACTACCCGGACGGGGACGCGGTCCTCTCCCACCTGCGGGCCTTGGGGGCCGAGGGGGTGCTCGGCAACCACGACGCGTGGCTCCTCACCCTGGACGCGCTGCAAGGCGGGGGGTACGTCTTCGAGATCCTGCGCTGGCAGCGCGCGCGGCTTTCCCCCGAGAACCGCGCGTACCTCGCCGCGCTCCCCTGGGCCCTCCGGCCGGAAGGCGCGGACTGGGTGGCGGTGCACGGCAGCCCGTGCGACCCCCTGGTGTACGTGGACGAGCTCGAGGCTGCCCGCGAAGCGTTCGCGTGCACCCCGGCCCGCTGGGTGTTCCACGGGCACACCCACCTCGCCGGAGCCTTCCTTGCGCTGGACGGCCCCAAGGGGCCGTGGGTGCGCTACCAGGCCTTCACCGAGGCGGAGCAGGAGCTGGTGGTAGCCCCCAAGGCCCGCGCGCTCGTGAACCCCGGCTCGGTGGGGCAGCCCCGGGACGGGGTGCCCCTCGCGGGGTACGCGATCTGGGACACGGACGCCGCGTGCGTGGAGGCCTACCGGGTGCCGTTCGACCTGGAGCGGGTGCGCGCCCGCCTGGCGGCGGCGGGGTTCCCCGAGGGGTTGTATGAGCGGTTACGGTTGGGACGGTGAACTCCTCGGGCACGAGGAGGTCCGCGCGCGGCTGCCCACCTTCCGCGCGCAGAGCTTCCTCTTCACCGGACCGGAAGGCGTGGGCCGCCGGCAGGTCGCCCGCTGGTTCGCGTACGGCCTGAACTGCCAGGAGGGGTTCCCGCCCTGCGGGCGCTGCGCCTCGTGCCGCCTCGAGCCGCACCCCGACTACCTCGAGATCCGCCCGGAAACCGAGACCAAAACCGGCCGCAAGGCGCGCCGCGCCGTGATCCGCCTCGAGCAGATCGTGCCGCGCGCGGAGGAGGACCGGGAGAGCCTGGTGGGGTGGCTCGAGACCCGGCCCCGGTTCCGCGCCAAGATCGCGGTGATCGACGGGGCGCACCACCTCGGAGAGAGCGCGGCGAACGCGCTGTTGAAACTCCTGGAGGAACCCCCCGGGTACGCGCGGCTCATCCTGATCGCCCCGAGCCGCGAGCTCGTGCTGCCCACCCTGGCCTCGCGGACCCTCGAGGTGCGCTTCGGGCCGGTCGATGAGGCGACCCTTTCCCGGTTCACGCAGGACCCCGCGCTTTTGGCCTATGCTGAGGGAGCGCCGGGGCGGCTCGTGGCGGCCCTCGCCGACCCCGGGGGGCTCGAGCGCATGCGGGCAGCGGTGGACCGGTTGTTGGAGGCGCTCGAGCGGCCGGCGGAGGCCCTGGAGGCCGCGCTCGAGGTGCGCGCGGTCGCGGAAGGGCCGTTTGCGCCCTGGGCCTACTGGGCCTGGCGGCTTTCCGAGTGGCCGCCCGCCGCGCGCGCGGAGGCCCTCGAGGTCCTGGCGGAGCTGCAGGAGGCGCTCGAGGCGTACGTCAGCGAGGAGCTGGCCTATGCGTGGGCCGTCCTGGAGCTGAGGAGGATTCATGCAGCGATGCGTCGGGGTACGCTTGAATAACGGGTCGCACAACCCGAAGCTGTACGACTGCGCGTTTGAGGGGGACCCGCCCCCGGTCGGGTGCTGGGTGGTGGTGCGCACCCCGCGCGGGCTCGAGCTGGGCAAGGTGCGTTCCGAACCGCGCGAGGCGAACAAACCGTACGGGGAGGTGGTGCGCCTCGCGCGCGCGGATGACCACGAGCGCGCCGCGGTGTTGAAGGAGCGGGCGGAGGAGCTCAAGTGGTGGCTCAAGGCCCGCATGCGCCGCGAGGGGGTGGGCGTGAAGGTCCTGGGCTGCAGCTACACCCTGGATGGGGGGCACGTGGTGGTGCATTACGCGGCGGAGTCGCGGGTGGACCTGCGGCGGTTCGTGGGGGAGATCGCGCGCCGTTCCGGGGCGCGGGTGGAGTTCGCCGCGATGGGGCCGCGGGATCAGACCGCGTACCTGGGCACGCTGGGGGCGTGCGGGATGGAGAGCTGCTGCAGCACCTGGCTGCAGGAGTTCGCGCCGGTCACGATCCGCATGGCGCGGGACCAGCAGCTTCCCTTGAACCCGGAGAAGATCTCCGGGCCGTGCGGACGGCTCCTTTGCTGCTTACAGTACGAGCACGCGATGTACAAGGAGCTCCTCGCGGACCTGCCCAAGAAGAACGCTCGGGTGTGCAGCAAGGACGGAGTGTGCGGCAAGGTGCAGAAACTCAACCCCCTCGCGGGCACGGTGGACGTCCTGACCCAGGAGGGCGCGGTCGTGACCGTGCCGAAGGAGGAGCTTGAGCGCGAATGACCGCCCGGGTGGTCGAGGCGGCCCTCGCGGGCTTTCGGGTGAACCGGCAGGGAACGGAGGCCCAACTCCTCTTCGCGGACGGTAGCTGGTGGCACCTGCGCAGCGACGGGTTCGCCCGGTGGCACCAGGCCGCGGGGAGTGGGGAGGCCGCACGCCTTGCGGATCGGGTGGCGCGGTTCGAGATCACGCGGCGGCGGTGCGTGGTCTGGTTTGGGGACGGGAGCGTCCTCGAGGTGCGCGTTGCGGGGCGCCGCTGGGTCGCGGCGCCCCGGGAAGGGTGAGCTTACTTCTCGTAGGGCTTCCCGATCGCCGCGGGCGGACGGGCCCGGCCGATGAACCCGGCGAGGACCAGCATCGTGACCACGAAGGGGAAGGCCTGGATCAACGCGCCCGGCAGGATGTTCGCGCTGCCCAGCTGGATCGCCAGGGCGTCCGCGAACCCGAAGAGGAGCGTGGCCCCCAGGATCCCCAGGGGGTGCCATTTCCCGAAGATCATCGCCGCGAGCGCGATGAACCCCTTACCCGCGGACATGTTGCGGATGAACTGGTTCAGGAACCCTACCGAGAGGTACGCGCCCGCGAGGCCCGCGAGCACCCCCGAGAGGATGACCGCGGCGTACCGCATGCGGTAGACGTTCACCCCCATCGAGTCCGCGGCTTCGGGGTGCTCCCCCACGGAGCGCAGCCGGAGTCCCCAGGGGGTGCGGAACAGGACGTACCACGTGACCGGCACGAGCAAAAAGGCCAGGTACACGAGCGGGCTGAACTGGAACGCCCCCACCCCCCAGGTGGGCAGGCGGTTCACCACCTCCTGTGAGCTCGTGGTGTTCCCGTACAGGTAGGAGAGGATGATCGAGGGCAGGCCGAAAGCGAGCAGGTTGATCGCGGTGCCGCTGATGATCTGGTCGGCCTTGTAGCGGATCGAGATTACCGCGTGCACCCAGCCCACAAGCCCGCCCACAACCGCACCGATCAGCACCCCCACCCAGGGGATCCACCACACCCGGCTGTTCGGGTCCGCCGCGAGGTACGGGGCTTCCAAAAGCTGGGTGCTGACCGCGGCGGCGAGCGCGCCGAAGAGGATGATGCCCTCGAGGGCGATGTTCACGACGCCGCTCCGCTCGCTGAACATTCCGCCCAGCGCGGTGAGGAGGAGCGGTGCGGTGGAGCGCAGCGTCGCGGCGAACAATGCGATCAGGAAAGCTTCCATCACACCACCTCTTTCCCGGCCTGCTCCTCTTTAGCCGCGAGCAGCGGATCCACGAAGTACCGCGGGAGGAAGCCGCCAGCAGCGATGAAGAGCACGATCAGGGCCTGGAGGATCGTGACCAGTTCCCGGCTGATGCCCAGCTGCAGGTTGAGTTGCAGGCCACCCGTGAGCAGCACGCCGAACAACAGCGCCGAGAGGAAGACCCCAAGGGGCGTGTTCTGGCCGAGCAAGGCCACCGCGATCCCGTCGAACCCCACGTTGGTGGGCAGGGACTGCTTCAGGCGGTACTCGTCGATCCCCCCGCCGAGCACGTAGTGCGTCGCGGCCAGGCCCGCGAGCGCCCCCGAGATCGCCATGGCGAGCACGGTCTTGCGGGCGATGTTCACCCCACCGTACTCCGCGGCCTTGGGCGCGAGGCCTACCGCGCGGAGCTCGTACCCGCCCTTGGTGCGCCACATGAAGTAGTTGTAGAACCCGACCGCGAACAGCGCGATCAGGAAAGCTCCGTTCAGGCGCACGGAGGCGAGGGAAGGGGAGACCTCCATGGGGATACCCGGCAGATACCCCCCCACCAGGTACCCCAGCACCCCCGCGCCCAGTGCGGCGAGGAGCCGGTGGCCGAGCTCGAGCCGCCGCAGGAGGAGGTAGGCCAGAAGGCCCAGGACGCCCGCGAGGGGCAGGGCGAGGGAGAGGTGGCCGGGCCCCGCCCCGTCAAAGCCCAGGAGGTGGAGCATCATGGGGATGCGGGCCTCCTCCTGGATCTCGTAGCTGCGCGCCTCGTACCCGGGGTACTTGAAGGGGAGGTGCACGGTGTACCCGAAGAAGGTGTACTCGTTCGCGGAGATCAGGAAGAGGAAGATCGAGGCCGCGACGAAGTTCATCATGATGGTGTTGATGACCTCGTGGGCCCCGAAGCGAGCCTTGAGCCACCCGGGGATTGCGCCCCAAAGCGCGCCGCCCGCCGCGGCCGCGGCGATGGCGAGGGGCAGGACGATCACGCGTGGGCCGGGCAGGTACACGCCCACCAGCATCGCGGCGATCGCGCCCATCGTGAGCTGTCCGGGCGCCCCGATGTTGAACAGGCCGGCCTTGAACCCGAAGGCGACCGCGAGGCCGGTGAAGATGAGCGGCGTGGCGAGGAGCAGGCTCTGGAAGATCCCCGAGAGGGAGAGGACGGGCCCGAAGAGGAGCTGGAAGGTGTAGGTTACGGTGTCCAGCTTGATCGTGAGGTACGCGAGCCGGCCGGCCCCTTCGGGGGCCGGTACGTCCTTGAGGAGCCAGACCACGCCTGCGCCCGCGAGGACCGCGAGGAACATGGAGACGAGCGGGACGACCACCCCGCGCCAGCGCACCAAAAACGCCCGGCCGCCTGGGAGCTGCAACCGGCCCGCGAGGATGAGGGCCAGGCTGTAGAAGAACCCCGCGTACGCGCCGAGCGAGAGGGTGTAGCGCTTTAGGGGCAGTCGCCGGGGGGAGACGCCCTCGGCGAGGGCGGTGTTGTTCACCGCCCAGACCGCCTGGTAGAACAGGTACGCCTCCACGAGGAACGCGGCGAGCCCCACCCCCCCCAGGAGGTACAGGCCGCGCGCCCGCTGGCGGGGCGTGCCCACGAAGCTCAGCAGCGCCGCCGCGGTGGCCAACACCACCCAGAAGACGAAGAACGGCCCTAGCCAGCCCAGCTCGGGCAGGGTGCTCGCGCGGCCGGTCAGGTCGATCACGGACCAGGGCGTGACGAGCACGCCCTTGCCGCCAAAGGCCCGGTTCGCGACGACCCACGGGGCCACCGCGAGCAACGCGATGAATCCTAGGCTGGCGAGCGGCAACCAAAGGCGGTTCAGGAAGAGTCCAGGAGATCCCTTGCTCATAGCAGACGCGGTTCCTTATGTGTGATTCCAGCCCCCGTCCCCTTTGTGGGAACGCAAGGCTCACGCCCTCGATTGTACCCCAGGCGTCCGTTTACGGCACGCGGGATGGTAGACTCTGGGCTTGATGCCGAACTCCGAGACGCCCAAGGCCCAGGCTGTACAACAGATGTTCAGCGAGATCGCGCCGCGCTACGACCTGCTGAACCGCGTGCTCTCGCTCGGTGTGGATCAGCGCTGGCGCAGCGTCGCCGCGACCCTCGCCCTCGAGCCCGCCCCCACGCGGGTGCTGGACGTCGCGACCGGGACTGGGGACCTGGCCCTCTTGATGAAGCGCCTGCGCCCCGAGGCCGAGGTGATCGGGCTGGATTTCGCCGCGCCGATGCTCGAGCGCGCCCGGGAGAAGGCCGCCCAGCTTGAGCTCCCCGTGACCTTCATCGAGGGAGACGCGCTGGCCATGCCGTTCCCCGACGCGAGCTTCGAGGCCCTCACCGTGGCCTTCGGGTTCCGTAACTTCGCAGACTACGCCCAGGGCCTCGAGGAGTTCTACCGGGTCCTTACCCCCGGGGGACGCGCGGTGATCCTCGAGTTCCCCCCGCCCCCCGCCGGGCTGCTCGGGCGCGGGTACCGGCTGTACTTCGAGCGGGTCCTGCCCCGCATCGGCGGGCTGATCTCCGGAAAGCCCGAAGCGTACCGGTACCTGCCCGCTTCGGTTGCGCGCTTCCCCAAGCCCGAAGCCCTCGCCGCGATGATGCGTGAGGCGGGGTTTAGGGTGCGGTACCGCCTACTCACCGGCGGAATCGCCGCGGTCTTCGTGGGGGACAAGCCGTATGCTTGAGGTCAACCCGTACCGGGAGCTGGTGGAGGCCCTCGAGCTGGGCCCGAACCGCGAGGCCCTTCAGGAGCGGTACGGCCTGGCCTTGGATTACGCGCGTGAGGCGGTGCAGGGCCGGGTGTACGAGAACGAGGCGGTGCGGCTCGTGCACGGGCCCCGGGGGCTGTTTTACGAGCTGAAGGCCGTTCCGGAGGTTTCGTACGCGCGTTTCGGCGTCACCGCGGGGGAGTTTGTGGACGCTCGGGAGGTGCAGGGGTTCGTGTGGTACGCCCTCACCCTCGCCGAGGCGGGGGAGGCCGAGGTCCTGGTGATTTACGGTCCGAACTACCTCGAGGACGACGAGGACCTCTTCATGGCCTACACCCTGGACGGCGAGCGGTACTACCGCGGCGAGCCGCGCCAGGCCGAGCCGCTCTTCGTGCGGCTCGAGGCCCGCACGGGCGCGGAGGTGCTGGTGCGGGCGGCGGAGGGGTACCTGCGCTTCACCCTGGACCGGGGGGTGCCGGTGCTGGGGGGCGTGCACGAGTAGAATCGGAGGCGTGGAGTACGACGTTCTGATCGTCGGCGCGGGATTCAGCGGGGCCGAGGCCGCGTACGCCCTCGCGCGGCGCGGGGCGCGCGTGGGCCTCATGACGCAGAGCCTGGACACGGTGTACCTGCCCTTCACGCCGGTGCCCGGCCCGGCACCCGAAGGGACCCTCCTCGCCGAGATCTGGGAGGCGGGGATCGCGCCTTGGGAGCTGCACCGAAAGGCCAAGTACGCCCTCGAGGCCGAGCGCAACCTCCACCTCTTCCAGTCCTCAGCGACCCGCCTCCTCGTGGAGGCGGGGCGCGTGGTGGGGGTCGCGACCTGGGAGGGGCCGCGCCGTCTGGCTGAGAAGACCGTGCTGGCCGTGGGCAGCTTCCTGGATCCCAAGCTGTACGTAGGGATGGTGGTGGAGGCGGCCGGGCGGCTGGCCGAGGCGGCCTATCCTGACCTGTACGAGGACTTGGTGCGGCACGGGTTCACCTTCGTCACCCGCGAGGAGGCGGTGGCGGCCCAGGAGGGCCAGCCCGCCTACCGCGTGGCCTACGCGGCCTTCGCGCCGGGCGAGTGGCGGCGGGAGGACTTCCGCCTGGTGCGCCTGGAGGGCCTGTACGGCGTGGGGCTTTGCGTGCTGGGGCGCGGCACCTACGCCGAGATGGCCCTAGAGGGCCGGCGGCTCGGGGAGGCGCTCGAGTAACGCCAGGATCTTCCGGTCGAGCTTCGACAAGGGGCGCGCGTGGGGGTCCTCCCCGGCTTGGGCGGTCCGAGCGTACCACACCGCGACGGTGAGCTTCTTGTGCGTAAACGCGTGCCGCACCGTCCCGACCCGCCGCGCCGCGCGCACCCCGTACCGCGCCTGGAGGCGCTCGAGGGCGGCCTCTCCCTCGGCCAGGGGGAACCCCCAAAGCCCCCCGAGGCTCTTCCCGTCGCGCCGCTCGAGGACGTACCCCGCGCGGCCCGCGAGGACGAGGGCCGCGGCCGGAACGCTCCGGGCGGTGCGGGGTTTCGGGGCGGGGTAGCGCTCGGGGGTCGCGCGGCCCCGGCACCAGCGGGCCGCGGGGCAGGCCGCGCACCGGGGGGCGCGCGGCGTGCAGACCGTCGCGCCGAGCTCCATGAGGGCCTGGTTCCACTCCCCGGCCGCCTCGCGCGCCAGCAGGGCCTGGGCCGTTTCCCTAAGCCACGCCGGGCGAGGCTCGGGAACGGCGAAGAGCCGCGCCAGCACCCGGCGGACGTTGCCGTCCACCGCGGCGACCGGCTCGCCGAACGCGATCGAGGCCACCGCGGCCGCGGTGTACGGCCCCACGCCGGGCAGGGCCAACAACTCCCGGTAGGTGCGGGGCAGGCCGTGCGGCGTGGCCTCGGCGAGGCGCTTGAGGTTTCGGGCGCGCGCGTAGTACCCGGCGCCCTCCCAGGCCTTCAGCACCGCCTCCTCCGGGGCCTCGGCCAGGGCTTGGAGGGTGGGGAAGGCCTCGAGGAACCGGTGGTAGTAGGGGATCGCCTGCTCCACGCGGGTCTGCTGCAAGAGCACCTCCGAGAGCAGGATGCGGTAAGGGTCGGTCTCGCCCCGCCAGGGCAAGGCCCGCCGGTGCGCGCGGTACCAGGCGAGGACCGCGTCTTGAAACGGGCGCAATTCGCGCAGCATAGCGCCTCCGTTAACGGCTCCCGAGGAGCCGTTGGTGCTCCGCGAGCGTGCAGCGGTCCTGCACCACCCGGATGCCGTGCGCGGTCAGCGCCGCGGCGACCGCGTCGTTGCGGATGCCGAGCTGGAACCACACCACCCGCGGCCGGGGGTGCATCGCGAGCAGGTCCGGGAGGTGCGCCGGCAGGGCCTCGCTCCGGCGGAACACGTTCACGATATCCACGGGCTCCTCGAGCGCCTCGAGCGCGGGGCGCACCACCTCGCCCCACAGGACGCGCCCCGCGTACACGGGGTTCACCGGCAGGACGCGGTACCCTTGCCGGTGCAGGTACGCGGGCACGTAATGCGCGGGTTTTTCCGGGCGGACGTGCGCCCCCAGCACCGCGATGGTGCGGGCCGTTTCGAGCACGGCCTTGATCTCCTCGTCCGTGCGGAGCTCGTGCATGCCCTTACCCTACCGGACTGAACCGCTCAGGCGCCGCTTGCTGATAGGCCCGCCAGGCCTCCGGGCCGAACGCGCGGCCCTCGCGCTCGAGCCACAACAGGAACGGCACCAGGTGCGAGCGCGCGGTGCGCAGCTCGGTGTAGAAGATCTCCGCGACGAGCCCGACCTCCGCGAGGAACCCGCTCGTGTGAAAGGCGCGCAGGGCCGCCTCGCGGTCGTAGGGGAGGTAGCGGTGCTCGAACCGCACCGCCTCGGACGTGATCTCGAGGAGGAGGTACTGCGCCCGGGGGTCGGCGTTGAACGGCGCGCCGACCGCGCCGGTGTTGAGGACGAGCGTGCCGCCGTGCTCCAGGACGAAGGGCTTGTGCGTGTGCGAGCCCACGAGGACGCGGGCCGGGTAGGCGCGCGTGATCTCGGCGAGGGCGGCCTCGTTCAGGTGGGGGCCGTACCCCTCGCGGTAGTGGCGCGGCGAGCCGTGGTGGACGCGGAGGCCGAGCGTCTCGAGCTCCACCCCGAACGGAAGGGTTTGGATCCACTCCAGGTGCGCCGCTTCTAGCTGCGCGGCCGTCCAGGCGAGGGAAGGGGCGAGCGGGTGGTCCGCGGCGAGCGCGGGGTCGCGCTGGGCCCAGCGGCGCACCAGGTCGTCGTGGTTCCCTAGCGTGAACCGGAAGGGGGCCTCCCACACCCGCTCGAGGACCGCGCGGTTCATGGGGCCCCGGTGGATCAGGTCCCCGTTCACCACCACGAGGTCCGGCCGGACGGCCTCGAGGTCCTCGAGGACCGCCTCGAGGGCGGGCAGGTTCCCGTGAATGTCGGCGAGGACCGCGAGGCGCACGACTCACTCCGTCCGGTAGTCCAGGGGGCGCAGGTAGAACTCGTGGATCGCGGTGGTGCTCACCAAGGCCACCGTGGGCAGGGCGCGTTTCCAGTGCGTGCGGTTCACGCGTTGCTTTACGAGCGCGATCTCCTCGGGGGTGTACCCCAGCCGGCGGATGTACGCGTCCGGGTACCCTTTGAGGTAGTGCTCGAGGATCACGTCCGCCCGGCGGTACTGCACCCCCAGGTCGGCCTCGTCCGTCTGGCCGGGGATGAGGTCCGCGGTGGGGGGTTTCTCCACCACCACCTCCGGCACCCCGAGGTACCGCGCGAGCGCCCAGACCTGGGTCTTGTACAGGTCGCCCAGGGGGTTGACGGGCGGGGTGTCGTCCGCGTTCCAGGTGAAGTACCCGAACAACCGCTCGGTCTTGTTCCCGGTGCCGAGGGGCAGGGCGTGGTACGCCATGGACTTGTCGAACAGGACGATCATGCGGCAACGGGCCATCACGTTCCCCTTGCGGTGCGGGGTCAGGTCCGGGGTCTGGGCCGCGTACCCCTCCACCATCGGGGTGATGTCCACCACCTCGAGGGCCACCCCGAAGGTCTGGGCGACGAGCCGGGCGTGCTCGAGGGACTCGGGGCGCGAGTCACGGTGGGGCAGGGCGAGGGCGTGCACGTTCTCGGGGCCGAGGGCGCGCACGGCGAGGGCCAGGGTGGTGGCGGAGTCCACGCCGCCCGAGACGGCGACCACGGCCTTGGTGTACCCGCGCCAGGCGAGTTCCTCGCGGATGAACCGCGTGAGGTAGTCCGCCACGAGCGGGTAGTTCAGCTCGAGGACCTCGCCTTGGGGGGGCTTGCGGATGATCTTCATAGCGCCTCCACGATCCGCTTCAACTCGGGGAAGACCAGGGGCAGGCCCGACTTGAGGTCGGCGAGGAGGGGGTTGTCGTAGCGCACGGGGGGGATGCGCTCGAGGTCGATCTCGGTGAGGAGCAGCGCCTCCTCGAACAGGGGGGCTTCGGCGAGCAGGCCGCCCTCGGGGCCCGCGACGACGCTGCCGCCGGAGAGCATCTTGCCGCCCTCCGCGCCGACGAGGGAGGCGAGCACCACGTACAGGCCGTGCTCCGCGGCGACGGCCGCAGCGAGCGCCTTCCAGCGCGCGACGTTCGCGGGTTCCTTCCCGGTGAACCCCCGCGCGGGGCTCGCGGAGGGCACGTAGATCACCTCCGCTCCGTCGAGGGCAGCGATCGTGGCGGTGATCGAGTGCCAAAAATCCTCGCAGATCAGGACCGCGGCGCGGCCGAACCGGGTGTCGAAGGCCCGCACGTCGTGCCCACGGGCGAGGAAGCGCTCCTCGTCGAAAACCCCGTAGGTGGGCAGGAAGACCTTGCGGTGCACGTGCAGGATCCCCCGCCCGCCGAGCTCGAGGTAAGCCGCGCTGTTGTAGTACTCCCCCCCGTCCCGCTCGTAGAACCCGATCACCAGGTCGAGGGGGTCCTTCCAGACCTCGGCGTGCAGCTCGGCGAGGGCTTCGTGGAGCTCCTCCTGGGTCAGGGCGAGCTCGCGCACCCCGCCTTGCAGGAAGTACCCGGTGGGGTAGGCTTCGGGCAGCACCACCACCTCGGGCCGCTCGGGCTTCAGGGCCAACAGGGCCTCCTTGAGGTGGGCCAGGTTTTGCTTAATGTGGCCTTTCTCCGGCCGGAGTTGCAGTACGGCGTGGCGTATCATCCGGTCTTAGTCTACGCGCTCGGGCGGGCTGGGCGGGGTGGGGGCGAGCACCCGAACCAGCCAGTCCGTGACGAAGGCCGCCACCCGCTCGTCCTCGAGGTCCAGCAAAAGGTCATGCCCGCTTTCGGGGAAGCGCACGTGCTCCTTGTGCGTGCTGCCGAGCAGGGCGTGGTAGCGCCGCACCGCCCGAGCGGGTACGACACGGTCGTGCCCGGCCTCCACCACGAGCGCCGCGCACCAGACCTCTGCCAGGCGGGCGGGCGTGGCCCGGGCGAGCTCGAGGAGCTCGACGAAGGCGCGGGTGGGGAAGTACGGGTAGTTAGGGTTGCGGCGCTTACGTTCGGGGTCCCGGATCGAGTCCGGGCCGGGGAAGCGCGGGATGAGCGGGGCGAGGTAGGGCGCGAGGGGCGCGAGGGGGTTCGCGAAACCCAGCGCGGGCGCGAGGGCCACGAGGGCCCGGGCCTCGCCCTCTGCCGCGATCCAGGCTGCGAGCAACCCCCCCATGCTCAGCCCCACGACCGCGCGGGGTTCGGGCAGCGTCGCGTACGCCGCCCGGGCGTCCTCGAGCCAGTCCTCCCAGCGCACTCCCGCGAGGTCCTCGGGGCGCGTGCCGTGTCCTCTTAGGGCGGGCTGGGCGACGGTGAACCCCGCGGCGCGAAGCCGCTCGGGTAGGGGGCCCATGGTGCGCTCGGGGTGCGAGGTGAAGCCGTGCAGTACGAGTACGCCGGGCATACGCTCATTATGCCGTAGGGGTTGGGGAAGCCGGAGGCGCGTGTTTAGAATAAAAGGAAAGTATGCCAGGGGTATAGCTCGCGGGAGGGAGCGTGTTCAAGGGTAACGTATCGGATTTCCCACTGGGAACGCTGGTGCAGACGCTGTGCGCGGCGGGGCGGAGCGGGGTGCTGGTGGTCCGGCCCCCATGGTTCGAGGGGCGCGTCCGCCTCGCCGGCGGCCGAGTGGTGCACGCGGTTGTCGAGGCGCGGGAAGGCATGCCGGCCCTGGCCCTGCTGGCCGGCTTGAAGCGCGCGCCCTTCGAGTTCCTCGTCCAGGAGGAGCCCGACGGGAGGACGACGATCGAGACCACGACCGAGCTCCTGCTGACTCACCTGCTCGAGGCCACCGCCCGCTGGGAGGCGCTCAAGCACATCCCCGAGGACTGGGGGGAGGTGCTCCGGCTCCGGGACGGGAACGGTCAGCAGCAGCTCCGACCGGAGGACGTCCAGGTGCTGAGCCTCGCCGAGGGCCAGAGCGTGTGGCGGGTGCTCGTGCACGGCGAGGTCCCGCCCCTCGAGGTCGCGGTCTCCCTCGACCGGCTGATCGCCTCGGGGGTGCTGCGGTCCGTGCCGCCCCTGGCTTTCGAGGCGCAGCGGCTGGTCGCGTTGCCGTTGTACGGACCGGAGCGGGGGGTGGCGTACGTGGATGAGGCCCTGTACAACGAGTGGGCCCGCGCCCTCAAGCGGGGGTTCGGGGTACGGGTGCGCACCCCGAAGGGCGTGGAGGCCACCTTCGCCCTCAAGGCGCGCGCTGGAATCCCGCAGCGTATCATGCTGAATGACAAGGACCTCCGTCAGCTCCGGCTCGGGCGGGGGGTGGAGCTCGAGGTATGGCCTGAGGTGTTGTAGCGCGACGTATTCGCACGCGGGAGGTATGCATGACCTTTATGGACCTGGTGGGGTTAATCACCCGGTGGGTGTTCGGTAGGGAAGCCTTAGCGGTCTTCCTCTTGGTCGGCCTGTACATGAGCTGGCGCACGGGGTTCGTGCAGTTCACCCGTTTCGGGGTGGTGCTGCGCGAGACATTGGGCGCCGTGCGCGAGCGCGCCCTCGGCTTCGGGGGGGAGATCACCCCCTTCCAAGCCACGATGGTCGCGATGGGCGCGACGGTCGGGGTGGGGAACATTCTCGGGGTGACCGTCGCGATCCTCGCGGGTGGGCCCGGCGCGATCCTCTGGATGTGGGTCGCAGCCCTCGTGGGGATGGCCACCAAGTTCGCCGAAGCCACCCTCGCGGTGCACTTCCGCCAGCAGTTCGCGGACGGTTCCGTCTCCGGCGGGCCGTTCTACTACATCGCGCGGGGTCTGGGCCTGCCCTGGCTGGGCGGGATCGTCGCGATCTTCGTGGCGCTGGCGGCGTTCGGCGCGGGAAACCTCGCCCAGACCAGCGCGGTGGCGGGCAGCCTCGAGCAGGCCTTCAGCGTGCCCACCGCGATCACCAGCCTCTCGGTCGCCTTGATCGTCGCGGTCGTGCTGGGCGGGGGCATTAAGCGCGTGGCGCGGTTCGCGCAGGCCGCGATCCCCCTCATGATCCTGCTCTACGTGGTCTTGGCCCTCGGGGTGATCGTGCTGAACGCGGACGCCCTCCCCCAGGTCCTCGCGCAGATCTTCCAGAGCGCGCTGGGCGTTGAGGCCGCCGCCGGGGGGATCGGCGGGTACGCGCTGATACAGGTGGTGCAGGCCGGCGTGGGGCGCGGGATCTTCTCAAACGAGGCCGGGCTGGGTTCGGCCGCGATCGCGCACGCGCAGGCCCAGGTGGACCACCCGGTACGCCAGGGGTTCTGGGGCGTGGTCGAGGTCTTTCTGGACACGATCGTGATCAACACCCTGACCGCCCTCGCCATCCTCTCCGCGGGGGTGTGGCGGGAAGGCTCGGGCGCCTCCGCCGTCGCGGTCGCGACCTTCTCGACCTTCCCGGCCGGCGACGTCCTGTTTGCCCTGGCGGTAGCCTTGTTCGCCTTCACCACGATCGTGTCCTGGGGGTTTTATGGGGAGGAGGCCGCCTCCTTCCTCTTCGGGGACGGGATCCGGTGGCCGTACCGCCTGACCTTCATCACCCTCGCCTTCGTGGGCGGCCTCGGGGGTTTCGAGGCCTTCCTCGCGGTTTCGGACATGCTGATCGGCCTGATGGCCATCCCTAACCTGATCGCGCTGATCGCACTGGGCGGCCTCGTGGCGCGACTCGTGCGCGGCTTCTTCCAGGGCGAGCCGTGGACGCCCCCACGGGATGCGTGAAGCCCGCCTACAATAGTAGGCATGGTTGGGTTGCACATCGGTCTGGGATACACGGTTTTGCTCATCGGTCTGCTGGTCGGGGCGTACCTCCTCACGCAGCGGGAGACGCCCCGCTGGGCTCGAGGCCTCGCGGGCCTGTACGACCTGCTGATCCTTTTGGGGGTCCTCGCGTACTTCGCGCTGCCGCCCGTGGCGCGCCCGCCCCTCACGCACCCCTTCGTTGCGGTGCTCGCCGCGATCGGGGTGCACCTGGGGACGCGCCGGGACGCCCGCACCGCCGGGGTGAGCTACCTCGCGGCCACCCTCCTCATCTTCTTGTTCCGGCCCGCATGAACCGGGTGGTGGTCGGCATCAGCGGCGCCTCCGGCGTCCCGTACGCCGCGGACCTGCTCGAGACCCTCCGGCGGATCGAGGGGGTGGAGACGCACCTCGTCCTCACCCAAGGGGCCAAGCGCGTGATCGCCGAGGAGCTAGGAGCCAGCCCGAAGCAGCTCACCGCCCTCGCGGACGTGGTGCACGACGACCGCGACGTCGGCGCGCCGATCGCTTCGGGCTCCTTCCCCACGCGGGGCATGGTGGTGATTCCCTGCAGCGCCACCACGCTCGCTAAGGTCGCGCACGGCCTCGCGGACAACCTCCTGACCCGCGCGGCCTACGTGCACCTCAAGGAACGCCGCCCCCTCATCCTCGTGCCGCGCGAGGCGCCCCTCCCCCTCCCGAGCCTGCGCGCCATGGTCCAGGCCGCCGAGGCCGGCGCGGTGATCCTGCCCGCGAGCCCCGGCTTTTACCACAAGCCCCAGACGATCCCGGACCTCCTGGGCTTCATCACGCAGCGGGTCCTGGACCTCTTGGGCCTCGAGTACCCGAGGAGCCCCCGGTGGAAAGAGGCGTGATCGCGCACTCGGTCTCGGTGCTGCTCCCCGCGGCGGGTCAGGGCACCCGGCTCGGCCGGGGGCCCAAGGCCCTCGTCCGGGTGGGCGGGAAAACCCTGCTGGACTGGGCCCTCGAGGCCTTCGCCTGGGCGGACGAGGTGCTCGTCGCGCTGCCGCCCGGCCTCGAGCCTCCCGCCAGGGGCGCGAAGGTGCGGTTCCTCCCGGGGGGGCGCACGCGCCAGGAGAGCGTGTACACCCTCCTCACGGCCGCGGAGGGCGGGTACGTGCTGGTGCACGACGTGGCCCGGCCCTTCGTGGTACGGGCGGTGGTGGACCGCGTGCTCGCCGCCGCGCGGCGCGAGGGAGCCGCCGCGCCCGCGGTGCGCGTGCCCGACACCCTGATCGAGGACGAGCGCGGGCATTACGGGCCGGCGCGCGACCGCGAACGCCACCGGCTCGTGCAGACCCCCCAAGGGTTCTTCCGCGCGGTGCTCCTCGAGGCGCACGAGTGGGCCCGCGCCAAGGGCGTCCAGGCCACGGACGACGCGCAGCTCGTGCTGGGCCTCGGGTACCCCGTGGCCCTCGTGGAGGGGGACCGGCGCATGTTCAAGATCACCTACCCCGAGGACCTGCTCCTCGCGGAAGGACTCGCGGCGGTATGGAGACCCTAGCCCACGCCAAGGTCAACCTGGGGCTCAGCGTCCTTGGCCGCCGGCCGGACGGGTACCACGAGCTGCACACCCTCTTCGCCACGGTCAGCGTCGCGGACCGGGTCGCCCTCGAGCCCCGCCCCGACGGCATCCGCCTCGAGGTGCGCGGCCGGTCCCTCCCCACGGGCTCTGCGAACCTCGCCTACCGCGCGGCCCAGGCCTACCTCGAGGCCGCCGGGCACCCGGGCGGCGTGCGGATCGTGCTGGAAAAACACCTCCCGATCGCGGCGGGGCTTGGGGGCGGCTCGGCGGACGCCGCGGCGGTGCTCCGGGGCCTTGCGGCGCTGTACCCGGCGGGGGTGGCCCTCGAGCCAATCGCGCGCGCGCTCGGCGCGGACGTGCCCTTCCTCCTCCGGGGCGGGCTCGCCGAGGGGCGCGGGGTGGGGGAGCGGCTTGTGTGGCTCGAGCCCTTGGAGGCGCACCTCGTCCTCGTGAACCCCGGGGTGCCGGTGGCCGCGGCGGAGGCGTACCGTCACCTGCGGCCGGAGGAGTGGGGGGAGGCCCTACCGGTCGCGGCGGTGCGGGCGGCGCTTCTGGCTGGGGAGGCGCCCCCGTACTTCAACAGCCTCGAGGCCCCCGTCTTCCGGCGCTACCCGGAGGTGGCCCGCTTGAAGGCCGCGCTTGTACGGCGGGGCTTGCGGGGCGTGTTGATGAGCGGCTCGGGCTCGACGGTCTTCGGATTGGCCCGGGACGCGGAGGAGGCCCGGTGGTTCGCGGCGCGGCTCGAGGCGGACTTCCCAGGGTTCTGGGTGCGCGCGGCGCGGCTTGTGGTGCCCAGCCCGTAACGGAGCCGCGCGCTCTTTTCGCTGTAGGGGGCGTGGCGTATACTCGTAGCGTCACCGGGGGTGCTCCCCTAGGGGGGCTGAGAAGGCCGACCGGCCTAACCCTTGGAACCTGAACCGGGTAATGCCGGCGTAGGGAAGGTGACGGCGCCTTCCCCTTCCGGTGACGGAAAGGGGGTATTATGCTGCGAACCCTACTGCTCGCACTCACGCTCTTCCTGGGTACGGCCTTTGCGACCGAACTCACCGTACTCACCCACTCGAGCTTCAGCCTGGACGAGGCCCTGATCCAGCAGTTCCAGGAGGAAACCGGGATTCAGGTGCGCTTCATCGAGGGCGGCGACGCGGGCGAGACCCTCAACAAAGCGATCCTCTCCAAGGGCGCCCCGATCGCCGACGTGATCTACGGGTTCGACAACACCTTCCTCTCCCGCGCCTTGGAGGCGGGCATCCTCGAGCCGTACGTCTCCCCGGAGATCCGGAACCTCAAGAGCGAGTTCCTCCTCGACCCCACCTTCCACGCCATCCCTACTGATTTCGGGTACGTGGCGCTGAACTACGATAAGGCCGCGTTCGACGCGCTGCCCTTACCCCAGCGCTTCGAGGACCTGACCCGCCCCGAGTACGCCTCTCGGCTCGTGGTGGAGAATCCCGCGACCTCCAGCCCGGGCCTCGCGTTCCTGATCGCGACCGTCGCCGCGTTCGGGGAGGACGGGTACCTGGATTTCTGGGCCGGCCTCCGCGACGGCGGCGTCAAGGTAGCCCAAGGCTGGAGCGAGGCGTACTTCAGCGCCTTCACCCCCTACGGCGGGGACCGCCCCCTCGTGGTGAGCTACACCACGAGCCCCGCGGCCGAGGTTTACTTCTCCGAAGGCCGGTACACCACGCCCCCCACCGGGAACCTGCTCCTCCCCAAGAGCAGCTTCCTGCAGGTGGAGTTCATCGGGATCCTCAAAGGCACCAAGAACCGCGAGGCCGCGGAGCGCTTCATCGACTGGTTCCTCTCCAAACCCGTGCAGGAGAACATCCCCACCGAGATGTTCGTCTACCCGGTGCGGCGCGACGCCGAGCTCCCCGAGTTCTTCCGCTGGGCAGACGTGCCCCTCGAGCCCGCGCGGGTGGACCCCGAGGTCATCGCGCAAAACCGCGAGCGCTGGATCCGCGAGTGGACCCAGGTGGTGCTTCGCGGCGCGAGCCCGGACGAGGTCGAGGCCGCCCGACGGTAGCGTGACGCGATGCCCCGCTGGACCCCGCACCTTCTGGCCCTCCCCGTCGCGCTGTTCCTACTCTTTGCGCTGGGGTGGCCCCTGGTGCGGGTCCTGCATCTAGGCACGGGCTACGGCCTGCAAACCGCCCTCCAGGACCCCTACTACTGGGGGCGGCTCGTCTGGAGCCTCGAGTACGGGCTTGGCTCGAGCCTCCTGGTCCTGCTGCTCGCCGTGCCGCTCGCGTACGCCTTCCGCTACGCCTTTCCCGGCCGGGACCTCCTCCTGGCCTTCGCGACCGTGCCGTTCGTGCTGCCCACGATCGTGGTGGCCATGGGGTTCCTGGCCCTGGTCGGGCCCCGGGGCGTGCTCGGGGTGGACCTTTCCGGCACCCCCTGGGCGTTGTACTGGGGCGCGGTGTTCTACAACCTGGGCCTGGTCCTGCGCATGCTCGTGGGGGTCCTCGCGCGGGTGGGGGAGGGGCTGGAGGCGGCCGCGCGGGTCCTGGGCGCGGGGGCCGTGCGGGCCTTCCTCCGGGCGAGCCTGCCCCTCCTCGCGGGGGCGATGCTCGCGGGGGGCGGCCTGACCTTCGTGTACACCTTCGCGAGCTTCGGGCTGCCCCTCCTCCTGGGCGGGCCCCGGTACGCCACCCTCGAGGTGGAGATCTACACCCTTCTCGCCTACCAGCTGGCCTTCTCCGAGGCTGCGGCGTTGATCCTGCTTCAGCTCGCGGTCACGGCCCTGGTGAGCCTGGGGTACCTGTGGGCCCAGGAGCGGCTCGCGGTGGATTTCCGCGCGGTGCGGGCCGCGCGACCCTTGAGTGGCTGGAAGCGCTGGGGCGTGGCAAGTGTGGTCTGGGTGTTCTTCCTCGCGCTGTACGCCCCGATGCTCGCCCTCCTCGCGAAGAGTTTCGTGGAGCCGGAGGGGCTAGGGTTCGGGAACTACCTGCGTCTGCTCGAGCCGAAGGCCGGCCTGTTCGTGCCGTCGCTCGGCCTCGCCCTCGGAAACACCCTGCGCTGGGCGGCCCTCGCGCTGCTTGTGGTGCTGCCCGTGGGGTTCCTCTACGCTTACGCGGTGTGGAAAGGCGCCCGCTGGCTGGACCTGGTGGGGTTCGTGCCCCTACTCGTGAGCCCCGTCAGCCTAGGGGTGGGGTACCTCCTCGCGTACCCGGAGCTGCGCGGCTCGGTCGCGCTGCTCGTGACGGCCTACGCCCTCCTCGCCTACCCTCTCCTCGCGCGCGCCCTACTGCCCGCGATGCGCGGGATTCCTCCCGGCCTGCTCGAGGCGGCCGCCACGCTCGGCGCGCGGCCCTGGCGGCGTTTCCTTAGGGTCGAGCTACCCCTGCTTCGGCCCGCGCTGGCCTCCGGCACGGCCCTCGCGCTCGCCGCGGTGGTGGGGGAGTTCGGCGCGACCCTCGTGCTCACGCGGCCCGAATGGGCCACGATGGTCGTCGCGATCTACGAACGGCTCGGCAAGCCCGGCGCGGCTAACTTCGGGGAGGCCCTTGCCCTTGCGGTGCTGCTCGCTCTGCTCTCCGCGGGGCTCTTCCTCCTCGTGGACCGCGGCCGGGGCCGGGTGGGGTGAAGCCGTGCTGACGCTGGAAGGGATCGAGAAACGCTACGACGACGGGTTCATGGTTCGGGTGGACCTCGAGGTGCGCCGTGGCGAGACCCTGGCGCTCCTCGGCCCCTCGGGGAGCGGCAAGACCACCGTGCTGCGCCTCATCGCGGGGCTGGAACGCCCCGACGCGGGCCGGGTCCTCCTCGCCAGCCGGGAGGTCACGCGCCTTCCCCCGGAACGCCGCGGCCTCGGGTTCGTCTTCCAGGACTACGCCCTCTTCCCGCACCTCTCGGTCCGGGACAACCTGGCCTTCGGCCTGGTGGAGCGCCGCTGGCCCCGGGAGCGCATCCAAGCACGGGTCGCGGCCCTGCTCGAGCTCGTCCACCTCGAGCCCCACGCCCACAAGCGCCCCCAACAGCTTTCCGGCGGGGAGCAGCAACGCGTGGCCCTCGCCCGCGCCCTCGCGCCCGAGCCCGAGGTGCTTTTGCTGGACGAACCCCTGGGCGCGCTGGACCAGCGGTTGCGGGAAGGGTTGCTCCTCGAGCTGCGCCGCCTCCTGCGCCACAGCCAGGTCACCGCGGTGGTGGTGACCCACGACCAGACCGAAGCCTTCGCGCTCGCGGACCGCGTCGCGGTGATGCGCGCGGGTCGCGTGGTGCAGCAGGGCACTCCGGAAGCGCTTTATAATCGACCCAAGGACACCTGGACGGCCCGGTTTCTGGGGCACAAGAACGTCCTCGAGCCCCGCGAGGCTCGCGCGGTGGGGCTCGAGCCGCGCCCGCACGTCCTGCTTCCGGGCGGGGTGGTGCTGGGGCGGGGCGACCGAAGGATGCGCGTGACCGAACGCCTGTTCCTGGGTGGACGGGTCGGGCTTTGGCTCGAGGACCGCGCGGTGCGCCTGTACTGGGAGGGCACGAACCCCGGCGTGCACGAAGGGGCGGAGGTGCGGGTGCAGGTGGTGCGCGAGCGGGCGGTGGAGGTGGCTCCGTGAGCTGGACCTGGGTGCTCCTCGGGGGGGAGCTCGAGGTGAACGCGCGCCTGAAGCGCGAAGCTCAGGCGGCCGAGCGCGTCATTGCGGCCGACGCCGGCATCCGGCACGCGGAAGCTTTGGGCGTGACGGTGGATTTGTGGGTGGGGGATTTCGACTCCGCTCCCCCCGCCCTCATGGCGCGGTACGCGCGCGTCCCCCGCGAGGCCTTCCCCCCGGATAAGGACAAGACCGACGGGGAGCTCGCGATCCTCGCCGCGCTAGCGCGCGGCGCGCGCCGCATCGTGCTCGCGGGCGCCCTGGGCGGGGAGATGGACCACGCCGCCGCGCACCTCCTGCTCGCCGTGCGCCTCGCGGAGGAGGGCGTGGCGGTACGCCTCACGCGCGGGCGCGAGGAGGCCTACCCCCTCGTGCCCGGCCGGCTGGCCCTCGAGCTCACCCCCGGCACGCGCTTGAGCGTCCTGCCCCTCACGGACCTCGAGGGCCTCACGATACGCGGGGCCCGCTGGCCGCTCGAGCGCGCCCGGGTCCCGTTCGCCTCCACCTGGGTTCTCCGCAACGAGGCCCGCGGAGCGGTGACGCTTGAGCTGACGCAGGGACGGGCCGTGGTCTTCGTTTACTCGTAGACCGGGTGGAAGGCGTCGAGGAATAAGCCGAGCCGCTGCCCAAGCCCCTCCTGCTCCTCCAGGATGGCCTCGAACGTCCCGGGGTCCATGGCGCGCGGCAGGCGCAACCACCCCAGGTAGTACCGGCCCGCAAGGCCCGGTTCCAGCAACCGCCGCCGCTCGCTCGGCGTGAGCAGCTGCTCGAACGCTTCCGGCGAGCTTAACAACGGCGGCGCGGCGGGGGGAAGGTGGTGCAGGAAGGCCTCGAGCGCCTCGGGGTTGGACCAAAACCCGTAGTGTAGCAGCTCGCTCAGCGTGTCTAGACGCTTGAGCAGCGCCGGCGTACCGTGCCCCTCTACGAGGCGCGCGGCCAAACGATTGCGCTCCAAGCGCAACCCAGCGTACCCGGCAAGGGAGAGGAGCGGCCTCCGCGGGAGCCCTAGCGCCCGGCGTAACCGGTAGGCCATCACGTAATCCTGGTACTCCCTGTAGGGGTCCACCCCCTTATTCTTGCCGGAGACCGGCGGATAAGATGATGGCATGGATACCAAAGGCTGGGTCCTCGAGGCGGTGCGGAAGCTGGGGTGGGCCACGGAGAAGGAGATCCAGCGCTACCTGGACGAGGAGGGCGAGCCCTTGAGCCGCAAGGAGCTACGCGACGCGCTGGACGCCCTCGCGGCCGAGGGGAAGCTCGAACAAAAAAACGACCTGTACCGGATCGCCGCCCTCCGCAAGGCGCGCGAAGCCTTCGAGCGCTTGTTCGAGGACCCCGAGTAAAGAATGTCGGGCAGCCCCTACCCTCGCCCGCGACGAAAGGGTAGGTAAAAGCGTATGCGACGCGCCTGGCTCCTTCTCTGGATCGCGGGCGGCGCGGCGGGATTGTGGTGGGCGGGGAACGGGACGGAACCCCCCACCGCGCCCGCCCCGGCCCCCGCGCAAGAACCCACCCCGCCCGTCATTCGAGTCAAGGCCGAGGCCCCCACCCCGCCCCCGGAGCGCGCGGCGGTGCTCGAGCCCGAACCCCTCCCACTCCGGGTGCGGCTCGAGGGGGTACCTCACGAGTACCAGCGCCTCAACAACTGCGGTCCGGCTACCTTGGGCATGCTCCTCAGTTACTGGGGCCTCCCGACCAACCAGTACGAGATCGCGCCAATCCTCAAGCCCTACGCGCCCGACCGGAACGTCAGCCCCCACGAACTCGCCGCGTACGCGCGCGCGCAAGGCTTCCAAGCGCACGTGGGCGTCGCGGGCACCCCGGACCTGCTGAAGCGCCTACTGGCGAAAGGGTACCCGGTCATCGCGCACACCTGGTTCGTGACCGAGGACGGCGGCATGGGGCATTACCGCCTCCTCTTCGGGTACGACGAAACAGCCGGGGTGTTCTACGCGCAGGACTCGTTCTACGGCCCGAACCAGCGGCTCGAGTACACGCGGTTCGTTGAGCACTGGCGGGTCTTTAACCACACCTACCTGGTGGTGTACCCTCCCGAGCGCCGGGCGGAGATCGAAGCGATTCTGGGGCCGTACCGGGACGCGGCGTGGATGTGGCGAAAAGCCCTGGAAACCGCTGAGCGGGAGGTGGCCGCGCGGCCGGAGGACGCCTTCGCGTGGTTCAACCTGGGCACTAGCGCCCTCGCGCTAGGGGACGCCGAACGCGCCGCGGAAGCCTACGACCGCGCCCGCGCCATCGGCCTGCCCGCGCGCATACTCTGGTACCAGTTCGGTCCCTTCGAGGCGTACTACCGCGTGGGGCGGTACACCGACGTGGGCAACCTGGTAGCGGAACAACTCGAGCGCGTACGGGACATCGAGGAATGGTACTACTGGCGGGGAAAGGCCCGCGTCGCGGTGGGTAACCTCACGGGGGCCCGGCAGGACTTCCAGACCGCCCTCGAGTACAACCCGGGATTCACAGCGGCTCGGGAGGCGCTCGAGCGCCTCCCGTAGCTCCGCCGCGTCGCGCGGGTTACTCGTCGTCGCTGCTGTCCTCCTCCTCGTCGTGGTTGTCGTCCCCGGCGTTGGTGCCGTGGTCGTCCTCGTCCTCGACCTCGCCGCTGCTCGGCCCGCGGTTCCGGCCGTGGTCGTCCTCCTCAACCTCCGCAGCGTCCTCCGTCTCCTCAGCGTGCTCGTTTTCCTCTTCAACCTCACCGCCACCCGGCCCGGGGTTGTGCTCGTGCTCCTCCTCGACCGCTTCGTGGCTCCGCTCGTGCTCCTCCTCGATTTCCTCCGCTTCCTCGGCTTCTACGGGAGCCTCGTCCCGCAGCTCGTCCAGCGCGTCCGCGAGCACCTCGACAACCCCAGGGTCCGTGATGACCTCCGACAAAGCCTGCGCGTGCGCGATCGCCGCGCGGTAGGCCTCGAGGAGGGCAGGGTCCTCGCTGGCTTCGTAAGCCTCGAGCAGGTTGCTCGCGTAGTACGCCCACAGCAAGGCTTGCGTGGCCGGGTCCGCCACGGACTGGATGAACTCCGGGGTCAGGTCGAACACGTACGAGCTCGGTAGATGCGCTGCGAGCTCGGCCCGAACCTCGGCCAGGGTGTCGCTCTCGTTCCCGTGCGCGTACCCGAGTACCGCTAGACTAGCCAGCGCTGCGATCAGCGTTTTCCGCATGTTCATCACCCCAGGAACCAGTGTGGGGTGCGTTCCTTAATCAGGCCTTAAGAGCCTAGGAGACAGGGGTTCGCGCTTTCAGGAACGAGAACGAGCCGTACCTGATGAAGCGGGGTTACTCGGGCGTGCGGTCGCGCTTGCGGGAGTCTTTGATCAGGCTGTACGCCAGGAAGCCAGCGGCGGTGAAGGCGAGCACGGCAAGCCCCACCCCCACCCAGACCAGTACCTTGAACACTCCGCGCTCCACCTCAGGGTCCGCGACCAGGTTCTGGGTTTGGGTGTGGCCCGCGAAGGCCCACCCGACGAACAAGGGGGTCCAATGCACGAGGCGCTTCATGCCGGTCCTTATCTTAACGCAGGTGTTTCGAGGCGGGGGTGAACGGGCGCGTGCAGTCCCCACCGCGCCGGAGGGTTGGGTGGTGCGGGGGCAGGCCCTCGGGATGCGCTGGGGTCGCGAGGGCCCGGTTACCCCCACCAGAGCGCCACGGCTTCGGCGAGCAGCCGCGCCCCCACGAGGGCGGTGCGGCCCGTGGGGTCCAGGTTCGGGGCGAGCTCGGTAAGGTCGAGCCCCACCAGCTCGTTGTGCGCGATTACGTGCGCCACGACCCGCATCGCCTCCCCGTAGGTGAGGCCCTCCACCTCGGGGCTCCCCGTGCCTGGAGCGAGGGCGGGGTCGAGCGCGTCGATATCGAAGCTGAGGTAGACCCGCTTGCCGCGCGGGAGGCGCTGAAGGGTGGCCTCGAGGTCCGCTTTGACCTGGCGGGCGAAGACGAGCGTGTGCCCGCGGGCCCGGGCGGCCTCGAAGGCCTCGCGACTCGCGCGCAACCCCCGGAGGCCCACCACGGTGATGTGCTTGAGGCCGGGGACCGCCTCGACCGCGCGGCGGAACGGGGAGGAGTTCGCGTAGCGCGTGCCGTTCCGGGCGTCGGTGTAATCGAGGTGCGCGTCGATCTGCACCACGTACAGCTCCTCCAGGTCGTCGTAGGCCCGCAGCACGGGGTAGGTGATCGTGTGGTCCCCCCCTACGAAGACCGGGAGCCGCACGCGGCCGCGCAAGGCGCGGGCGGCCTCGGTGATGCGGCGGAAGGTCTCCGCGTACTCGAGCTGCGCGGGGTCCACGTCCCCCGCGTCCACGAGGCGCGCGCCTTGGAGGCGGTGCGCGTTGGTTTCCGGGTCGTAGTACCCTTCAGGGCCGGGCGCGTACCGTCCCGAAGCTTCCCGGAGGGCGTTCGGCGCGAAGCGCGCGCCGGGACGGTACCCCACCCCGAAGTCGTACGGCAAGCCTAAAAACCCCACGTCGGCCTCCCAGGTTTCGGTGAGCGGCTTGTGGGGGGCTTTGAGGAAGGTGGCCGGTCCGGTGAAGGGCAGCTCGGTGTGGCGCATGCTACCGTTAGTCTAACGAAGACGCGGCGTTTCTACGTGGTGAAGCGCCTCGCCGGCCTTGAGGCAGCGTGTTGCGGGCTGGTAAGCCCGAGCCCGGTGCGGGGCTACGCGCCCCATCGCGGGATCCCCCGCCGCGGAAACCGCCGCGGCGGGGGACCCAAAGGACGGCTGAGTGCAGGCGCTCGACCCGGGCGCTTAGCGCGAGTAGTTCGGGGCTTCCTTCGTGATCCGCACGTCGTGCGGGTGGCTTTCGATCAGGCCGGCCATCGTGATGCGGATCAGGCGCGCTTTTTCGCGCAGTTCCTCGATCGTGGCGCACCCGGTGTACCCCATGGCCGCCCGCAGGCCGCCTACGATCTGGTAGATCACGTCCCCGACCGGGCCCTTGTACGGCACCATGCCCTCGATGCCTTCCGGCACGAGCTTCTTGGCTTCGGACTGGAAGTACCGGTCCGAGGAGCCCCGTTGCATCGCGCCTAGGGAGCCCATGCCGCGGTAGCTCTTGTAGCGGCGGCCGTCCTTGAGGACCTCCTCGCCTGGGGCTTCCTCGGTGCCCGCGAGCATCGAGCCGAGCATCACGGTGTGCGCTCCGGCAGCGATGGCCTTGGCTACGTCCCCAGTGTACTTGATGCCGCCGTCCGCGATCACCGGGACGTCCGTGCCTTCCAGGCCCCGCACGGCCTCCATGATCGCGGTGATTTGCGGCACGCCCACGCCCGTCACGACGCGGGTCGTGCAGATCGATCCGGGGCCGATCCCGACCTTGACCGCGTCCGCGCCGCGTTCCGCGAGGGCCCGCGCGCCGTGCGCGGTCGCGACGTTCCCCGCGATGACGTCCACCCGGTCCCCAAACGCCTCCTTCAGCTGCACCAGCGCGTCCAGGATGCCCTGGGAGTGCCCGTGCGCCGAGTCCAGGACCAGCGCGTCCACCCCGGCCTCCACCAGGGCGGCGGCGCGTTCCATGAGGTCGCTCGAGGCGCCCACCGCGGCCGCGACGAGCAGCCGGCCTTGGGGGTCCTTGGCGGCGTTGGGGAACTGCCGGCGCTTGACGATGTCCTTGAGGGTGAGGAGGCCCTTGAGCTTGCCGGACTCGTCCACCAGGGGGAGTTTTTCGATCTTGTGCTGGCGCAGGATCTCCTCGGCGTCGTCCAGGGTGGTGCCCACGGGCGCGGTGACGAGCCGCTCCCGGGGGGTCATGACCTCGGTCACGGGGCGGTTGAGGTCCGTCTCGAAGCGGATGTCGCGGTTCGTGACGAGGCCCAGGAGCGTGCCGTACAGGTCCACCACCGGCAGCCCGCCGATCTTGTACTCGGCCATGAGGCGCTCCGCGTCCTCCAGGGTCGCGGTGGGCGGCAGCGTGATCGGGTCCGTGATCATGCCGGCCTCGCTGCGCTTGACCTTGCGCACCATGGCCGCCTGCTCCTCGATAGAGAGGTTCTTGTGCAGCACCCCGATCCCGCCCTCGCGGGCGACGGCGATGGCCATGCGGGCCTCGGTCACGGTGTCCATCGCCGCGGATAGGATGGGGATGTTCAGCTCCAGCCGCCGCGTGAGCCGGGTGCGGGTCGAGACCTCCCGAGGTAGGACGGTGGAGTGGTCGGGGAGCAACAGCACGTCATCGAAGGTCAGGCCTTCCCCCACGATTTTGCGCGAGTAATCCAGCATATTGCCCTTGATTATACCCGTTGAAGGGATGGGTTTACAGCTTGGGGGGCGGGGGCCGGAACTCGCGCATCAACCAGCGGTAGGCCAGAACGTACCCCAGGGTGTACACCGCGATCTGCGCCCAGAAGTTCTGGAAGACGTCCAGGCCGAAGCCCACCGCCACCCCCATCAAAAGCCCCAGGCCCATGATGAGCACGAACGTCTTGAGGAACAGGCGCAGCAGCTTGCCCAGCGTGGGTTTGCGGGCTTCCTCGAGCTGGCGCCGGTACAGTTTCTTCAACCGTTTCTTCTTGCCCACGCCGCCAGTTTACCGTAGGGCTTCTCCCGGGGCGCGGGGGATCTCGGTGAGCGTGACCATGGGGCTTCGGGGGGGCGGGTTGGGGAGAGGCCAAGGCCTCAGGGTGGGGCTGCGCCTGATGCAGAGTAGTTTGAGCGATGATCTTTCGGGCGCGCCTACCTGGGGGTTGGGGCGTCCCGCCCTATACTGGGGGCGTGTACCGGTTGATCGAGGCGCTCGTGGCGCTGCCGCACCGGGGCAGCGCCACGCCAGAAGAAGCCCAAGCCGCGGCGCGGCTCGAGGCCTACCTCGCCGCGCACGGTCATGCGGTGGAGCGGCAGGCCTTTCGCGCGCCGCGCACGTACGGTTGGGAGCTTTTCGCCATTAGCGCGTTGCTGGCGGTGGGGGGGGTGTGGCCCTCCTTGGGGCTGGCGCTGGTGGGGGCGTACTGGTTCTGGGCGTATTTTGGCGGGTGGGGGGTGCCGTGGAGCGGGGTGTTTGACCGCTACCCTTCCCAGAACCTGATCGCGCGGGCCGGGGCGGGGCCGCGCACCCTCGTGTTGATGGCGCACTACGACACCGCAAAGACGTGGTTCCTGTACCACCCGCGGCGGGTGCGGGGGTTCCGGACGCAGTTCCTCATCAACGCGCTTCTGGCCACGCTGGTGCCCCTTCTGCTCCTCGCGTGGCCTTTGGGGGCGCGGGTTTTGGACGCGTACTTCGCGGTGCAGGGGGTGCTGCTCCTCTACCGGGAAGCGCGCGCCCCGTACGTGAACGGCGCGAACGATAACGCGAGCGGTGTGGCCGTCGCCACGCGGTTGTTTGTGGAGCTCGCGCGGCGCGTGCCAAAGGGATGGCGGGTGGTGCTGGCCTTGACGGGCGCGGAGGAGGTGGGCGCGAAGGGGGCGCGGGCCTTGTTGCGCGCAGGGAAGGTGCCGCGGGACGCGCTCATCCTGAATATCGATAACGTGGGGCGGGGCGCCCTGCACTTCGTGGAGGGGGAGGGGATGCTCCGCTACTACCCGTACCGGGGGGCGCTGGTGCAGGCCGCGCGGACGCTGGAGGGGGCGCGGCCGGTGGCGTACACCCTCGCGTACTTCGACACGCTGCCCTTCGCGCGCGCCGGGTACGCGTGTCTTGGCCTGATCCGCCTCCAGGATGGGGTGCCGCCCCACTGGCACTGGCCGACGGACCGGATGGCGCACCTGGATTACCGGGCGGTTGAGGAGACCCTGGCGTACGCCCGCGCCTTGGTGGATCGGGTGTTGCAGGATGCGAGGGTGACCGCGTAGCGGGTGCACTATACTGAAAACCGTGAGGATTATCAGAAAGGTGCAGGACCTCAGGGCAGCGCTCGAGGGCGCCGAGGTCGGGTTCGTGCCGACGATGGGGTACCTGCACGAAGGGCACCTGAGCCTGGTCCGACGGGCTCGTGAGGAGAACGGGACCGTCGTGGTTTCGGTCTTCGTGAACCCACTCCAGTTCGGTCCGAACGAGGATTACCAGCGGTACCCTCGCGACCTCGAGCGCGACGCGCGCCTCGCCCGAGCGGCGGGAGCCGACCTGTTGTTCGCGCCGGAGGTAGCCGAGGTCTACCCCGAGGGGTTCGCGACCCGCGTGGTCCTCACGGGCGGCCTGGTCGAGCGCTGGGAGGGCGCGCACCGGCCGGGGCACTTCGACGGGGTAGCGACGGTCGTGGCGAAGCTGTTCAACATGGTGCGCCCTCGCCGGGCCTACTTCGGCGAGAAGGACTACCAGCAGCTCCAGGTGATCCGCCGCCTGGTGCGCGACCTGAACTTCCCGGTGGAGGTGGTGGGCGTGCCGACCGTACGGGAGCCGGACGGGCTCGCCCTCTCGAGCCGCAACGTCTACCTGACCCCCGAGCGGCGCGCCCAGGCCACGGTTTTGTACCGCGCGCTTGTGGCGGCCCGGCGGGTGGCCGAGGCGGGCGGCACGGTTCAGGAGGCGCTGGCGGCTGGGGAGCGCGTGTTGGCGGAGGTGCCCGAGTTCCAGCCGGATTACTTCGCGATCGTGCACCCCGAGACCCTGGAGCCCCTCGAGGCGTGGGTGCCGGGGGCGCGGGGGATCGGGGCGGGGCGGTTCCCGGAGGTGCGCTTGATCGACAACCTGGAGGTGTACCCGCGATGACGGTCGTGGAGATGCTCAAGGCCATGGTGCAGCAGCGCGCTTCCGACATCCACCTGCACGCGGGCGCGCCTCCCACCATGCGGGTGGACGGGAAGCTCAAACCGTTCACGAACAAGGCCTTGACGCCGAGAGAGGTCGAGGCGATCGTGCGGAGCCTGTTGACGCCGGAGCAGTGGGAGCTGTTTGAGTACCAGAAGGAGATGGACTTCGCCTACACCATTCCCGGCGTGGCCCGGTTCCGCTGCAACCTCCTGCGGCAACGCGGCTCGGTGGGGCTGGTGATGCGCGTGGTGGCCGAGGCCATCCCGAGCTTCGAGACGCTCGGCCTGCCCCGCGAGGTGATGGAGTACTTCGCGGCGCAGGAGCGCGGCCTGGTCCTGGTCACGGGCCCCACCGGCTCGGGCAAGTCCACCACCCTCGCGGCGTTGATCGACCACATCAACGTGAACTACGCGCGGAACATCATCTCGATCGAGGACTCCATCGAGTTTTTGCACAAGAACAAGAAGAGCCTGGTGATCCAGCGTGAGGTCGGGGTGGACACCGACTCCTTCCAGACCGGCCTGAAGTACGCGATGCGCCAGGACCCCGACGTGATCCTGATCGGGGAGATGCGCGACCGGGAGACGGTCGAAGCGGCGATCACCGCGGCGCAGACCGGCCACCTGGTCTTCTCCACGCTGCACACCCTGGACACGATCCGCACGATCAACCGCATCATCGACTTCTTCCCGCTGCACGAGCACCGGCAGGTGCGGACCCTGCTCGCCGAGTCCCTCCTCGGGATCCTCTCCCAGCGCCTGCTGCCCCGCGCGGACGGGCAGGGGCGGGTTCTGGCCCTCGAGGTCCTCGTCGCCACCCCCTTGATCCGCGAGTACATCAAGGACGAGGAAAAAACCCCGCAGATCAAGGAGGCCCTCATGGAGGACAACCTCAAGGGGATGCGCACCTTCGACCAGCACCTGGTGGAGCTGTACACGGAGGGGCTCATCACCCTAGAGGACGCCCAGGCAGCGGCGACGAGCGCGCACGAGTTCAAGCTGCTCCTCACCCGCCGGACCGGGCAGACCTACTGAGGTGTGGGCGGATGGGGTCGGTATAATCGGGTGCGGAAGATCGGCTTCGGGAGGGAGACCGGATGAGCAAGGTGAAACTCAGCCAGGGTAAGATCGCCGGGATCGAAGCATGTGCGGACGAGCGCGGCGTGATCGCCGCCGCCGCGATGGACCAGCGCGGTTCCTTGAAACGCGCCATCACCAAGGCCAAGGGAACCGACGCCACGCCGGAAGACCTCCGGGCTTTTAAGGAGGCCGTGGTCGAGGTGCTCACACCCCACGCCTCCGCGATCCTGCTCGACCCCGAGTACGGCCTGGGGGCCGCGGCAAAGCGCGCTGAGGGCGTGGGGCTCCTCCTCGCGTACGAGAAGAGCGGGTACGACCACAGCGCGGGCGGGCGCCTGCCCGACCTACTCCCCGAGCAGACCGTGCGCAAGCTGGTCGAGGCCGGCGCGAACGCGATCAAGATCCTCGTGTACTACAACCCCTTCGACGACGAGCGCATCAACGCCCAGAAGCAAGCGTTCATCGAGCGGGTGGGCGCCGAGTGCAAGGCGAACGACGTGCCGCTCTTCCTCGAGCCTTTGGCCTACGACGAGCGCGTCGGGGACGAGAAGGGCCTCGAGTTCGCCAAGGTCAAGCCCAAGTACGTCGCGGCCTACATGGAGGAGTTCTCCAAGCCGCACTACGGCGTGGACGTGCTGAAGGTCGAGTTTCCCGTGAACGTCAAGTTCGTCCGGGGGATGCGTTCCTTCGCGGGCGGGGAGGCGGCCTACGACCGCGAGGAGGCCAAGGAGCACCTCCAGCGCGCGGCCGAGGCGGCGAAGAAACCCTTCATCTACCTCTCCGCGGGCGTGGACATGGACGAGTTCATCGAGTCCCTCGAGCTCGCGGCCGAGGCCGGCGTGCCGTACAGCGGGGTGCTGTGCGGCCGGGCGACCTGGAAGGACGGGATCGCGGTGTACGCCCAGGAGGGCGTGAGCGGCCTGCGGCGCTGGCTCGAGACCAAGGGCGTGGAGAACATCACCCGGTTGAACGAAACCCTCGCCGCGGGCGCGAAACCCTGGCACACGATCTACGGCGGGGTGGACGCGATCGAGCGCGTCTAAACACAGCCTGACGCGCCCCACCGGACGAGCCCGTATGCTAAGGGCATGCGTCCGGTGGATTTTATTCGCGCGAAACGCGACGGAAAAGCACACACCCCCCAGGAGCTCGAGGCCTTCGTGCGGGCGTACGTGGCCGGGGAGGTTCCCGACTACCAGGCGGCGGCCTGGTTGATGGCCGTGTACTTCCAGGGCATGACCGAGGCGGAGACCGTGGCCTTCACGCAGGCCCTCGCGCGCTCCGGGGAGGTGCTGGACCTTTCAGAGCTCGGCCTGACCGTGGACAAGCACTCCTCGGGCGGGGTGGGGGACAAGACCACGCTCGTGGTGGCCCCCATCCTCGCGGCGAGCGGCGTCACGGTCGCGAAGATGAGCGGGCGCGGCCTGGCGCACACCGGCGGGACGATCGACAAGCTCGAGGCCATCCCCGGCTGGCGCGGGGAACTGGACGACGCGACCTTCCGCCGCATCGCGCGGGAGGTGGGGCTCGTGGTGGCGGGGCAGTCTAAGGCCCTCGCGCCCGCGGACGGGATGCTCTACGCGCTGCGTGACGTCACGGCCACGGTGGACGCCCTGCCCCTCATCGCGAGCTCGATCATGTCCAAGAAACTCGCGGCGGGCGCGCGCGTGATCGTGCTGGACGTGAAGGTGGGGGCGGGCGCGTTCATGAAGACCCGGGAGGAGGCCCGCGCCTTGGCGGAGCTCATGGTCAAGATCGGACGGGAGGCGGGGCGCGAGACGCGCGCCGTCCTCTCCCAGATGGACCAGCCCCTCGGCCGCGCGGTGGGGAACGCGATCGAGGTGCGCGAGGCCATCCAAACCCTGCGGGGTGAGGGGCCGGAGGACCTCGTCGAGCTCGCCCTGACCCTCGCGGGCGAGGCCCTAAAGGCCGCCGGCCTGCCCGCAGCGCGCGCGCGGGAGGCGCTCGAGTCGGGCGCAGCCCTCCGGAAGTTCCGCGCCTTCGTGGAGGTCCAAGGAGGGGATGGGCGCGTGGTGGAGGAGCCGGAGCGGCTCGAGCTCGCCCCGGAGGTCCTCGAGGTGCGGGCGGAAGCGGGCGGGACGGTGAACCGTCTGGACGCGATGAAAGTAGGGCTCGCCGTGCTGCGGTTGGGCGGGGGGCGCGAGCGGAAGAACCAGCCGATCGACCGCGGCGTGGGGGTGTACCTGGAGAAGAAGCTTGGCGATCCAGTACGGCCCGGGGAGGTCCTGGCCCGCGTCTACCACCGCGGCCGGGGCGTGGAGGAGGCCCTAACCCTCCTCCGCGAGGCCTACGGGGTCGGCCCGGAAGGCGCGCGTCCCCCCTTGGTCCTCGAGGTCGTGCGCTAGTATCCCAGGGCTTCCGCGGCGCGCTTGAGGAGCGCCGCGCTGGCCTGGAGGGCCTCGCGTTCGGCGGGGTCGAGCGGGGGGGTGAGGGTCTGGAGCGCGCCCGCCGCCCCCACCACGCGCGGGAGGGAGAGGGCGACCTCCGGCACCCCCTCAACCTCCGGGGTGATGATGGAGACCGTGAGGACCGCACGTTCGTCGTTCAGGATCGCGCGCACGATCCGGGCCAGCCCCGCGCCGATCCCGTGGTAAGTCGCGCCTTTGCCCGCGATGATGCGGTACGCGGCGCGGCGCACGCCGTCATCGATCCGGGCTTTCACCGCCTCGGTCAGAACGCGCCCGGTCTGCCGGGCGAAAGCCTCGAGGGGCACCCCGCCCACGAGCGCGCTGGACCAGACGAGGACCTCCGAGTCCCCGTGCTCGCCCAGCACGTACGCGTGCACCGAGTGCGGGGCGACGCCGAGGAACTCCCCCAAAAGCGCGCGGAACCGGGCGGTGTCCAGGATCGTGCCCGAACCGATCACCCGTTGGGGCGGTAACCCCGCGACGCGCGCGGTTACCTGCGTCATCACGTCCACGGGGTTCGTGGCGACAATGAGGATCGCCTCGGGGGCCGCCTCGAGCACTCTGGGCACCACCTCCTGGAAGACCCGGGCGTTGCGGCCGAGCAGCTCGAGCCGCGTCTCCCCGGGGCGCTGGGCGACGCCGCAGGCCAGGATCACGATCCGGGCGTGCTCGAGCGCCGTGTATTCCCCGGCCTGGACGCGCACCGGGTGGGCGAAGGGCGTGGCGTGCAGGATGTCCTCGGCGTGCGCGCGGGCTCGGGCTGGGTCGCGGTCCACGAGGACGATCTCGCTTGCTACGCCCGTGAGGGCCAGGGCGTAGGCGGCGGTGGCGCCCACCTGTCCGCTGCCGACGATGCCGACCTTCACGCCGCTCCCCTCCCTCACAATACCGGGGGTTTTCGGGCGTGTGTGCCTTGCTCGAAGGCGTACGCCAGGCGGATCAGGGTGGCTTCGCTCCAGGCTGGCCCCAGGAAGGTCAGGCCGACCGGTTGCCCCGCGGGGGTGTACCCGGCGGGCACGGTGAGGCTGGGGTACCCGGCCTTGGCGCCGACGCTCGCGCCCCAGTTCATGGGGAAGACCAGGGCGTCCAGGCGGTGCTGCGCGAAGGTCGCGTCCAGCCCGCCCTTGCAGACCTCGAGATCCTTCGCGCGGTGGTACCGGTAGGTGGGGCTCTCCACGCCGGCGGCGCTTTCGGCGGCGAGAAGCAGGACCTGCCCGTAGCGCAACATCTCCTCGGGGTGGGCTTCGTTGTAGCGGATGAGTTCCTGGAGGCTGTGGATGGGGGCGTTCGGGCCGAGGGTGCGGAAGTAGCGGTTGAGCTCCTGCTTGAACTCGTAGAGCAGGACCTCGATTCCGAGCGCGAAGACCTCGTGCGCCGTGGGAAGGTCCGCGGGGTCGATGACGGTCGCGCCCAGGTCGCGCAGGGCCTGGATGGCCTCCTCGAGAACCGCGCGGGCCTCCGCGCTCGGTTTTTCGAAGAACGCCGCGCGCGGCACCCCGATCCGCGCGCCTTTAAGCCCGTCGGGGTCCAGGAAGGCCGTGTAGTCCTGGGGGAGGTCCTTGGGACGCCGTTGGGTCGCGGGATCCTTGGGATCCTCCCCCGCCAGGACCGAGAGCAGGATCGCGGCGTCGGTGACCGTGCGGGCCATGGGGCCGGCGGTGTCCTGCGTGGCGGAGATGGGGATGATCCCGGAGCGCGAGACGAGCCCCACGGTGGGCTTGATCCCCACGATGGCGTTCTGGCTCGCGGGGTTCAGGATCGATCCTTGCGTTTCCGTGCCGACGGCCGCCGCGGCGAGGTTGGCCGAGGGCGCGACCCCGGAGCCGGCGGAGGAGCCGCCCGGGTGGAAGGCCGCGCCGTACGGGTTCACCACCTGACCGCCGCGCGAGCTGTACCCGGGGGGCATGCCGACCGTCATGAAGTTCGCCCACTCGGTCATGTTGGTCTTGCCCAGCAGCACCGCGCCGGCCTTGCGGAGCTTCCGCACCAGGAACGCGTCCTGCGGGGCGATGGCGTCCTTCATGGCGAGGGAGCCGGCGCTGGTGTGCATGCGGTCCGCGGTGTCGATGTTGTCCTTCAGGAGAACCGGGATGCCGTGCAGCGGGCCTCGAGGCCCGCGCGCGGCGCGCTCCGCGTCCAGGGCCTGGGCCTGGGCTAGGGCGTCGGGGTTGACCTCGAGGACGCTGTTGAGCCGGGGGCCGGCGCGGTCGTACCGCTCGATGCGCTCCAGGTAGTACCGCGTGAGCTCGAGGGCCGTGAGCCGCCCGTCCTGCATCGCGGCTTGTAGTTCGGGAATGCTACGCTCAAAAGGGTCCAGCGCGGGGTTGTTCATTTGGTGTGATTCTACCCTAAGGAGGCGCTTGTAGGGGAAACTCCCACACCACATGTCCGACTCGCACGGATGCGGGGGCGTGCGCGGTGCTCTAAGGTTGGGGCAGGAGGAGGGATGAGCGACGCGAAACGGCGTTACGGGGAGGTTCGGGACCGCGCCGATTTGCTGCGCCGGGTGGTGCGCGCCGTCTTCAGTCGTGCCGAAGCGGACCGTAACGCGGACACCGCCTTGGGAGGCACCGCGCGAAAGGAGGCAAGCATGCTGGTGCGCGATTGGATGACGCCAAACCCCATCACGGTAAGCCCCGACACTCCGGTGCCGGAAGCGATCCGGCTCATGCAGGAGAAGGGGTTCCGTCGGCTGCCGGTGGTGAACCGCGACCGCCTGGTCGGCATCGTGACCGACCGGGACCTCAAGGAGGCCATGCCCTCCAAGGCCACCACCCTCTCGATCTGGGAGATCAACTACCTCATCGCGAAGATGCCGATCTCCGAGGTGATGGCGACGCCCGTGATCACTGTGGAGGCAGACAAACCCCTAGAGGACGCGGCGCTCCTCATGGAGGAACGCAAGATCGGGGGGTTGCCGGTCCTCGAGGGCGGAAAGCTCGTGGGCATCATCACCATCACGGACGTCCTCAAGGCCTTCGTCGAGGTGATGGGCCTCAAGGAGGGCGGGCTGCGCCTGACGGTGGACGTGCCGGACCGTCCGGGGGCCCTCGAGACCCTGGCTCGAGCGATCAAGCCGAGCAACGTGGTCTCGGTCGCCACGGTGGGCCGCCAAGGGGAGAGGCGCCGGCTGGTGCTGCGCGTGAACGGCGAGGGGCTCGCGGACCTCGAGGCGCGGCTGCGGGCCGCGGGGGAGGAGGTGATCGAGGTCCGCGCGACGGACGCGGTGTCCGGCGTGTGAGCTTTCGGAAAGGTACCCGCGCGCCGGGCCCGTCCTGGCGCGCGCTGGCGTAGACTAGGGTTACGCAAGCTTAACCGAAGTGGGGTACGGTATAGCCAGAAAGGAGGTCGGCGATGTGGGGATGCCCGTGGTGCGGGTTCGGGTACGGTGGATGGTGGGGGACCTTGTGGAGCCTGTTCTGGCTGGTTTTGATCGTACTCGCGGTTTACTTCCTGGTCCGCGCGTTAACGCGCCCGACGGGTGAAGAACACCGGCGCGACACCGCCCTCGAGATCCTGCGTGCGCGGTACGCGCGCGGCGAGATCGACAAGGAGACCTTCGAACGCATGCGACGGGACCTGGAGGATGGCTAGGGTACTGGTGGTGGATGACGACCCCGCGATCCGGGAGGTGCTTGCGGCCTACCTCGCCCGTGAGCGCTTCGAGGTCCTGGAGGCAGAGGACGGCCTGCAGGCCCTTGAGCAGGCCCCCGGAGCGGACCTGGTGATCCTGGATCTGATGCTGCCCGGGATGGATGGGTGGCGCGTGGCCCAGGAGTTGCGGCGCGACTGGCCGGACCTCCCGATCTTGATGCTGACCGCGCGGGGGGAGGAGGAGGAGCGCGTGCGGGGGTTTGAGCTCGGCGCGGACGATTACGTGACCAAGCCCTTCAGCCCCCGCGAGGTCGTGGCGCGCGTCAGGGCCTTGTTGCGGCGGGTGGGGTTGAAGGACGAGCTCGTCTACGGCCCCCTCGTGATCCGCCCCAGGGCCCGCGAGGTTCTGCTCGAGGGGCAGCCGGTCGCCTTGAGCCGGCTCGAGTTCGACCTGCTCCTCACCCTGGCGCGCCATCCCGGGATGGTCTTCACGCGGGAGCGGCTGTTGGAGCGCGTGTGGGGGCCGGGGTTCGAGGGGGTGGACCGGGTGGTGGATGTGCACGTCGCTTTGTTGCGCAAGAAGCTCGGGGACGATGCGGAGCACCCCCGGTTCATCGAGACTGTGCGCGGGGTGGGGTACCGGTTTCGGGAGTCGTAGGTGCGGCTATTCGTCAAGCTGTTCGTGAGTTACCTGCTCGTGGTGTTGCTGGCGGAGGGGGTGCTCTTCCTCTCCGCGGAGCTCATGGCACCTAGGCTCTACCAGGGGCACGTGGCCCGCATGATGCACGTCATGGGGATGATGGGGATGGGGCCGATGGAGGCGGTGCTCCGCGCGGATTTGGAGGCCGGGCACCAGAACACTCTGACCGCGGCGATGCTGGCCTCGTTGCCGGTCGCGACCACCCTGGCTGCGGGCGCGGCGTGGTTCGTGGCCCGCCGCATCAGCCGCACGGTGCGCGTCCTAGCTCAGGGCAGCGAACGGATGGCCCAGGGAGATTACCGCCTGCGCCTCCCGGTCCTGGAGAAAGACGAGCTGGGGGAGTTGGCGCGGCACTTCAACCGTCTTGCGGAAGCCCTCGATCGAGTGGAGGCGAGCCGCGTCGAGCTGATCGGGACTGTGGCCCACGAGCTGCGCACGCCCCTGGCCGCCCTCCAAGGGTACGCGGAGGCCCTCGCGGACGGGGTGATGCCCCCCGAGCGCGCCGCGCAGGCGATCGCGCGCGAGGTGAGCGCGATGCGCCGACTGGTGAACGACCTTTCACTGGTCTCCCGGGTGGAGGCCGGGGCGATCGAGGTGCACCCCGTGTCCGTCGCGCCCCGGGTCTTGCTGGAGGAGGCGCTGGACCGGTTCGCCCCGGCCTTTGCGCAAAAAGGCGTGCGGCTACTGCTGGAGGCTCCAGAGGAGATGCCGTGGGTGCAGGCGGATCCGGAGCGCGTGCAGCAGGTATTGTCCAACCTATTGGTGAACGCTCTGCGCCACACGCCCTCAGGGGGCACAGTGGTCCTCGGGGCGCGCGTTGAGGGGGACGCGGTGCGCTTTCACGTGCGCGACACCGGGCCGGGCATCCCGCCGGAACACCAGCCGCGTGTTTTCGAGCGGTTTTATCGGGTGGACCCCGCGCGCAGCCGCAGCGCGGGCGGGAGCGGCGTGGGGCTCACGATCGCCAGGGGGCTGGTGGAGGCCATGGGGGGACGGATCGGCCTCGAGTCCGCGCCGGGGCGGGGGGCGGAGTTCTTCTTCACCCTGCCTTTGACGAAGGCTTAACGCTTCACGGGTAAGGTCGGGGCATGAAGCGAACGGTTTGGTGGATCCTGGCTGCGTTAGGTCTTGTGGGAGGGGCCGCTGCGTTCTTTTGGGGGCGGCCGGTGGAGGACCCGTACCTCGCGGCGCTCCGCGGAGCGAGCGCACAGGAGGCCATCGCCCTGGCGAACCGCTGGCGCGAGGAGGGCCGGCCCGTGCAGAGTTACGTGACCGCGCGGGCCGTGGAGTTCGTGCTCCCGGGGGATCGGCCGTACCGCGTGCCCCTCCCGGAGGACCAGATGGTGGTCGCGATCGCCCCCTATATCCGCACCACGCACCCGTGTGAGGTCCACTACATGTCGAGCTGCCAGGGGGAGCTGGCGAACCAGCCGATCCAGGTGCGGGTGACGCGCGCGGACGGCACCGTGCTGGTGGATCAGGAGATGCGCACCCTCTCCAACGGGTTCCTCGAGCTGTGGCTCCCGCGCGGCGCGACCTACAAGGTTGAGATGCGCCTCGAGGGGTACCGCGGCGTGGAGGTCGTCGAGACCTTTGAGGCAAGCCGGACCTGTGTCACGACCCTGAAGCTCGAGCCGGACGCGGCGTGAGGCCGGAGGACGGATGTTAACGCACGCCGTACACGCGGGTTTCTGGGCGGAAGGCGGCCCAGGCGAACCAGAAGGTGCTGTCGTGCACCACGGCCGTGAGTTGCTGGCCCTTGAGTCGCCCTGCCCTTGCGGTTCCGGAAAGGTCCCACTCGCTTTGGGTCTGCTGATCCACGAAGGCCTGGCCGTTCCAGGCGAAGGTCAGGGTGCGGCGACCGAGCTGCCGCTCGAACACCGCGACCGCCCCTACGTCGCGGGCCTGGCTCGCGTTGCGCGTGTCGAGGGCGCTGTGCGTGCCGGGCAGCCAGAAGACCACGATGGGCACGCCGCCCACCACGTCGTTGATCACGCGGGTGGTCTCGAGGACGCTGTAGGGGTAGGCGACCGCTTCGTCCCCGAGCTCGAAGCTCACCACGCGCAGCTTCGGGGGGAGGCGCCCGTCGGTCGGCCCATCAAAGAGGAACGGGGGTTCGTTCACGTCGTCGTACCCTAGGTACGGGTTGTCCCCGTAGTTGCGGGTGAACCCGGTCTTCCGGGAGAGGACGATCCCCTCCGGGTAGGTTTCGCGAAAGCTCTTGAAGCTCATGATTTGCGCGGGGTACCGGAGGAGCCCCACCCCGGTCAGGGTGCCCACGCTGCCCTCCGCGGCGAGCTGGACCCAGAGGGTGCTGGTCTCCGAGTCGAACATCACCAGGTTCGAGTTGTAGAGCATCCCGGTGGTGCCGAAACTGAGCTCGAGGCCGGCCACCGCCTCCTGCGCGGCCGCTTCTCCGAACTCGGCGGCGTACGCCTCGAGGTAGGCCGCGTCCAGCTCCGCGAGGGTCGCGTTCGGGTTTTTCGCGCGTACCGCCTCCAGCTGTGCTGGGGTGAGGGGCACGCGCCGGTCGTAGGTGAGGGCGCTGTTGCAGAGCGGGCAGAAGGTCACGGCTACGGGCACGCCGCCTACGGTGTCGTTCACGATCTCGTGCCAGATGAGGATCTGCACGGGGTAGGCCTTGGCTTCGCCGTTCAGCTCGAGGGCGACGACCGGCTCGACCCCCTGGAGCCAGCGGGCGGCCGCCTCGGCTGGAATGAAGCGCGGCGCGGGGCTGTCGGCGATCTTGCCGTTAAAGCTCCCAGTGAAGCCCAGCGCGGGGATGCCTTGGGGCACGACCCCCCCGTAGATGAAGGCTTCCGTGGGTAGGTTAGCTTTGCTTTTGTCTACGTCGAGTACGTAGAAGGCCTGCCCAAACGCGAGGCCTAAGGCGCACAGTATGGCCGCGGTGAACCCGAGTTCCCTCACCCCTTACCTCCAAAGGTGGGCGTACGGATGAGGCCGGGTGAACCGCCGGCCCGATCTGCCCTTATCCAATCTCGCACGCCTCCCCGTGAGATGCATGGCACGAGGCGTACCGTAGCCCGCCCTTACGCTAGCGTACGGATCGTAACGCTCCCGGGCTTGGGGGGCGAGCTGCCGCGTGCGTGCGGACGGGGCTGGGAGCGGTAACACCGGGAAACGCCCGCGGGTAACGAAAAGCCGTCCCCACACGTGCTTTAATCCGCTTAATTGAAGCAAGCGCAGGGCCAGCCCGATCCGGCGAGAGCAGAGCACGAAACAAGGGATCCAGTGGAGCCTGTGCGCCTGGGCCTTATGGGGTGCGCTCGCCTGGGCGCAAGGGTGCGTGGACCCCAGCGCGCCGGTTGCGGTGCCGGACCCGCACCTCGAGGCGGCCCTACGCCAGGCGTTGGGGCAGCCGGAGGGGACGCTGCGCTGTGGGGCGCTGGCGGATCTAACGGCCCTAAGCGCGCCGTTTGCGGGGATCCGTTCCCTCGAGGGCCGCGAGGTCGCGACCGGCCTCGAGCGCCTCGACCTGGACGGGAACCAGACCCAAGACGCCCCTGGCGGGCCTCGTACGGTTGCGCGAGCTGAGCCTGTTCCACAACCGGATTCGGGACCCCACCCCCCTCGTAGAGAACCCCGGAATCGGCGCGGGGGACGTGGTGGACGTGCGCTGCAACCGGCTAAGCCTCGCGCCGGATTCCGGGGACATGCGCGCGGTCGAGGCGCTGCGCGGTCGGGACGTGCGGTTGCGTTACGCGCCGCAGGGCGCGGGGGGGTGCGGTTAGACGTCGAGCTCCGCGAAACGCGCGTTCTCCTCGATGAACTCTCGGCGCGGCGCGACCTCCGAGCCCATCAGCCGCTCGAAGATCTCGTTCGCCTCGAGGGCGTCCTCGATCGTGACCTGCCGGAGGACGCGCGTCTCAGGGTTCATGGTGGTCTCCCAGAGCTGCTCCGGGTTCATCTCCCCAAGCCCCTTGAAGCGCTGGATCTCGTAGGGCTTGCCCTCGAGCGCAGCGAGTTTTTTCCGGAGGGTCTCGTCGTCGTACACGTATTCGATCTTCCGGCCGACCTTGAGGCGGTACAGAGGCGGCTGCGCGATGTAGAGGTACCCCGCCTCGATCACCGGGCGCATGTACCGGTAGAAGAAGGTGAGGAGCAGGGTGCGGATGTGGCTGCCGTCCACGTCCGCGTCGGTCATGAGGATGATCTTGTGGTACCGGACGGACTCGAGGTCGAAGTGCCCGTCCTGGCCGGTCCCGTCGATGCCCGCCCCGATCGCCGCGACCATCGCGCGGATCTCGTTGTTCTTCAGGGCTTTTTGCAGGTTGGCCTTCTCGACGTTCAGGATCTTGCCCCGAAGGGGCAGGATGGCCTGGAAGCGCCGGTCGCGCCCCTGCTTGGCGGACCCGCCCGCCGAGTCGCCCTCCACGATGAAGAGCTCGGCCTCATCGGGGTTTTCCGTTTGGCAGTCCGCGAGCTTGCCGGGCAGGTCGTCGGACTCGAGGGGGTTCTGCCGGCGCACGAGCTCGCGGGCCTTGCGGGCGGCCTCGCGCGCCTGCGCCGCGCGCAGGGCCTTCTCGTAGATGAGTTTGGCCACGCGCGGGTTGCGCTCGAGGTGCTCCATGAGCTGGTCGTACACGACCTTCGTGACGGCACTTTGCGCCTCGGGGTTCAGGAGCTTGCCTTTGGTTTGCCCCTCGAACTGCGGTTGGGGGATCTTGACGGAGATCACGGCGAAGAGGCCCTCGAGCAAGTCCTCGCCCGACGGGGTGGGCTGGCCGTTCTTGACGAGCCCGGCCCGTTGCGCGTACTTGTTCAGCGCACGGGTGTACGCGGTGCGGAACCCTGAGAGGTGCACGCCGCCGTCCCGGGTGGGGATCATGTTCGCGTAGGTGAGGAGCTCGGTGGTGTACCCCTTGGTGTGGATCAAGCCCACGTCCACCTCGACGTCCTCCACCTGGCCGTGGAGGCGCACCGGCTTGTCGTAGAGGAGCTCCTCGCCCTCCGCGAGGGCCTTGGCGAAGGAGGCCACGCCGCCCTTGTCGTGGAAGACTTCCTCCTTGCCCTTGCGCTCGTCCTTAAGGATGATCTTGAGGCCGCCCGCGAGGAAGCTGACCTCGCGCACGCGGCGGCGTACGCGGCGGAAGTCGAACTCGAGGCCCGGCTCGAAGATGGTGGCGTCCGGTAGGAAGTGCACCCGGGTGCCGGTCTTGTGTTTGGGGGCGGGACCGAGTTCGGTGAGGGGCTCGACGACCCGGCCCCGGCTGAACTGGATGCGGTAGTGCTTGCCGTCCCGGAAGACCTCGACGACGGTCCAGGCGGAAAGGGCGTTCACCACGGAGGCCCCCACCCCGTGCAGGCCGCCCGAGACCTTGTACGCGCCTTCCTCGAACTTACCGCCGGCGTGCAGCTCGGTGTAGATCACCTCGACGGCCGGACGGCCCTCGCCGGGCATGATGCCCACGGGGATACCGCGCCCGTTGTCCTCCACCGAGGCGCTCCCGTCCGCGTGCAGCGTGACCTTGATCTCGTTGGCGTACCCCGCCAACGCTTCGTCCACGGCGTTGTCTAGGATCTCGCTCAGGAGCTGGTGGTACCCGTCGGTGCCGGTCCCGGCGATGTACATGGCCGGGCGCTTACGCACCCCTTCCAGCCCCTTGAGCACCTTGATGCTCGAGGCGTCGTATGTGCTCATATTCCTCCTATGGGCTCCCTGCAGTGCAGGGGCAACCACACCCTAGTCATTATACCAGGAGGAGGGGTTTTCACGTTTTTCATGGGAAATTTCGCCCCCTTACCCCGGAGGGTTTATGGATCTATGCCGGTTTCGCAGAGGGGGCTTCAGGAGCGATTGGGTTCGCGCGCGGCGAAGTCCGGCCCCGTATCATGGGGGCATGAGCGCCCTGCTTCTCGTGCACGCTGCGCTGGGGTACGCCCTCGTTCCCGCCCTTGTCCTCCTCTTCCTGTGGGCGCTCCCCAGCCTCTCGCGCACCCCCAGCCCTCGCTTTTTCCGTGCGTTGCGCGGCGTGGCCTGGGGCGCGATCCTTCAGGTCGCTACCGGCTTCATCCTGTTCCTCCTCGCGGGGCTCCGCCCCCTCCCCCTCCACCTCCTCTACGGCATCCTCAGCGCGACGGTCCTCCACTTTCTGGGCGGCCTCGAGCCCGGCGGGTGGTTTTACGCGGGGCTCAAGCACCCCCCCAGGCAGGTGGGGCCCTGGATCTTCGCCGGGCTGCTCTTCGCCCTCGGCCTCTCGGTGCGCGCGGTCACGACCGCACTCGCTGGCTAAAAGCCACGAGCCGCTCGAGAACCTCCAGCGCGGCACCGGAGCGGAGGATTTCCCGAGCCCGGGCCACGCCCTCGGCCACGCTCTCCGCCCGGCCCGCCGCGTACAGCGCCGCCCCGGCGTTCAGCGCGACCACGTCCGCTCGTGGCCCGGCCTCCTCCCCCCCCAGGATCCGCCGGGTGATCCGGGCGTTCTCCTCCGCGCTGCCCCCGGCGAGCGCCTGGAGCGGGGCCGGCTCGAGGCCCACCGCCTCCGGGGTGAGGGTGTAGCTCCGCACCCGGCCGTCCCGCAGCTCCGCGACGCGGCTAGGCCCCAGGACGAGCTCGTCCGTGCCTGCTCCGTGCACCACCAGCGCGCGCCGGGCCCCGAGGTCCCCCAGCGCGCGCGCCATGGGCTCGAGCCACTCGGGGGCGAACACGCCGAGCAGGAAGTGCGTCGCGCCGGCGGGGTTCGTCAAGGGGCCCAGCAGGTTGAACACGGTCCGCACCCGAAGCTCGGCCCGCACCGGCGCCACGTGCCGCATCGCGGGGTGGTGGCTGCGGGCGAACAGGAACCCCACCCCCACCTCCTCGATCGCCCGGGCGACCTGTTCGGGGGGGAGGTCGATCCGCACGCCGAGGGCCTCGAGGACGTCCGCCGAGCCGGAGCGGGAGGAGGCCGCGCGGTTCCCGTGCTTGGCGACGCGCACCCCCGCCGCGGCCACGACGAACGCGGTGGTGGTGGAGATGTTGAAGGTCCCCCGGCCGTCCCCGCCGGTCCCGACCACGTCCATGAGGGGGCCGGCCACCTGGATCCGCAGGGCGTGCTCGCGCATGGCGCGCGCGAACCCCGCGATCTCATCCACCGTCTCGCCACGGGTGCGCAGCGCGATCAGCACCCCCGCGAGCTGCGCCGGGGTCAGTTCCCCTTGCATGATGCGGTGCATCAACCGGTAGGCCTCCTCCTGGGTCAAGGGCTCTGCGTTCAGGGCCTTCACGAGTTCGTGCATACCTCACCTCCGTTCGCGGGGTTGTGGTTCCGCCCGCCACGCGGCCCACGCCCCCTCCAAATAGGCGCGTTCATACGCGCTACGTGCGCCCAGTAGGGGCGCGAACGGGCCGAAAAGAATGCGCTTGATCCAGAGCAGGGCGGGGTGCACCCCGAGCTCCACCGCGAGCGCCGCGCTCTGGTGGTGGCGCACGGCGCGCACGGCCTGACGCCCCGCCGAACGGGCCTTCTCGAGGTTTAGCAGCGACGGTCGGCCCGCGTGCACCGCCCGGGCCTCGGGCAGGTACGCGAACCTGAGGCCGGTCCGCGCGAGGCGAAACCCGAGCTCGAGGTCCTCCACGCCATACCCGTCAAACCCTTCCCAGAACCCCCCTACGGCGCGGAACGCCGCCAGGGGCAGGCTGGTGTTCGCCCCGTTCAGGCTCGCCCAGTGCACCCGGCCCCACCGCACGGCCGGCCGCCACACCGTGCCGTCCTCCCACGCGAGGCCGCCCACGTACACGCCCGGCCTTCGGGTTTGGGCCTCGAGGTGGTGTTGCAGCGTCTGTGGAGCGGGGAAGGTGTCGTCATCCGAGAGGTACAGTACCCTGCCCGATGCGACCTCCGCCCCGCGGTTGCGGGCGTAGGCTGGGCCTTTTCCGGGGGTTTCCAGTACCGTCAAGGCGAAGGGCGGGCGGTAGGCTTTAAGCCAGTCCAGGGTGCCGTCCGTGCAGCCGTCCGCCACCACGACCACCTCGAACCGTTCGGGCTCGAGGGTCTGCGCCTCGAGGGCCGCGAGCTTGCGCCGGAGCAGCTCGAGGCGGTTGTGGGTGGGCACGATGACGCTTACCTCCGCCGCCACGCTTCCCACGCTCCCCGTGCGTACGCGAGCTCGTACGCGCCCCAGCGGCCCATCAGCCCCTTGAGCCAGGGTAGGGTGGCCAGCTTCAGGCCGAGCAGCGCCGGGTGCACGCCCAGCGCCCAGGCGATCCGGGCGTCTTTGTGCTTTTTCCAGACCCGCACGTGGGCCCCCCCAGCCTTGTAGGCCCGCTCCAGGGCGCTTGACCGGTGGTCCCAGGCCTCGTGGATGGCCTCGGCGCGCGGCACGAACACGAACCGAGCCCCCGCGCGAAGCAGGCGGTACCCGAGGTCCGGGTCCTCGCCCCCATACCCGTCGAACCCCTCGTCGTACCCCCCTACCTCCTGAAACAACGCCCGGGACAGGCTGGTGTTGTTCCCCGTGGCGTTCCACCAGAACACGGGCGGGCCCGCGAGCTCGGCCGCGCCGCTGCCTTTTAAGGCCGGGGGCAGCACGAGCCGCCCCACCGCCACCGTGCGGGGAGCGCGGTGCGCCTGGCGGTGCGCGCGCAGCCAGGCTGGCCGGGGGATTGCGTCGTCGTCCGAGAAGACCAGCACCCTTCCCCGGGCTGCTTCCGCCCCGCGGTTGCGGGCGTAGGCTGGGCCTTTGCCGGGGGTTTCCAGCACCTTGAGGGCGAAGGGGGGGCGTTGCGCGCGGAGCCAGTCCAGGGTGCCGTCCGTGCAGCCGTCCGCCACCACGACCACCTCGAACCGTTCGGGCTCGAGGTCCTGCGCCTCGAGGGCCGCGAGCTTGCGCCGGAGCAGCTCGAGGCGGTTGTGGGTGGGCACGATGACAGAGAGTTCGATCGCGCTCATGCTCCGCATCCTACGTGCGCTGGAGGAAGTTCGCGAGCAGAGCGCGCCCTTCCCGGCTCAGGACGGACTCCGGGTGGAACTGCACGCCGAACGTGGGGTAGGTGGTGTGCTCGAGGGCCATCACCGTGCGCCCCCCGGCTTCCTCCACCCAGGCGTTGACCCGGAGCGTGGGGGGCAGGTCGGTCACGGCGAGCGAGTGGTACCGCGTCGCGACGAGGGGGTTAGCGAGCCCGGCGAACAAGCCGGTGCCGTCGTGGTGGATGGGGCTGGTCTTGCCGTGCATGAGGATTGGGGCCGGCACGACGCGCCCCCCGAAGGCCTGCGCGATCGCTTGGTGTCCCAGGCACACGCCCAGGATGGGGTAGTCCGGGGCGTAGCGCTGGATGAGCGCCACGGAAAGCCCCGCCTCGTTCGGGGTGCACGGCCCGGGGCTGATCACGATCCCGTCCGGCCGGAAGGCCCGCACCTCCTCGAGGGCGAAGCGGTCGTTCCGCCACACCTTAACGTCCGCGCCCAGCTCCCCCAGGTACTGGACGAGGTTGTACGTGAAGGAATCGTAGTTATCGATGAGCAGGATCCGTTTCACTCCAGCCCTCCTTCCGCGAGCTCCGCGGCCCGCAGCAAGGCCCGCGCTTTGTTCAGGCACTCCTGGTACTCCCGCTCCGGCACGGAGTCCGCCACGATCCCCGCGCCGGCCTGCACGTGCACCGCACCTCCCGCGATCACGAAGGTGCGCAGCGTGAGGGCCACGTCCATGTGCCCGTCGTACGCCACGTACCCGAACGCGCCCCCGTACGGACCGCGCCGGGTCGGCTCGAGCTCCTCGATGATCTCCATGGCGCGGATCTTGGGCGCGCCGGAGACGGTGCCCATGGGGAGGACGGCGGCGAGGGCGTCGAGGGGAGTGTTGCCTTCCCGGAGATCCCCCTCGACCGTGCTCACGAGGTGCATCACGTGCGAATAGTGCTCGACGGTCATGAAGGATTTGGTGCGCACGCTGCCGTACCGGCAGACCCGGCCCAGGTCGTTGCGGGAGAGGTCCACGAGCATCACGTGCTCGGCACGCTCCTTCTCGTCCGAAAGGAGCGCCTCGGCGAGGGCCTGGTCCTCCTCCGGGGTCCGGCCGCGCCGGCGGGTGCCCGCGATGGGGCGGGTGGTCACGGTGCGGCCGTCCGAGCGCAGGAGGGACTCCGGGCTCGCCGAGACGAGGGTGACCTCGCCGAGCTCGAGGTACCCCATGTACGGGCTGGGGTTCACGTGCCGCAAGGCGCGGTACAGCGCGAACGGGTGCACCGTGAGGGGAGCGGAGAGCCTGAGGGAGAGGACCACTTGGAACACGTCCCCGGCCCGGATGTACTCGAGGGCCCGCGCGACCGCCGCTTCGTAGGCGGACTGGGTGAGGTTGGCTTGGAAGGTCATGCGTCCGCCCGCGCGCTGGCCAGGCACGCCGGGAAGGGGGCCGTGGAGCTTGCGCTCAGCCCAGTCCACGCGCTCTCGGGCACGCGCCAGGCTCTCCGGGTCCTCGGCCTCGGCGGGAGCAACGAGGTGCAGCTGTTGCTTGAGGTGGTCGAAGATCACCACCACCTCCGGCTCCACGAAGAGGAGGTCGGGGAGGCCGAGGGGGTCGGGGTTCGTGGCGGGGAGGGCCTCGTAGTGACGGATCAGGTCGTACCCCGCGTACCCCACCACGCCGCCCCAAAACGGGGGGAGTTCGGGGTCCTGCACGCGCTCGACGTGCACGGCCTCGTACAGGGTGCGCAAGGGGTCCGCGGTCTGGATGGGGGTGCCGTTCAGCGTGAACACTCCGTCCTTGAGGCGGAAGGTGCGGCGGGCACCCAGGCCGATGAACGAGTACCGGCTCCAGTGCTTCCCGGCCTCGACGGACTCCAGGAGGAAACTCGGCGTGGTTTTTTCCGCGAGCTTCAAGTACGCGGTGACTGGGGTTTCGAGGTCCGCTAAGAGGGTGCGCTTGACGGGTACCTTGGGCATGGGGCCTCCTGTGTAAGAAAACCCCCTGGGGTAGGTGAAACCCCAGGGGGTACACGCCGCCCACCCCGGGGTTATCCGGGCCACCACCAGGGGTAGAACGGCACCTGCAGCATTGGAATTAATATAACCTCACCCCTCAGCGGGGCGCAATCCCCTGAGCGCGAGGTTCGCGGCGAGAAGCACGAAAAAACCCGCGAGGCCCAGCAGGCCGACCGTGAGATCGTTCGTGCGCGCCACCACGACGAGCGAAAGCCCCGCGCTGGCGTTCAGCGTGCCGTGAAAGAGCGCCGCAACGAGGATCGCGCCGCCCCGCTCCCGCAGGTACAGCATCCACGGGGTGAGGAGCGTGGTGAACGCGACCATCCACACCACGCCGAGCCCGGGGTGCTGCGGGTAGTTAAACCCTTGAAGAATCAGCGGCGCGTGCCAAAGGCCCCACGCCACCCCGATCACGAGCGCGGCCCGCCAGAACCCGAGGGGCTTCAAGCGTTCCCACAGGTACCCCCGCCACATCAACTCCTCGCCCAACGCGAAGACCAGGTTCACCGTGGCGCCAGCGAGCAGGCTTTGCACGAGGAGCGCACCCCATAAGAACGCGTCCGGAACCTGCGCGGCCTCCGGGGGGAGGAGGGCCCGGATGACCTCGAGGCCCACGTACGGGGCGAAGGCCAGGCTCGGTAAGATCGCGAGGAGGCTGAGCGCGATCGGAAGCCCCCAGGCCAGTAGCCAGTACCGGTTGGGGCGCGCCCAGACCCCTAGGCGCACCCCCTCCTGCCGCGCGAGGAGGAGGGCCACGAGGCCGGGGATCCACATGTACACCAGGCTGAAGGCGGGGAAGGTCGGGCTGGTGAGCCGGCCCCCCGCCAGGTAGTACAGTCCCGCCCAGGTCCATGAGGCTATGAACGTCCACACGAGCGCTTTACGCACCGCTGTCATGGGTGACCTCCACCTTGAGCTTACCTTGAGGGCGAGGGCAGGGACCGTAAAACCGGCCGGGCTCGAGCCCGGCCGGTCTTTCCTGGTGGAGCCGAGGGGATTCGAACCCCTGACCTCCTCAATGCCATTGAGGCGCGCTCCCAACTGCGCCACGGCCCCAAACCGCAAGGGATAATCTACAGGCTACCCTCGTGATTGTCAAGGGTGTGTAGTTGGCCAGCACAGACTCATGTAAAAAAGTCGGTTGACCCTTTTATCCTCCCCACCAGGGGCCTCCACCAGCACTCTGGGGAAAGAGTTCCCGTAAGCCTTTCCCAGGGGCTCTTTTCCCCAATCCGCCGATGCCGCATCCGGTAAAGCCCCACCATCAACCAGGATTCCCCCACCTCCAGGCTCCGCAACACCCTCCGCCTGCGCCGCCGCCACAATCGCCCATGCCCTACCTCCGCCACGTTGTTTGTCCAAGGAGGCGGTACCTCGGCCCCCCAAGCCTCCTGCAACCCCTCCCAAGCCCGCACCCAGCCCTCCAAGGCCTTACCCCACCGGGGCAGAAGCTCCTTCCAAAAGAACGCCTCCCTCTCCCCAGGCCCAAGCCCCCGCAGCACCCTCAGACCCTCCCGTATCTCCCCCCACGCCTTCCGGTCCACCTTGGCCCGTACCTCCCGCATCAGGTGGAAAGCGCACCGGGCCCAAAGCAGCCTCCGCCCCAACCAGCCCAACGCCTCCCCTACCTCCTGCGCCCCGTCCGAAACCACCCCCAGCCTTGGAGGTAACCTCCAAAGGAGCTCCCGCACCCGCTCGTAACGCCGCCGATGGCCAAGGTCTCCCCACAGCGGGCAACCCGTCCAAGCCTCAAAGTAAAGGTACCCGTACCCCTTGGGGCCCCGGCCAAAGGCCCATTCATCCACACTCCCCCAGTACACCCGCCCTCGGAGAAGACGGTTCTCCCGCTGAAGGAGCCGTTTGGCCCTGGCCCCCGCGGACCTGAGCCAGCGGAGGCGGGTGGGACGGGTGAGGGGGAAGCCCAGGTTCTTGGCGAGATCGTTTTGGACGCTTTCAGGGGCGCGATGGCTTGCGAGGATGAGGAAGTGCTCCTGGATGGAGATCGCGTACCAGCGGCTTCTAGGGCAGTCCTCCGGGTAGAGAGCTCGTTTCTGGCGCTTGCATTGGGCGCAGCGGATCCGTTTGACTCTGACTTCCTGGATGCCCCGAAAGGTGCGCAGCTTGCGTCTGCGGTAGCCCCCGCTCTCCTCACGGGTGGCTCCGCAGTGGGGACAGGGTACGATGGAGCTCGGGGAGTCCTCAGTCGGCTTCATGGCAGAACCAGACTAAGGGCTCCCCTCTTACTCAACCGAGTTTTTTACATGACCCCCAGCACACCTAAGGTTCTTAGGGGACCGATTCCCCTTGCACTTTAGCCAGGTACTCCAGGGGGGTAGGTCGTTTAAGGCCCGGTGAGGTCTTCGCTGGTTGTGGTCGTCCAGCTTTCAGGGGTTCGGGAAGACACGGACCGGGTGTAGAACCCGTCCCTTCTACCGTTACCGTGGTGCACTCCGGTCGTTTCAATCCCCTTGGAAACTTACCCTTCAACATAAAGCACCCTCTCTAAGTGTCGCTGCGCGAAGCCGCCCGGTTCTGGCTGGGGAAGGAGGGCGGGGCGCACCTGAAGCCCACCCTTCTTTTGCTGCTTCTCAAGCCCCGGTCCTCAAGGTGAAGAGAGGGCAGCGCCCGAGCATGCCCTGCTTCGCGCCGTGGTTGCGTAAGCTATGAAACGGACCCATAAAGCAAAAAGGCATAGCCTGGGGTATGCCGCCTGTGGAACGCGCGCTGGTGCGGTCGTTGCCCTGGGTTGTGGTGGGGGCGTGGATCGCCCTCCTGGCGCTGGCGTTGTGCCCTGCGGTGCACGGGCTGGCCCTGGAAGGGCTGGTGGTGGTGCACCTGCTGCTCCTCGCGGTACTTGCGCTGGGGGCGGCGCTGGATCTCGAGGCGTGCGTCTCGCCGGACTGGTTTCGAGAGGCGCGGATTGGGCGGTGGGGGCCGTGGTGGTGGGTGGGGCGCGGAGCCGCGGGCGGCGGGCAGCCGTCGTGAGTGGGGGTGCGCTGGCTGGGGTGTGCGTGTGGGCGATTTGGCGGTACCTCGAGGCGGTGGGGTTTACCGAAGCGGGGGGTGGCGGGTCTTAGCGGCGGATTTGTGGCGGTACGTTTTGCCGTACGACGCGGGCGCGGCACTTTTAGCGATGGGGGCGCTTGTCGCGGGAGCGCGCTCGGCGGGGAGGAGGGGCGGATCACGCAGCCTAAGGTGAGGTGCGGCTATAATGGGTACAAGGCGTGTAAGCAGGGCCCGGAAGGAACCCCTTAGGAGGGGGTGCGGGGGCATGGGTCATGGGTAAGGAAGCGGTTGTATGGTGATTACCATCGCAAACCAAAAAGGAGGCGTGGGCAAGACCACGACGGCGGTGAACCTAGCGGCGGCCCTGGCGGAGCGGGAGCTGGACGTGCTCCTCATCGACACGGACCCGCAGGGTTCCTCGATGACGTGGGCGACCTCGGCCCCGTGGTACACCCGGTTCCCGTTTACGGTCGCGGAGCACGACACGCCGAACCTGCACGAGATGCTGCCCGTGGTCGCGGAGCGGTACGATCACATCCTGATCGACTGCCCGCCTGGCCTGGAGGAGATCACCTACTCGGCGTTGTTGACCTCGGATTTATGGATTCTGCCGGTGGCCCCTTCGGCGGTGGATGCGCGCAGCACGGTGAAGGTCCTGCGTTTCGTGCGGCGGATTGAGGAGTTAAACCGCCGTTTGCGTACCTGCGTCTTGCTGAACCGGGTGCAGCCGAACGAGATGGACATCGCGGCGCGCATCCGCGAGCTGTTTCAGAACCGGGACGTGATGGTCCTCGAGGAGATGATAGGCTACCACCGAGAGGTCCTGGACGCAGCGGGTGAGGGTGTACCGGTGATGGTGTTCGCTCCGGAGAGCGCCGCGGCGGAGCAGTACCGCCAGCTGGCGGGCGAGGTGGTGCGGATTGGCAGGCGATGAGGCCCGGCCGGATGAGGAACGCGCGCGCGTACGCAAGGTAGCCTTGGACGACCTGGTGGCGGAGGCCCTGGGAACCGAGCGGCCCTCCCGCGCTGCTGCCGAGCGTGCGCCTAGGGGCCTGGCGCGTGGGGAAGGCGGGGGTGGCCTGGGGAGTGGGGGGCCGGTGAGCTTAAGGGTCGCGCTTTCCCCTGCGGTGGCCTTCCTCTTGCTCCTGGCGATCCTGGCGGTGTGGAGCCTGGTGGGGTTGGTTGTCTACGCCTTGTTCGTGGACCGGGAGCCTTTGGGGACGCGCGCGGTGGTGGTGGAGCGGCCCGTCGCTCCCCCTCAGGCCACGTACTTCATGGAGGTGGTGGGGGATGGGTCGGTCGTGTTTCTGATCGCGGGGGATAAGGTCTACCGCTCGACCCGCTTTGGTGAAAGCGGCAGTTGGGAGCTGGTGCTTTCCCTGGGCGAGTAGCGCGCCGTATCTGAGGACACATGAAGGGCAGGGGGGATGGATGTAGGGTGTTGGTAGGCATTCCGAGGCGTGGGCAGCAGCTGGAAAGCTTAATGGAGGGGGAGGGGAAGACGTGGCACGCGATCCAGGATCCCTAAAGAACCTAGTTGAGAACGAGGTGGAGCGGCGGTTGCCGTTGGTGATGGAGGGTCAGCGCGCGGGGATCGTCCTCAAGCTGGACCTGTGGACCCGTTTGGCGCTGTGGTTGTTATTGCTGGCCGTGATCGCGAACCTGGCCTTGCCGTTCTTTTCCACGGTACGGCCCTCGGAGAGCTTGGTGCCGCAGCGGTTGGATCTGCGTCGCGGCAGCGCGATCGCGATCAGCACGAGCGGAGACGGGCGCGTAGTGTACCTTTCGGACGGGATTCGCGTGTACCGCTCCACGGAGTACGGCAACAGCGGAACGTGGGAGCTGCTCGTCGAAGCCGAGCAGTAAAGCGCGCAAGCGTAGGGCCGGCGGGCTCGAGCCCGCCGGCGGTTTTGTCCCTTTGGAAGGGGGTTTGGAGAGGGGTGGTGAGCGACTGGGTTGACAAGTAGAGCTTTATGAAGCTACCATGAAAACGGTTAAATCCATGGCAAGCTGACGCGTTTCCCACATCAACAGACTTGTTCATGTGCGCGGGCATCCCTAGAAAAGGGGCTTTGTGCCTTTGCACGGGGAGCCGCGGGCACGGTAGGTGCTGCCGGGGGGAGGACGGTAATTTCGGTAAAAACCCCTGATTCCCCGATATGTTTGCTTTTTTGGAGAATACCTGTATTGGGGACTACATGGCCCTCGAAGCATGGGCGTAGAATGAGGGCGAGGTGGCACAAACCGGGTTTAAGCCCCATACGGCGATGTCGCCTCGATGGGGGACGGCTGGGAGGTGGGAGGGTTGTTGGCTTAAGCAGGGTCTTGTGAAAAGCGTCTTCGTGATTGGATATTTTTTGTTTTAGCGAAGATCGCTGGGTTTCTATAGGAAAGAAGGAGGGAGCGCGGAGTGACGGTGCGGTTGGATTTCGGTACGCGGGCGGTTTTGTGGACCCTCATCGGAGTGGCGATGCTCAGCCTTATCGCCTCGCTGTGGCCGCGTTCCGGTCCGTCCACCACCGTGCGGCCTCAGGACCTCGCGATGCGTCGCGGGGAGGCTGTAGCGGTCAGCACGAGCCAGGACGGCAGGGTGGTCTACCTGTCGGACGGGGTGCGCGTCTACCGCTCCACGGCCTACGGAGACGAGGGTACATGGAAGTTGATCGCAGAAGCAGCATCCCGTTGAGCCGCCTTTTCTAAACGAAACGGGCAGCAACGGAGGGAGGGCACCATAACATGAGGGCAGCAGTACAGTACGGGAAACGAGTAGGTTTAGCGGCGATCGCGGCCGGTCTATTGGGCGCGCTCGCTTTGGCTCAGGGGGCTCCGCCCCCCACGCAGGAAGCGCCCGCGGCGCAGCCGCGGACGCTCCAACCGCAAGGAGACTACCTGTTCCGCGTCTTCCCCGCGATCGACACCCTGGCCGCCGACGGCCAAAGCACCACGACCATAGTGGCGTTCCTCGCGGATATGGAAGGCAACCCCTTTGATGGGGAACAGGTGCGCTTCATTCTCCGCAGCGGCATCGGCGTGCTTGAAACCCCCGGCCTCGGTGCGGACGTCTCCCCCGAGGAGGCGAGCGATTTCGAGTCCACCCAGGACACCGAGTTTGGCACGACGGAGACTGGCGCCGCCGAAGGCGATTTCGAAAGCGCCATCGCGGTGGACGGCATCAACATCGGGAACGGCATCTACGTCGCGCGCTTCCGCGCGGGCACCGTGCCCGGCCGCGTAACGGTCGGCGCGGTCTGGCTCTCCGCACCGGCAGCGCCGTTACCGGAAGCTGCCGCGGACCTCACCCTGGTTACCGCGGACAGCCTGACCGTACGGGTGGACGACGACGTCCTCCTCGCGGACGGCGAGGACCAAGCCACGATCATCGCGTACGTCCTCGACGGGCTGAACCGCCCCGTCAGCAACGCGGACGTCACCTTCCGCGTGGTGCGCGGCCCCGGCAGCCTCGAGTTCGTAGGCGGGGCCGGCGGGCGGTACGTCGCGACCTACACCGCGGGCACCGCGCCGGGCGAAGCCGTGATCGAGGTGGCGCTCCCCACGATCTCCCGGCCGATCCGTCAACGCGTCACGGTCACCGCCGTGGAAGCGGTTGAGCTGACGGGCCGCGCCTTCCCCACGCGGGTGGCGCGCCTGCCGGCGAACGGGGATGTCCGCACGATCAACACCTCCACCATCCTGATCGCGGTACGGGACGGGGACGGGGACCTGGTGCGCGGGCTCGCCGCGGAGGACCTGCAGGCGCAGGTCGTGAGCGGCCCCGGTACGGTCTCTGAAGCGCAGGAGATCCTCCTGGACACCGGCGAGGGTTCGGGCGTGTACTACTTCACCTTCACCGCCTCCGAAACGAACGGCCGTTCCATCGTCCGCGTGACGAACCTGGCCTCGCCGGGCAACCCTGCGGTCGAGGTCGAGGTTGAGACCGTCCCGCAGCTTAGGCCCAACATCGCGGAACGCCTCGAGATCGAGACCTACGCGGACGACCCCTTCTACGCGGACGGGCAGTCGCCGGCCCTGATCGTCTTGATGGCCATGGACTCGGAAGGCGACGCGATCAGCGGACTGGATCCGGAGTTCCTCATCACCGAAGGCCGCGGCGAGATCGACGTGAGCGTGGAGGAGCTCGACAACCTCGCGGGGGCGGAAGGCACGGGGATCTACTTCACCACCTTCACCGCGGGCCAGGCCTCGACGAACACCGCGAGCCGCGTGCGTTCGATCGTCACCAACCTGGACGGCTCCGTCGTGACCGGCGAAGCGGTGGTCACGAGCACGCCGCTCGGTACGCCGCGCCTCGTGGTCTTCCCGGAATCCATCCCGGCGAACCGACCCTCCCGCGCGGTGATCGACATCTTCGACTTCGACGCGGAGGCCCTCGAGACGGACGGGCCGCGCTACCGCGTGGAGATCCTGACCGGTCCGGGCATCATCGTGCAGGAGGCCGACAACAGCGGCAGCGGCGCGGACCTGATCGCGGACGACAACGTACACTCGGCGATGTACGAGTCCGAAACGACCGCGGTGGACCAGGAGGTGCGCTTCCGCGTGACGGACGTGGCGCCCGCCGGGTACCCGACGGCCCAAGCCCGCCTCCGCCTGGGGCTCGCGACGCGGCTGGATGCCGTGGCCTTCCCGGTGCTGGTGCGGCGTGGAGAGATGATCCAGGTGACCGCGTTCGCGCGGGACGAGTTCGGCCTGCCCGCTGTGGGGCACGACCTGGTCCTGACGGTCGTGGACGGCAGCGGCACGGTGCTGATGCAAGGCCGCATGTTCGACGACGGCGGCGAGGTGGAGGGCTTCACGGACGCGTACGCTAACGACGGCGTGTACGTGGGTGCGTTCCGCGCGAGCGCGATCGCGGCGGGAACGGTCGTCCTTCGGGTGACCGACACCACCCCCTCGACTCAGCCGACGGTAGACATCCAGGTAGAAGTCCGGTAAACGCAACCCACCGGCCGGGCGCCTCCCCGCGCCCGGCCGGGATTTGTTATACTCTTCCGGTAGGCCCCGCCCCTTGAAGGGGGCGGCGCGACCCAGTATAGTGGAAATTCGGCTAGGCCGCTGGGCCTCGGGAGGACTCGAGTCATGTTTGCGATCATTAAGACCGGTGGAAAACAGTACCGCGCCGAGCCGAACGCCGTGCTGCGCGTGGAGAAGCTGGACGCCGAGGTGGGCGCGAAGGTGGAGTTCGACGCCCTGATGGTGGGCGGCGACGGCGGGGTCAAGATCGGCACGCCGGTGGTGGAGGGCGCCAAGGTGGTGGCCGAGGTGCTGCGCCACGGCAAGGGCAAGAAGGTGGTCGTCGCCAAGTTCAAGGCCAAGGTGAACTACCGCCGCAAGAAGGGGCACCGCCAGCCCTTCACCGAGATCCGGATCACCGAGATTCGGGGGTAAGCGGAGATGGCACATAAAAAAGGTCTTGGTTCCACGAAGAACGGGCGCGACTCCCACTCCAAACGGCTGGGAGTGAAGCGCTTCGAGGGCCAGTTCGTGCGTGCTGGGAACATCCTGGTGCGCCAGCGAGGCACCAAGTTCAAGCCCGGCAAGAACGTGGGGCTCGGCCGGGACTACACCCTGTTCGCCCTGGTGGACGGGGTGGTGGAGTTCCAGAACAAGGGCCGCTTGGGCCGTTACGTGCACGTGCGTCCCTTGGAGACCCAGGCCTGACGCCTGGTTATGTTCCGCGACACGATCGAGATCACCGTCGCCGCCGGTCGGGGTGGCGACGGTGTCGTGAGTTTCTTCCGCGAGAAGTTCATCCCTAAAGGCGGCCCTGACGGCGGCAACGGCGGGCGCGGCGGCAGCGTGTACCTGCGCGCGGGGCACGACGTGGACTCCCTGTCCAAGCTCTCCCGGCACCACTACCGCGCCGAGGACGGCGAGCACGGCAAAGGCAAGGGCATGGACGGGCGGTCCGGGAAGGACCTCATCATCGAGGTGCCCCTCGGCACCCGGGTCTACGACGCCGAGACCGGCGCCCTCCTCGCCGACCTCGTCGAGGAAGGCCAGACCGTACGGGTCGCGCGGGGTGGGGAGGGCGGCCTCGGCAACGCGGCCTTCGCCACCCCCACCCGCCAAGCGCCGCGCTTCGCTCTCGCCGGCCTCCCTGGAGAAACCCGCCGGCTGCGCCTCGAGCTGCGCCTGATCGCCGACGTGGGCCTCGTGGGCTACCCCAACGCCGGCAAGTCCAGCCTCCTCCGGGCCCTTACCCGCGCGCGCCCCAAGGTGGCCTCCTACCCCTTCACCACCCTGACCCCCCACCTGGGCGTGGTCGAGCGGGGACTGGAGCGGTTCACCATGGCCGACATCCCCGGGATTATCGAGGGGGCCCACGAAGGCAAGGGGCTGGGCCTCGAGTTCCTGCGCCACATCTCCCGCACCCGCGTCCTTCTCTATGTCCTCGCCGCGGACGAGGACCCCGTGCAGGCCCTCCGGACCCTGCGCGAGGAGGTACGGGCCTACGATCCCGACCTCGCGAAACGCCCTTCCCTCGTCGCCCTCAACAAGATCGATCTTTTAGAGGTGGGCGAGGCTGAGCTTTGGGTGGACGAGCTCGCGCGTGAAGGCCTGCCGGTCCTCGCGATCAGCGCCACGCGCGGGGACGGGCTCGAGGCCCTGGTCGAGACGCTCTTCTCCCTGCTCCCCACCCTGCCGCCTGTCGAGCTTCCGGCCCCCAAGCCGCGCCGGGAAGAGCGTCCTCCGATCGTGGTGCGCGAGGTGGAGGAAGGGGTCTTCGAGGTGGAGGCTCCCGAGCTGGAGGCGCTTGTGGCGCGCGTGAAGGGGGAGTTGTGGGAGGCCGCGGAGTACCTGCAAAAAGAGTTCCGGCGCGCGGGGCTCGAGGCAGCGCTCAAGGCCCGCGGCGTGCGCGCGGGGGATACTGTGCGGCTCGGGGGGTTCGAGTTCGAGTACATCCCGGAGGTCTAGGTGCGCATCGGCTTGTTCGGCGGCAGTTTTGATCCCGTGCACTTGGGGCACCTGCTCGCGGCATCCGAGTCCGCGGACCGGCTGGTGCTGGATGAGGTGCACTTCGTGACCGCGGCCCGGCCGCCCCACAAGCGCCCTGTGGCGCCCCCTGAGGCGCGGCACGAGATGGTCGTGCTGGCGACGATCACCGACCCGCGCTTCCGCGCGAGCCGGATCGAGCTGGATTACCCGGGGCCGACCTTCACGGTGGATACCTTGCGGCGCGCCCGGCGCTTGTGGCCGGAGGCGGAGCTCTTCTTCATCACCGGCGCGGACGCGTACCGGGACGTCGCGTCGTGGAAGGAACACGAGGCCCTGTTTGACCTTGCTACTATAGTAGCGGTGAGCCGCCCCGGATACGATCTTGGGCGGCTGGACCCGTTCTTCCGCGAGCGGGTCGTGGTGCTGGAGATCCCCGGGTACGAGGTCTCCAGCACGGAGATACGCCGACGGATTCGCGAGGGGCGTTCAATCCGCTACCTGGTGCCGCACGCGGTGGAGGTCTACATTGAAAAGCACGGGCTTTACGCTGGAGACCTTGAAGGCTAAAGTCCAGGCCTTGACCCGACCGGAGCGCTTTGTGCACATCCTGCGCGTCGCCGAGCTCGCCCAGGCGATCGCCGAGGCGAACGGCCTGGACGCCCAGCGGGCCTACCTGGCCGCCCTGCTGCACGACGCAGCCCGCGACCTTCCGGAGGAGGAGCTCCTCCGGCTCGCGCCGCCGGAGAACGACGTGGAGCGCAGCCACCCCCTCGCCGTGCACGGACGGGCCGCGCGCCGCCTCGCCGAAGCGTGGGGCGTGACGGACGCGGAGGTCCTCGACGCGATCGAGGGGCACGTCTACGGGGTGACGCCGGACAACCGGATCGGCATGGCCGTCTACGTGGCCGACGTGAGCGAGCCCGGCCGAGGCGTCAACGCCGAGATCCGCGAGCTGGCCCTTGCTGGACGGCTCGAGGAGGCCTACCGCCAGGCGATCGTGAGCAAAGTCACCTACCTCAAGGGGAAGGGAGTGCCGGTCCATCCCCGCACCCTCCTAGCGTATGACGCGGTTCTGGCGTAACCCCTGGTTCTGGGCGGGGGTACTCCTCCTCGTGCTGGGGGGGCTGGTCTGGTCGGGCCCCGCGACCCGCACCCAAAACCGCGCCCGACTCGCTCCTAGCCCGGACGGCCTGCCGGAGCTGAGCCTGGTCGTCGCCGCGCGGGACATCGAGTACTGCGGTCCCGCCACCCCCTGCGGGCCGGGGCGGCGCACCGACACCATCCTGTACGTGCGCGTGCAGGGCAACCGCGCCTGGGTGGTCGCTGTGCCGCGCGACACCTACGTCGAGCTCGAGGGCTACCAGGGGCGCATCAACGCCGTGTTTGGCTTCCTCGGACCGGAGGGGCTAGCGCGCGCGGTGGAGCAGGCCCTCGGCATGCGCGTGGACCACTACGCGATCCTCACCCTGGAGGTCGTGGAGAAAGCCGTGGACGCCGTGGATGGCGTGGATGTGATCCTGCCCGCCCCCATGCGGTACGAGGACAAGGCCGCGGGCCTGGTCATCGACCTGCCCCAGGGGCCGTACCACCTGAACGGCGCGGACGCCGTCAAGTACATGCGCTTTCGCGGCTGGGAGGGCAGCGACCTGGGCCGGCTGGACCGCATCAAGGAGGTTCTCCTCAAGGTCGCGCGGAAGGCCGCGAGCCCCGAGTACTGGCCGCGGCTGCCCGGCCTGGTACAGCAGCTTTGGGACGGGGTCCTGACCGACCTCACCCCGAACGAGGTGCTGCCCTTCGTGCGGTACCTGCAAGGCTTTGAACTACGCACCGCGACGCTTCCCGTCCAACCCCGCGAGGATAGCCCCTACCTCTTCATCACGCCCGAAGCGCGCGCACGTTTCCTCCAAACCTTCATGAACTACGGCACCGGCCAGGTCACCGCCGTGCCCGAAGCGCGCGTCTTGATCCTGGACGGTACCGGTGCCGGTCTCGGCGAGCGGTACGCCCAGGGCCTCGCCCGCTTGGGCCTCGGCCCCTTCGAGGTGCGTCCCGTACTGCCCCAGGCCGTGAGCCAAGTCCTCGTGGACCAGGCCCTCGAGGCTGGCGCGTTCTACGCCGAAGCCGTGCACCTACCCCTCGTCACCCGCTACCGGATCCACTACCCCGCGGACGTGCTCATCGTTCTCGGGCAGGATCTGCTACCATAAAGGCAGATGGTGAAACCCGTTGAGGCCGTTCAGATCATCCGTTGGGTCCACCAGGCCCTAAGCGACAAAAAAGCCGAAAACATCGTGGCGCTGGATCTTCGCGAGGTTTCCGACAGCCTCGATTTTTTCGTGATCGCCACCGGGACCTCGACCCCCCACCTCGAGGCCCTCGAGCGCGCGGTACGCGAGCGCCTCGAGGAGGAAGGCGTGCGCCCGGAGGCGGTCGAGGGGCCCTCGAGCCGCTGGGTCCTTCTCAACTACGGAGCGGTCGTGGTGCACCTCATGAGCCCCGAAGCCCGGGACTACTACGACCTCGAGGGCCTCTGGGCGGACGCGAAGAAGCTCGAACTCACCCCATGAAAGGCGCGTGGGCCGAGGACCGGGCCCGCGCCTACCTCGAGGCCAAAGGGTACCGGTGCGTCGCGCGTAACCGGCGCACCCCCTATGGTGAGGTAGACCTTTGGATGGAAGCCGAGGGGGTGATGGTCTTCGTCGAGGTCAAGCAACGCCGAAACGCACGCTTCGGCACGCCCCTCGAGGCCCTCACCCCAAGGAAGCTCGAGCGCCTGCGGCAAAGCGCTTTGTACCTCCTCGGTCGGGACGACGTGCCCGTGCGGTTCGAGGCCGTCCTGGTGTACGGCACGCCCGAGGCGCACCGCATCGAGCACCTGCACCTGAACCTGTAACCCGTAGACTGGCGGTATGGGGCCGTTCGAAGCGCTGGCTGTTCTCCTCACGCTCACGGCGGCCTTCGCTTACCTGAACGAACGCTGGGTGCGCCTCCCCACTCCGGTCGGGGTGATGCTCGGCGCGATGCTGACCTCGCTCGGCCTCGTCCTCCTCGGCGGGCCGACCGTACGGGCGTGGGCCGCTCCCCTCCTTGCGCGTCTTGAGTTCAGCGACCTCCTCCTCCAGGGCCTCCTCAGCTTCCTCCTCTTCGCCGGAGCGCTCCACGTCAACCTCGAGGACCTCCTCCGCCGGAAATGGGCCATCCTCACCCTCGCCACCCTGAGCGTCCTAACCTCCACCTTCCTGGTGGGCACCCTCATCCACGCTGCGCTGGGCTGGGTGGGCCTCGAGCTGCCCTACGGGTACGCCCTGTTGTTCGGCGCGTTGATCTCGCCCACCGACCCGATCGCGGTCCTGGGCATCCTCCGGAAGGCCGGGGTGCCCAAGCCCCTGGAGGCCCTCATCACCGGGGAGTCCTTGTTTAACGACGGGGTGGGGATCGTGGTCTTCCGCGTGCTGTTAGGCCTCGCACTCGCGAACGGCGCCAGCGAAACGAGCCTCGCCGAGGCCGGCCTCCTCTTCCTCGAGGAAGCCGGGGGCGGCGCGCTCTTAGGGCTCGGCATCGGCCTCGCGGCGTACGCGGCCTTGCGGAGCGTGGACCGCTCCACCGTGGAGGTCCTCATCACCCTCGCGCTCGTCACGGGCGGGTACGCCTTGGCGCAGTACCTCCACACCTCCGGCCCCATCGCGATGGTGGTGGCGGGCCTACTGATCGGGAACCACGGACGGCTTTTCGCCATGAGCGCACGCACCCGCGAGCATCTGGACACCTTCTGGGAGGTGACCGACGAGATCCTGAACGCCCTGCTCTTCGTCCTGATCGGCCTCGAGGTCCTCATCCTCCCGTACGACCCCGCCTACCTCGCCGCGACCCTGATCGCGATCCCGCTTGTGCTCCTCGCGCGGCTCCTCAGCGTGGGGATCCCCTTGGGCCTGCTGCGCCTCGTGCGCCCCCTGGCCCCCTACACCGTACGCCTCATGACCTGGGGCGGGTTGCGCGGCGGCATCTCGGTCGCGCTGGCCCTCCTGGTTCCCCCGGGACCCGAGCGCGACCTCATCCTCGGCATGACCTACGGGGTGGTGGTGTTCTCCATCCTCGTCCAGGGGCTCACCATCGGGCGGGTGGCGCGTTACGCCGCCCGCACCCCGTAGAGTAAGAAAGCGATGTTTAGGAACCTGCACGCCTACCTCACCGCCCTCGAACAGCGCGGCGAACTCGTCCGCATCCAAGCGCCTGTATCCCACGAGCTCGAGATCACCGAGATCGCGGACCGCATGGTCAAGTCCGGCGGCCCCGCCCTCCTCTTCGAGAACATTCCCGAAAAGGACTTCCCGCTCGTCATCGGCCTCTTCGGCACCGCCCAGCGCACCGCGTTCGCGCTCGGGGTCGAAGCCCTCGAGGACCTCGCGGACAAGGTGCACCGCCTCCTCGAGCTCGAGCCCCAAACGGGCCTTGCCGGCCTGATGCGCATGTTGCCGAAGCTCGGGGCCTTGAAGGGATTCTTCCCCCGACGGGTGCGCCGCGCCCCGGTGCAGGAGGTGGTGCTCCGGGGGGAGGCGGTGGACCTCACGCGCCTGCCCGTGCAGAAGTGCTGGCCCAAGGACGGCGGGCCGTTCATCACCCTGCCCCTCGTGATCACCAAGGACCCCGAGACCGGCGAGGTCAACGTCGGCATGTACCGCATGCAGGTCCTGGACCGCGCGAGCACCGCGATGCACTGGCAGCTCCACAAGACGGGCCGCCTGCACTTCGAGAAGGCCAAACGCCTTGGGAAGCGGCTCGAGGTCGCCGTGGCCCTCGGCGGGGACCCCATCCTGACCTACGCGGCCACCGCGCCCATCCCCCCCGTGCCGGGCGTGAACGAGTTCAACCTCGCGGGGTTTTTGCGCGGGGCGGGGGTGGAGCTCGTGCGGGGCGTGACCGTGGACCTCCCGGTCCCCGCGGAGGCTGAGTTCGTCCTCGAGGGGTACGTGGACCCCGCGGAGGACCCCGTGGTGGAGGGGCCCTTCGGGGACCACACCGGGTTCTACACCCTGGAGGACCTGTACCCGCGCTTTCACGTGACCGCCCTGACGCATCGCCGGAACGCGATCTACCCCAGCACGATCGTGGGCCGCCCCGTGATGGAGGACGCCTACCTGATCGAGGCCTCCGAGCGGCTCTTTTTACCCCCCGCGCGGATGATTCTTCCGGAACTCGTGGACTACCACATGCCGTCCGCGGGCGTGGCGCACAACTGGGTGAACGTCGCGATTGCGAAGCGTTACCCCGGCCAGGCCTACAAGGTCGCGCACGGCCTATTGGGCCTAGGCCAGATGATGTTCGCTAAGGTCATCGTGGTGGTGGACGCGGAGGTGCCCGTCAAGCCCGGCCTCCCGGCCCTCACGCACGCCCTAACGCACGCCCTGCCCGGCCGGGACACCCTCCTCACCCGCGGCCCGATCGACGTGCTGGACCACGCCGCCCGCGCCATGGGGTTTGGCGGCAAGCTCATCATCGACGGGACGCGCAAACTCCCTGAGGAGGGCGGCGAGGTGCCCTTTGCCCCCCAAACGCACGCGGAACTCCCCCCCCACCCCGGGGTCGTCGCGCAGCACCAGTGGCCGGGGATCTGGGCGGTCACCCTGGAGAAATGCCACCCGCACCAGGCGCGCGATCTCGCCCAAGCCCTCTCCCAGTACCCGCAAAGCGTTGGGATCCGCCTCCTCCTCCTCACCGACGCGGACACGGACGCCGCGAACCTCGAGGAAGTCCTCTGGGCGGTGCTCAACAACATCGACCCCGAGCGGGACGCCTGGGTTCTCGCGGGCGCAGGCGGGCCGATTTTAGCCCTGGACGGCACCCGCAAGCTCCCCGAGGAGGGGTTCGCCCGGCCCTGGCCGGAAAAGATCGTGATGGACCCCGAGGTCAAGCGGCGCGTGGCGGCGCGCTGGGCCGAACTGGGCCTGCCGGAGGGGTGAGGGCCGCGCCCCACGCGCGCGGTTAGGGGTTTGGTATACTCGAACTAATCTCCAGTGCAGGACACGAAGCCCCCGACCGGGGCGTGGGGAGGGTTATGGGGGCGAGCACACCGCACGAACGCCTCAAAAAAACCGCGCAGCACCTGATCGAGCAGGTATTGCCGCGCCCGAGGCCGTTGGGCGTCCGGTTCTGGGACGGCAGCCTCCTGCCGCCCGAGGTGCCTCGTGAGGACACGGTGATCCTGGTCCTGAAGCGGCCCGAGGTGCTGGCGCGCCTCCTCGAGCCGCCCCTGGACCTCGCCCTCGGCGAGGCGTACCTCGAGGGCGACTTCGATGTCGAGGGGAACCTAGAGAAGGCGCTGGAAATCGCCGAGTCGCTGACGCCGCGGCTGAACCCCCTCGAGTGGGCCGGCGTGCTGCGGGACGCGACCTCCCTAAAGAAAGGCCTCAAGGCGTTGGGGGTGGCGGCGCGCCTCAAGGGACGTGCGCACTCCAAGGAGCGGGACCGCCAAGCCATCCAGCACCACTACGACGTCTCCAACCGCTTCTACCGCTTATGGCTGGACCAGCGCATGGTCTACTCCTGCGCGTACTTCCCCCAGGGGGACGAGGACCTGGACCAAGCGCAGGAGAACAAGCTGGAGCTGGTGCTGAAAAAACTCCGCCTCCAGCCTGGGGAACGCCTCCTCGACGTGGGCGCAGGCTGGGGCGGCCTCATCGTCTACGCCGCCGAACGCTACGGCGCCCAGGCGCTCGGGGTGACGCTCTCCAAGCGCCAGGTGGAGCACGCCCGGGCCGTGATCGCGGAGAACGGCCTCGAGGACCGGGTCCAGATCGAGCTCCGCGACTACCGGGACGTGCGGGGCCCCTTCGACAAGGCCGCGAGCATCGGCATGGCGGAGCACGTGGGGCGCGAGAAGCTCCCCGAGTACTTCCGCACCCTCTACCAGGCCCTGCGCCCCGGCGGCCTCCTCCTGCACCACGTGATCACGCGTGGGCCGGTACCCCCCCGCTTCTCCAAGACCGTCGCCTCGGGAGAGTTCATGCGGCGCTACGTCTTCCCCGACGGGGAGATCCTCCCGCTTTGGACGCACCTCAAGGCCGCCGAGGAAGCCGGGTTCGAGGTCTGCGACGTGGAGGACCTGCGCCCCCACTACGCCAAAACGCTGCGGCACTGGGTGGCGCGGCTCGAGGCGCGCTTCGCGGAGGCCGTGCGGGAAGTGGGGGCGGCCCGGGCGCGGCTCTGGCGCTTGTACATGAGCGCTTCGGCGTACCAGTTCGCCGCCGGGCACCTCGCGATTCATCAGGTCCTCCTAGCGAAGCCCAACGCCAAGGGCCAGGCGGCGGTTCCGCCCTCGCGGGCGGACCTCTACATAGGAGGAGGGTATGGGGGGCGATAGGGCCCCGCATTGCAATGCAGGGGTACATGGAGCCTCTGGAGAGGAAGGCCGCCGCGCGGATCTCAGGGAGCAATCCCCATGTTCGCGTAAGCCCCCTCTTTAGGGGGGAGGAGCCACGCCGCCCAGGCTCAAGGCGGCGTGCGGTAAACGCGTGTAAAAATCACACGGAAACCAGGAACGTACCTGTATATGTGATGCTAGATGCTAAGCTATGTACGCACATACGAAAGGGTCACGTGGCGCCCCGCACCCCTTGAATGACCACCTCGAGGCCGTAGCCACCCGCGCTGCTGCGTTTGCTCAGCCGTTCGGTGGCGAAGAGATTGCCTACTGCTTAGGGTTGTTTCACGACCTTGGCAAGGCCACACAAGCCTTCCAGAATTACCTAAGCGACTGCGAGGCCGGTCGCAAGCCTGCGGGCAAGGTCGTGCACGCTGTTTGGGGGGCATGGTTGCTGGGGGCCTGGTTCAACGAACTCGAGCTTCCAGCGCTTTCCCTGCCGGTTCTGGGGCACCACGCCGGCCTGAAAAGCCCCGGGGAAGCGAGCAGCGTGTACGCGGCTAAAGCGGCTGCCCAGGAGTTGCGGGAGGTCGCGAAGTTCTTGCAGGCCTGGAGTCCCGAGCTGCCCTCCCCGCGCTCCCCCCGCCTCTCCGGAACGCGCGGCGAGTTGTTCATCCGCATGCTCTTTTCTGCGCTCGTGGACGCCGACCGCCTCGACACCGAGGCCCACTTTGACCCCGAAGCAGCCCAGCTGCGCAAGGCGCGCCCGAACCTCGAGACGCTCTGGCGGCGTTTTGAAGCCAACCAACAAGCCCTTCTCCAAAAGACGAGCGGCACCCTGGTGAACCGTATCCGCCGTACCATCTACGAGGCCGCCCTCCAGGCGGCCAGCCTCCCCCCGGGATTCTTCCGCCTCACCGCCCCCACCGGTGGGGGCAAGACCCGCACCGGCCTGGCCTTCGCCCTAAAGCACGCCCTCGAACACGGGCTTCGCCGCGTGATCATTGCGATCCCCTACACCTCGATCATCGACCAGACCGCGAGCGAGTACCGCGAGATCCTGGGGGAGGACGCGGTCCTCGAGCACCACTCGGCCCTCGAGGTGCCCGACGAGGAGGAACAGGACCCGCGTCGCGTCATGTTGCGCCTCGCTAGCGAGAACTGGGATCACCCCCTCATCGTTACCACCACGGTCCAGCTTTTCGAGAGCCTGTTCAGCCACACCCCTTCCCGCGTTCGCAAACTTCATAACCTGTCCCGCGCCGTGATCCTCATTGATGAGGTGCAGACCCTTCCTCTAGAGCTCCTGCGCCCCACGCTTGACGTGCTGCGTGAACTCGTAGATCGCTACGGCGCGAGTGTGGTCTTCTCCACGGCCACGCAACCTGCCTTTGAGCTAGCCGAGCGGGTTCCTGAGTTCACTGGCGTTCAGGTGAGGGAGATTGTGCCTGACTATCCCCGCCACTTCGCTGCCCTTCGGCGCGTTCACTACGTGTACTGCGAAACCCCCATGGCTTGGGAAGGGGTAGCGGCCGAGATCCGCGCCCGGCCCCAGGTTATGGTGGTCCTCAACACGCGAAAGGATGCGCTCCGGCTTCTCGACGCTCTTGAGGACGATCCGGACGTTTTCCACCTCTCCACGTTGCTCTGCCCAGCCCACCGGCGCGCGGTACTTGCTGAGATAAAGAAACGACTCGGTTCGGGAATGCCCGTGCGCCTGATCAGCACGCAGGTCGTGGAGGCTGGGGTGGACCTTGACTTCCCCGAGGTATGGCGGGCGGTGGGGCCCCTGGACCGGATCGTGCAGGCGGCTGGGCGGTGCAACCGGGAAGGAAGCCCGAGCCCGGGGCGCACCGTGATCTTCACGCCCAAGGACGGCCGTGTTCCTCAGGGCACCTACCGCAGCGGCCTCGGAGAGGCCCAGGTGCTCCTCGAGCGCTACGGCCCGGAGGCCCTGCACGAACCGGAGATCTTTCGCGAGTACTTCACCCGCTTGTTCAGTACCGTGGATCTGGATAAAAAACAAATCCAGAAGCTGCGTGAAGAGCTGAATTACCCGGAGGTCGCGGCCAGGTACCGCCTCATCGAGCAGGAAACGGTTCCCGTAGCGGTCCCTTATGAGGAGGGCCCGAAACGACTGGCCGAGTTTCTGAAGCGTCCCGGTCGCCGTACCTGGCAACGGTTGCAACCCTACCTGGTCAACCTCTACCGATACGAGGTAATAAAACAACGCGACTGCGTACGGAAAGTAAACGAGAATCTGAATCTATACGAATGGACCTGCGTGTACGACGCGGTACGAGGCATCCATGAGTTCTTCGCCGACCCAGCAGATCTGGTGGTATAGGAGGTAAGCACGTGGAAAGGGTAGGTAGGGTCAGCATCCGGGTCTGGGGCGAGTATGCCCTTTTTTCCCGCCCGGAGTTCAAGGTGGAACGGGTGAGTTACCCCGTGATCACCCCAAGCGCAGCCCGAGGTGTGCTCGAGGCCATCTTCTGGAAACCCGAGATCCGCTACCAGATCCGGCGCATCGGGGTCTTAAAGCCCGGTCGGCAGGTGGCCATCCTGAGGAATGAGATCGCTTCGCGCCAGGGGCGCACCCCCATCATCGTTGAGCACGACCGCCAGCAACGCACGAGCCTGGTGCTTAAGGACGTCGCCTACCTGATCGAGGCCGAGATTCACCTTCGCTCCCACGCTACCGAACCCGTCTTCAAGTACACGGATCAATTCCGCCGCCGCGTGGAGCGCGGCCAGTACCACCACACGCCCTACCTGGGCACCAGAGAGTTCACGGCTTTTTTCGCGCCGATGAACGGGGAGGCACCACCCGCGCTTGATCTTGAGATCGGGACCATGCTCTTCGACATCGCCTTCGTCGAGGATAATAAACGCAAAGAGTTGAGCTTCAAACGCCCCGGAAAAACGAAGCCAGTCAAAGGCTACGCCCAACCCCTCTTTTTCGAAGCTCGCGTGGAAAACGGCTGGCTCGAGGTGCCGCAAGCCCTGTACCGAGAACTGCGCCGGTTGGAGGGAGAGGATGTTTAAGGCGCTCGTGGAGTTGGGGAAGGCCCTGGAGCAACAGGGAAAGCTTCCACCGCCTGGATACTACTACTACAAAGAACCAATCCGTTGGCGGGTGCGCGTTTTCCCGGATCGTTTCCTGCTAACGCCTATTGATCGAAATGCAGCCCGGCCCTTTTCCGGTCGCACCTCGGGGGTGCAAGCGCATTTTCTGGTGGACGAGGCGGGGTACGCCCTAGGGGTGGACCGAACCCCTAAAGGCTCCCCCGAAAAAAGAGCGAAGGAGAAGTTCGCAGCCTTCTGCGCGCTTCTGGAGAAGTTCCTGTCCTGGCCTGACTTGAGGGATAAGGACCTAGCGCGAGAGGTTGAACGCTTATTGGAGGGACTGCGAGCGGGTTGGGGGCGCGATCAACTCGAGTCAACCGAGATTTTCTCGAAGGAGTGGGTGGAGTTTGTTCCAGAAGTCGGACCGTTACAAGGAACCCCTCTTTTTGAACACCCGGAGGCGGTACGTTTCTGGGTTACGGAACTTGCGGAGCGCGCAGCTCCCAGGGGAGGGGAGGTGATTGGGCAGTGCGCGGTTTGCGGGCAGCACGCGGTCCGTTTAGTAGGGCGCATTCCGCTGGGCGTTAAGCTCGTGGGCAACGCGCCGCTGCACTCGTTCAACCAATCGGCTTTCCCCTCGTATTACGGGGGCAGTTCCCCAGAAAACAACGCACATATCGGGCTTTGCCTCCCGTGCGCCGATACGGCCTCGAGGGCCTTCAACTACCTGAGCCAATCGGAAAATCACCGCAAGTCCCTTATCTCCGATTCGAACAAGCGGGACGCACTCACCAACCAGATTGCCCTCTTCTGGACCAAATCGCCATCCGCGATAGAGATCGGTACACAAAACCTGAATGGGGGAGAACTCAACGCGCTGATCTCCGAGGTTCTTTCCGAAAGCTTCGCGTCAAAACCCATAACGCCCAAGCCCACCCTGCCTCAGTTACAACAACTCTTGTCCTTACCGTGGCGTCCTGTCGATTCCCACCTAAACCTTGACGACTACGGGTTTTACCTGGCCGTACTCTCACCCAACGTGGGACGAATCGCGCTTAGGGATTGGATGGCCGTCTCCCTCACCACCCTCAAGGAAACCCTGCGGACCTTCCTCTCCGCCACCTGCATCGTTCCACCTGGGGGAGGCCCCGCCGAGCCGCGCGCTATCGGGGAGCTCGTGCGCGCCTTGGAGAGTGCAAACCCTAACCATTTACGGGGGTTGCTGCGCACCGCCTACCTGGGCGACCCACCCCCAGCAGGGTTGTTGCAGGCCGCGGTGGTGCGTTTCCGGAACGCGCGTGTGCTCGAGAATCCCAGAGAATCCTGGCGATTAAGGGCCTTGGCTTCGCTGCTCAAACTCACCTTGTTCTACGGGAAGAAGGAGGTAGAGCGCATGGAGAAACTTAACCCAAGCCACAAAACCCCAGCGTACCTTTCGGGAAGACTGCTCGCAGTCCTCGAGGAAGCCCAGAAACGCGCCCAGGGCTTTAACCTCAAGCGCACCCTGGTCGAGCGTTTTTATGGGGCGGCTTCAACCGCGCCCGCGGCCACCTTCGGGATGCTCCTCCGCACTGCAGCGGTCGCACACCTGCCGAAGGCAGGCAGGCTGAACCTTCTGGTGGAGGAGATCCTCGGCGCTTTGGATGACGCGGGCGGGTTCCCTAAAACCCTCACCTTGAAGGAACAAGCGGAGTTCGCGTTAGGTTTTTACCACCAACGGGCGAGCTTCCGGGAAAAAACCAAGGAGGAAAACTTGAGTGAAGCGGAGGTGCAGCATGAGTGAACTTCACCTGGACCCTACCAAACGGCACGAGTTCGTCTTGCTCTTCGATGTCAAGGACGGCAACCCCAACGGAGACCCCGATGCAGGGAACATGCCCCGCGTGGATCCTGAAACCATGCAGGGCATCGTGACCGACGTGGCGCTCAAGCGCAAGGTGCGGGATTACGTGACGCTGGTCAAGCAGAACGCGGATGGTTATAGAATCTTCATTCAAAGTGAATCCGCCCTAAACGCACTTATCGAGGAAGCTGCTCAGGCCATCGGGACCGAGAAAAACAGCAAACGCCCGAACAAGGATCTCCAGGCCGAGATGCTCCGCCGCTATTACGACATCCGCATGTTCGGCGCAGTACTCACAACTGGAGATTACAACGCAGGGCAGGTGCGCGGCCCTCTTCAGTTCACCTTTGCCCGCTCCCTAGACCCCGTCCTCCCCCTAGAACTCACCATCACCCGCAAAGCACGCACCACGGAGGAACGCATGGAGAGCGGCGAAACCGAGATGGGGAAGAAACCCCTGGTACCCTACGGGCTGTACCGCGCCCACGGTTTCTACAATCCTTTCCTGGCAGGCGGTTGGGTAAGTCGGGACGACCTGGCCCTCTTTTGGGAGGCATTACAGCACCTTTTTGACTTTGATCGCTCAGCCTCCCGCGGTGAGATGCACGTGCGCGGGCTTTGCATCTTCAGCCATGAGAATCCCAAGGGCAACGCTCCCGCCCACAAGCTCTTCGAACTCATCCGGATCAACAGGAAAACCGGCGTTGAAGCCCCGCGCTGCTTCAACGACTACACGGTAGAGATCGGTCTGCCCCCCAGCGGTGTGACACTCACCTGCCTGGTGGATCCTCGGAAAGGCTAGCCATGGAGGAGCCCGTACCCATCTCCGCCATCCAGCACTACGCTTACTGCCCCCGCCAGTACGCCTTGATCCACATCGAGCAGATTTGGGAGGACAACCTCTACACGCTACGCGGGCACCGCGCACACGCGCAGGTACATACGCCCGAAGGCATGGCGCGGGAAGGAATGCGGGTGGAGTACGGGCTCCCCCTCTGGTCCGATCAGCTGGGGTTGGTAGGCCAAGCAGACGTGGTGGAGTTCCTTGAGGACACACCCTACCCTGTAGAGCACAAGGTAGGGGAGCGTCGCGCCCGGCACGCTGACACGCTCCAGCTCACGGCGCAGGGCCTTTGCCTCGAGGAGATGTTCAGCGTACCGGTGCGCAAAGGAGCACTTTACTACCGCCAGAGCCGCCGGCGTCGCGAGGTTACCTTTACCCCTGCGTTACGCGCCGAGGTTATGGAGGTGCTGCAGGCAATCCGCACGCTTCAAGCACACCCCGCCTTACCCCCACCCGTGAACGACGCGCGTTGCAAGGACTGCTCGTTGGTAGCAGCCTGCCTGCCCCAGGCCCGAGACCGCCTTGAAGGACTCACATGAACCGCGTACTGCTCAACACTCTCTTTGTTCAGACCCAGGGAGCCTACCTTCACCTCGACCACGAGGTCTTGGAGGTTAAGGTCGAGAATGAGGTCCGTTTGCGGGTGCCGCTGCATCACCTGGGGAACGTGGCGGTGTTTGGGCAGGTGCTGGTGAGCCCGTTCCTGATTCACAAGCTCGTGGAGGACGGAAAGGAGCTCGTGTACTACACCCGCAGCGGGCGGTTCCGCGGTCGTCTGCAAGGCCCGGTCCAGGGCAACGTGTTGCTGCGGCGCGCCCAGCACAAAGCACTCGACACCCCCCAGATGACCCTGGAGTTGGCTCGAGGGTTCGTTCTCGGGAAGATCCGGAACGCTCGAGGTGTACTGTTACGAGCGCGTCGGGACGATCCGGACCTGGCACCGAGGGTGGAAGCTCCCCTACAAGAGCTCCTTCACCTCCAGGAAGCTGTGCAGCGCGCCGTGACTCTGGATGAACTAAGGGGAGTGGAGGGCATGGCAGCAGTGCATTACTTTACTGCGCTTGCTCATCTCGTGCGAGTGCCCGGAATCAATTTCTCCGGGCGAAACCGCCGCCCACCACGCGACCCGGTGAACGCCTTGCTTTCGTTCCTTTACACCCTCCTAATGAACGACGTGGCTTCTGCCCTTGAAGGCGTTGGGCTGGACCCGCAGGTCGGGTACCTCCACGCCCTCCGCCCTGGCCGCCTGGCGCTCGCTTTGGATTTGATGGAGGAGTTCCGCCCCTGGTTTACGGATAGGTTAGCCCTAAGCCTGATAAACCGTAAGCAGGTCAGCACACGGGACTTCGACTACCGCCCAGGTGGGGCGGTGATGCTCAACGAGGAGGGAAGAAAAAAGGTAATCGTGGCTTACCAGAAGCGGAAGCAAGAAGAAGTTTCTCACCCCTTGTTTAAGGAGAAAATCCCTGTGGGGCTAGTCTGGCATGTTCAGGCGCGGCTTTTAGCACGGCGTATTCGAGAGGATCTCGAGACGTACGTGGCATTCACGCCGAGGTGAGTCTTGAAACGACTGGATGTACTGGTAACCTACGATGTGGAAACCACGACCCTCGAGGGGAGGTCGCGACTGCGGCGGGTAGCTCAGGTTTGTAAGAACTTCGGTCAACGGGTGCAGTTTTCCGTGTTTGAGCTTAGGGTAACGGAGGCCCAGCTTGAGGAGTTTGAGGCGAAACTGCTTGACATCATAGATCCCGAGAACGACAGCCTCAGGATCTATGTGTTACACGGGGGGCGTGAGCGGAGTTTACGTCAGTATGGCGTAGACCGCTACATCGACTTCGATGACCCTTTGGTTGTGTAGCGCGAACCCTTAGTGGGAGTGAAAATCCTGGGAGGTTCGCGATTCGGGGTTTGAGCCCGTGGGGACATTGAAAACTGGGTCCCGGGAATTATTGCTCGGGGTTATAGTGAAGGTGCACGAAGTAGGTTCGCGATTTTGCGATCAACGACCCTGATGTTTACGCTGTATATAGCGTATGCCGTTGCACCGGCCCTTCGGGGCCGGTGAGGATTGAAACCAGGCGCCTACCACGGGCCGGTCCTCGTGGTCTGGGGCAGTTGCACCGGCCCTTCGGGGCCGGTGAGGATTGAAACACGAGGCCGCGAGCCGCCTCCGCATGCAGCTCGAGGTTGCACCGGCCCTTCGGGGCCGGTGAGGATTGAAACGGCAAAACCGGGATGGTAGCTACACCCTACCCACCGTTGCACCGGCCCTTCGGGGCCGGTGAGGATTGAAACTCATGAGGGAGGGGGAGAGTAGATGCGGTACGCGCTGTTGCACCGGCCCTTCGGGGCCGGTGAGGATTGAAACGCGGGGGTCGCGCACCGGGCGGACGCGGGGGACCTGTTGCACCGGCCCTTCGGGGCCGGTGAGGATTGAAACATCGAGGGCACCGCGTACACGACCCGACCCATCCGGGTTGCACCGGCCCTTCGGGGCCGGTGAGGATTGAAACTCGACCCGCAACGGCAACGCCCCGTCGTACGTGATGGTTGCACCGGCCCTTCGGGGCCGGTGAGGATTGAAACACCAGGACCTGCACCTCCCCCCGTGCGTACGCTTGTTGCACCGGCCCTTCGGGGCCGGTGAGGATTGAAACGGTAACGCTGTAATGAACTTGGATCTTTACGCGAGTTGCACCGGCCCTTCGGGGCCGGTGAGGATTGAAACGCGTTAGGTTTGGTTTTGGCGGGGGTCCTCACGGGTTGCACCGGCCCTTCGGGGCCGGTGAGGATTGAAACCGCTCTAGAATCGATACTGTAAACCTCGTCAATTGGTTGCACCGGCCCTTCGGGGCCGGTGAGGATTGAAACCTGGATGACCGCGCGGCGCTCACCGCGTTGTGCGGGTTGCACCGGCCCTTCGGGGCCGGTGAGGATTGAAACAGGCGTGGGGGGGTGGGGCTTGCGCTGGTGTATCGCGTTGCACCGGCCCTTCGGGGCCGGTGAGGATTGAAACTTGAGGGCTTCCCACACGCTCATGCCTGGCCTCCCGTTGCACCGGCCCTTCGGGGCCGGTGAGGATTGAAACATCATGCAGCACCCCGACTGGCGTAAGTACCTGGCGTGTTGCACCGGCCCTTCGGGGCCGGTGAGGATTGAAACGTGCGGGATCGCCTCATGGCCCTCTCCGGGGAGCGTTGCACCGGCCCTTCGGGGCCGGTGAGGATTGAAACATACCCAGTCTAAACTCACGTGACTTGACATACAGGTTGCACCGGCCCTTCGGGGCCGGTGAGGATTGAAACGTGTGTTTGTGGGGGAATTCAATCTCCAAGGAGACGGGTTGCACCGGCCCTTCGGGGCCGGTGAGGATTGAAACCCCGCCGCGTTTGCCACGCGGCCAAACGTCCTGGCGAGTTGCACCGGCCCTTCGGGGCCGGTGAGGATTGAAACGCGCTTGGACGGGCGGGGGCCTTGACGGGCAGGGGCGTTGCACCGGCCCTTCGGGGCCGGTGAGGATTGAAACACGGGGTGCCCGCGCACGTGCCCAGCCTGAGCGAGTTGCACCGGCCCTTCGGGGCCGGTGAGGATTGAAACCTTGTACCGAGTCCAAGCGTTGATGCTCATGGCATGTTGCACCGGCCCTTCGGGGCCGGTGAGGATTGAAACCTGCCGGCTCAGCTGGGGGGCGGCGAAAAGAATTACGTTGCACCGGCCCTTCGGGGCCGGTGAGGATTGAAACAAAGCGCACGCCCGCACGCGCGGGTTTCGGAACCGGTTGCACCGGCCCTTCGGGGCCGGTGAGGATTGAAACTTGTACCGAGTCCAAGCGTTGATGCTCATGGCATACGTTGCACCGGCCCTTCGGGGCCGGTGAGGATTGAAACGGGAGCCTTGGCACCCGACCTCCTCCCCCACGAAGAGTTGCACCGGCCCTTCGGGGCCGGTGAGGATTGAAACAGGGCCTGCGCGTCGTACGCCTCCAGCTTGGGTTTGTTGCACCGGCCCTTCGGGGCCGGTGAGGATTGAAACGCGCTCAGTCCTTTGCATGCTATACCTCACCTCCACCCTGTTGCACCGGCCCTTCGGGGCCGGTGAGGATTGAAACCCGGGGCCTTGACGGGCACGGGCGAGCCCCGAGCCCGTTGCACCGGCCCTTCGGGGCCGGTGAGGATTGAAACACGGAGATCGCCCAACAGTACGGTTTGGAGTACGAGTGTTGCACCGGCCCTTCGGGGCCGGTGAGGATTGAAACGTCCGCCAGGTGCGGCGCGACGCGGTCCAGGACCCACGTTGCACCGGCCCTTCGGGGCCGGTGAGGATTGAAACTCGTGTTTGCACCGAGTATAACGTTTTGGGTCCTTGTTGCACCGGCCCTTCGGGGCCGGTGAGGATTGAAACCTCAGGCGCGAGCACGGCAGGCCTCCAGCAGCTCGAGTTGCACCGGCCCTTCGGGGCCGGTGAGGATTGAAACGGTGAGTCCGCTACCGAGCGGGATGTGCTTGCCTACGTTGCACCGGCCCTTCGGGGCCGGTGAGGATTGAAACACGGCGCTGCTCGAGGTGCAGGACCGGTTGAACCAGTGTTGCACCGGCCCTTCGGGGCCGGTGAGGATTGAAACATCGAGCGGGGGTACCTGTCCCCCATCACGTACTACGTTGCACCGGCCCTTCGGGGCCGGTGAGGATTGAAACTGCCCCTCGAGCACCATGCGCTGGTAGGCGCGCCACGTTGCACCGGCCCTTCGGGGCCGGTGAGGATTGAAACTCCTTGCGGGGGCGCCGGTACCTCGAGGCGCTCTGTTGCACCGGCCCTTCGGGGCCGGTGAGGATTGAAACTGCCATTGCCCGCTGGGGTGGCGTAGGTGCCGGTGTTGCACCGGCCCTTCGGGGCCGGTGAGGATTGAAACCGGGGTGTCAACGAGCAGGCGAAGCGGCTTTTTAAGGTTGCACCGGCCCTTCGGGGCCGGTGAGGATTGAAACCCTTCCCGTACCTCGTCGGGTACGCCCGCTTGCCCCACGTTGCACCGGCCCTTCGGGGCCGGTGAGGATTGAAACTTCACGCCGTGCGCGTCCTGCACGAGAAGCACGCGGGTTGCACCGGCCCTTCGGGGCCGGTGAGGATTGAAACGCCCAGCGGCGCAGCGTGGGCTCGCTCACCCCGAGGGGTTGCACCGGCCCTTCGGGGCCGGTGAGGATTGAAACTTCACGCCGTGCGCGTCCTGCACGAGAAGCACGCGGGTTGCACCGGCCCTTCGGGGCCGGTGAGGATTGAAACCCCTAGGTTGCGGTCGGTAAAAAAGACGCTCAAGCGTTGCACCGGCCCTTCGGGGCCGGTGAGGATTGAAACAGGGTTGGTGATCGTTTTGAGGTACGCACGTAAGCGGTTGCACCGGCCCTTCGGGGCCGGTGAGGATTGAAACTCGAGCCGCGCGAGCTCCCCCTCCACCACGTTCACGTTGCACCGGCCCTTCGGGGCCGGTGAGGATTGAAACACATAGCGCCTGAGTTTCTTGCGTGCGAGTACGCCTTCCAGCTCAGCAAAGAGGGGCGGCGAGATCAGCAAGTTGTAAAACCCAGCCCGCCATGCCGTGAGCAGCCGCCCCGGGTTGCTTTCTCTTTTGATCAGCGCGCTGACGTAGACGTTGGTGTCAAGAACCAGCCTCAACGCTTGCGCCCTTTAGAGCGTGAAGCACGCCGCACCTCTTGGACAGCTTCGAGGGCGATCCGCATAGCCTCTTCTTCGGACAAGTCGGCGTTTCGCTCTGATTGCTCTTGCCACAGCCGATCGAGTTCGCGGAAGGCCAACTCCCGACGAATAAGCCAGCGGAGCGCTTCAATGCGCGAGGTGCGCATGCTCCGCCTCAGCTTCTCCAAGCCCTCGAAGACGTCGTCCGGCACGGTTAGTTGCTTCACCGCCCCCATTATACGGGCTCCCCCCCTTCCGCTACGTTCCCAGCCTTACGCACCAAGCCGCCTCACCCCCTCGTGTTGCACCCGCCCTTCGGGGCCGGTGAGGATTGAAATGCGGAAGCCGCGGACGTGCACGCCCAGCGCAAGAACAAGGATGAGCATGAGGAGGAAGGCGAGCCGTGCCCCGAGCGGGGGCGGTGGGTGCGGCTTAATTAAGGAACCCTTATTTCTTGAATTTTTCCAGGCGGCTCACCATCGTGTCCGAGACGAACACCACCCCGGAATGCTTGTTCAAAAAGGGTGCGAGCCCCTCGAGGATCGACAGCGCTTTTTCTTCAGGCATTACCGACACCACCATCGCCAGGGTGTCCTCCTCGTTAAAGAGGAGGTGCCCCTCGTGAAACCCGTGGCTTCCTTTACCCGAAAGGTTAAAGATGGACGATGGTGTACCCGCTCACGTCCGCCTTTTCGAGCAGGTCCAGCACGAAGTTCAGGTCCTCCCCTCGCACGATGATCTCCACCTTCTTCATGGGGTAGAGTTTAAGGCCCTTCATAGAAAACGGGCGCGGTAGACCGTCGGCTTTAGCCGACGGAGGAATGCGCCCTCACCTCCTTTCGCATTTCGTGCAGACCCTTACGGTGCGTTGCACCTTGAAGCCCACCCTCGAACAGGCCGAGGCCCTGGAGGCCACGGCCAAGCGTTTCGCCGAAGGGTGCAACCACGTCTTGCGGGTCGCTAAGCGCACGGGCACCTTTCGCCGCTTTGCGCTGCACCGCCTGGTTTACCGGGACCTCCGGGCGATGGGGCTTTCCGCTAACCTCGCCGTGCAGGCCATCGCTCGGGTGGTGAGGCGTAAGGGGCAACGGGCCAAGCACTACCAGGCTACGTCCTGTGACTACGACCGGCCTAGGCACACCAGCCGGACCTGTTCCCGGTGCGGCCACACCTCCAAGGCCAGCCGCCGGAGCCAGGCCCGTTTCCGTTGCGAGGCTTGCGGGTTCCAGCACAACGCGGACTGGGTGGCGAGCGTGAATATCGCCCGGAGGGCGTTGGCCCAAGGAGCGGGCTCCGCGGGCCCGGGCCACGGTCAGCTGGCCCTGATGCTGGGGCATCGTCTTGAGCGCCTTCACCTCCCGGCAAGCTGACGGCTTTAGCCGTCAGTAGCTGACCAATGAGGACAAGCTGGGGCTCGACGTGATCTACATTCAAGCAAAGCAGTGGAGCAATCCCGTGGGATGCCCGGAAGTACGGAAATTTGTCGGCGCGTTGCATGGAAAGAAGGCTAGGAAGGGCGTGTTCATCACTACGTCTAGCTTCACAAAAGAAGCGCATGATTTCGTCAAACACCTGGATCCAAAGGTGGTGCTGATCGATGGGGAAACTCTAGCGCGCTTAATGATAGAGCACAACGTGGGTGTAACCGTTAAATCGGTCTACGAACTGAAAGCGGTGGATCGTGATTTCTTCGAGGAGCCCTCTTAAAAACGGGCCGCTGAAGAGGGGTAAGGGCAACCCCTGATTCTTTTCAGTCCCAGTCGAGTCAAATCTTGGGGTGGGTTGGACGAGCGGTGCTTGCGCGCATGCTTGCCGTTGATGGAGGTAGGGGCTCGAGCCGCTCGGTGGCATGCCCACGCGGCTCAGCACGGCCTGCAGCTCTGCTTCGATGATATGGAATCGAGGCGGAGGGGACCCGCTCGCTGCCGAGCGTTTTGGGTGGAGGAGCGTTCTGGGATGTGCTACTGCGTTGGGGCGGGTTTGCAAGGCGGGTAAAGGTGGGTGCGGGTGAGGATCCGATAATATAGGTGAGTATGCGTGTGATCGTCGTAGGCACGCGAGGTAGCGCCCTAGCCCTGACGCAGACCCGCTGGGTCGTGGAGCGCTTGAAGGAGCAGTGGCCGGAAGCGGAGTTTAAGATCAAGACCATCCAGACCCGCGGGGACCGGGGGGCGCCCCCCACGGACCGGGACATCTTCGTCAAGGAACTCGAGGAAGCCCTGCTGCGCGGCGAGATCGATATCGCGGTGCACTCCTTGAAGGACTTGCCTACCGAGCAGCCTGAGGGGCTTGTGATCGCATCGATCCCGAAGCGGGTGGATCCGCGGGATGTCTTCATTGGGCGGAACGGAATCCGGCGGCTCGAGGACCTGCCCGAGGGCGCAGTGGTGGGTACGAGCTCGGTGCGTCGGAAGGCGCAGTTGCTCGCGTACCGTCCGGACCTGGTGGTGCGGGAGCTGCGGGGGAACGTGGACACGCGCCTTTCCGCGCTGGGTTCCGGGGAGTTCGACGGGATTATTTTGGCTGCGGCGGGGTTGTTGCGTTTGGACCTCCGGAACCGGATTGATGCCTTCATCGATCCGAAGATCATGCTGCCCGCGCCGGGGCAGGGCGCGTTGGCCCTCGAGGTGCGCGAGGGGGACGATATCGCGGATGAGTTGGCGTACAGCATTCACCATCACCCGACGGACGACCGCACGACCGCGGAGCGTTCTTTCCTGCATCATTTGGGGGCGGGGTGCCTCGCGCCGGTGGGGGCGCTCGCGCACGTGGAGGAGGACGGGACGCTGCGCTTGGAGGGCGTGGTGGTGGCGCCGGACGGCTCCTCGATGATTCACGGGGAGATCGAGGGGGATGCGGAGGAGGCGTGGGAGCTTGGTGCGGAGCTCGCGCGGGACATCCTCGAGCAGGGGGGGAAGCGGATCCTGGAGGGGTTGCGGTTAGAGCAGTAGCGCTCAGGGCACGCGGCGAATCTAATCTAATCGGCTCGGGATTTGGCAATTCTTCCTGCGGCTGGGTATACTGGGCCCAAGATGGCGATGAAGCGCTTGACCCGCCAACGCAAGGCCGTGCTCGAGGTGGTCCAGCGCGCGCGGAACCACCCGGACGCCGCCTGGATCTACCAGGAGGTGCGTAAGCTCGTGCCCACGATCAGTTTGGGCACCGTGTACCGCACCTTGGACGCGTTGGTGGAGGAAGGGTATTTGGTGCCGATCAGCCGGGGCGGGGAGGCCACCCGGTACGACGCGAACCGGAAGCCGCACTACCACCTGATCTGCACGAGCTGCGGGGAGATCGTGGACCTCGAGGTGGAACTTCCGGAGCTTGTGGGGGCTGCGCGGGCAGCGTACCCGGAGCATGAGATTCGCGCGGCGCACGTGGAGTTCGAGGGCGTGTGCGCCGCATGCCGTGACCGGCTCGCGTCTTAGATGCTCGAGTGGTTGAACGCGCTCCAGCTGCAAGGGGTTCGCCCTGGCCTGGGGCGCATTCGTGCGTTGCTGGCGCGCCTGGGGCATCCGGAGCGCGCCTTTCCTGCCGTGGTTGTGGGGGGCACGAACGGGAAGGGCTCGGTCACGCGGGCGTTGGGGGGCATTCTAGAGGCGGCGGGGTACCGCGTGGGCGTGTACACCAGCCCGCACCTGGTGCGGTTTAACGAGCGTATTCGCGTGGGCGGTGAGGAGATCCAGGACGCGGAGCTCGCGGCGCTGCTCGAGGAGGTCCGGCCGCATGCGGAGGCGGTGGGGGCCTCGTACTTTGAGGTGGCGACCGTGCTGGCCCTCGTGCACTTCGCGCGGCGGGGGGTGGACTGGGCGGTCCTCGAGGTGGGGATGGGGGGGCGGTTCGACGCGACGAACGCCGTGGACCCGGTGCTTTCGGTGATCACGAACGTGGGGTTGGACCACCAGCGCTGGCTGGGGGCGACGCTCGCCCAGATCGCGCGGGAGAAGGCCGGCATCCTGCGCCCTGGGCGTTCGGCCTTGACCGCGGCGCGGGGGGAAGGGCTTCGAGTGTTGCGGGAGGAGGCCGGGCGCGTGGGGGCTAGGTTGCTCGTGCTGGGGGAGGCGTTTGCGCTGGAGGGGGTGGCCCTGGGGCCTGAAGGGGTCGCGTTCACGCTGGCGTACGAGGGGCGGCACCGGCTGCGGGCCCCGGTTTTGGGGGCGCACCAGGCGGAGAACCTGGCCCTCGCGGCGGTGGCCGCGCGGCGGCTGGGGGTGGGGTGGGCGGCGGTGCGGTCCGGCCTGGAGCGGTTTATGCACCCGGGGCGGATGGAGTACCTGCCGGAGCGGCGGTTGCTGCTGGACGGGGCGCACAACCCGGACGGGGCGCGGGCGCTGGGGCGGGCGCTGGAGGCGCACTTTTCAGGCTGGCCCCGAACCCTGGTCCTCGCGCTTTCTGAGGACAAGGACCCCCGGGCGTTCGCGGCGGCCTTTAGGGAGTGTTTCGAGCGGGTGGTGGTGACCCGGTACGCCGCGCCGCGTGCCATGGACCCGGCGGCCTTACACGCGCACTTTCCGGGCGCGGAGGTCGTGGAGGAATCGGCGAAGGCCCTCGAGCGGGCGTTGGCCGTGACGCCCCCGGAGGGACTGGTGGTGGTGGCGGGGAGCCTGTACCTGGTGGGGGAGGTCAAACGGTACCTGGCGGGGCTCGAGCCGGAGGTGCGGTGGCAGTAAGGGGCTCCCGGTGGGGAACCCTTTGCGGTTACGGTTTTTTACACGTAGGCCGCGTACACAAGGGCTACGACCAGGCCGTAGACGGCGTGCCCGAGGAGTTGGCCTGCGGCTGTGGCGGGGCCGGCGCGCATCTGGGGGGGCGGGGGTGCATGCGCATCATCATTGGGGTGGCGAGGATCGCGATGACCCCGTGCACGAGGCCGTACAGGATCCCCCATCCGGCGGTGGGGTTCCCGAGCTCAGCGCTCCAGAGCCCAGCGTACACCAGGGTGAAGACCGCTCCCATGAGGAAGTGCATCACGGCCCCGATCCCGCGCGCGGAGCTCGGGGTTTCCGTGAACATGGTGCCCAGCATGCCCATCACGTCCATCTTGGGTAGGCCCATCGCGGGGGCCATGTACATGAGGATCGTCATCACCGCGGTGCCGATGAGTCCGGCAATAATCGCGCCTACCAGGTCCATAACTGCACCTTCTTATAGTATAGGATTGCTTCTATAATAGAATAAATGAAGGCAAGATGTGTAGTTTAGCGTACCGCTCCGCTTCTTTCGGGGCATCTGGTAAGCTGCGGTCGTGACGCGAACCGCGTACGTCGCCCTCGGCTCCAACCTCGGGGACCGCGCCGGGTACCTGCTCGCCGCGCTTAGCGCGCTCGGCCGGACCGAAAACATCCGGCTTGCCCGGCTCTCCCGCGTCTACGAGACCGCCCCCGTAGGCCCAAGCGGTCAGGGGCCCTACCTGAACCTGGTGGCCGAGATCGAGACCCGCCTCGAGCCCCAACCCCTCCTCCAGACCCTGCTCGGGATCGAGCGCCGCCTGGGCCGGGTACGCCGCGAGCGGTGGGGGCCTCGCACGATCGACCTGGACCTGCTGCTGTACGCGGACGTGGTGCTGGACGCGGAGGCGCTCACCCTGCCGCACCCGCGCCTGCACGAGCGGGCCTTCGTCCTCGCGCCCCTGTGTGACCTGATCCCGGACGCGGTGCACCCCCGGCTGGGGCGCACCTACCGGGCGTTGCTCGAGGCGGTAGGGCGGGTGGGCGTGCGGGTGTGGCGGCCCTAACGCGCGCGGTGGGTCTCGGCGTACACGTCGCGGAACACCCCGGGGATGGGAGCGTGCGGCTTGTGCACCCGCACCGTGACCGCCTCGGCGCGCGCGAAGCGCGCCAGGATCTCTCCCGCGAGCCGGTCCGCGAGCGCCTCGATGAGGTAGAAGCGCTCGCCCGTCACGACCTCCGCGACGGTTGCGTACACCGCCGCGTAGTCTACGGTCTCCTCGATCCGGTCCCCCCGCCCTTCGAAGGGCACCTCGAGCTCCACGTCCACCACGAACCGCGCGCCGAGCGTGCCCTCCTCCGGCTTGACCCCGTGCCGCCCGTAGAACTCGAGGCCCTGCATCACGATCCGGCCCATCACCGCCCCCCCTCGAGCGCTTCCCAGACCGCGAGGGCCTCGCGGTGCGCCCGCACGTCGTGCACCCGGAGGATATGCGCCCCGCGCGCCGCGCCGTAAAGGTGCGCCGCGACCGTGCCCAGGACGCGCTCGGCTGGGGCTTCGACGCCCGTGAGCTCCCCGATCATGCGTTTCCGGCTCGCGCCGAGCAGGACCGGGTGCCCCAGGGCCGCGAGCTCGTCCAAGCGGCGGATCAGCTCGAGGTTGTGCTCGAGGCGCTTGCCGAACCCGATCCCCGGGTCGAGCACCACCTGAGGGACGCCCGCCTCGATGGCCCGCGCGGCTTGGCGAGCGAGGAAGGCCTTGACCTCGGCGACCACGTCGTCGTAGTGGGCGTGCTGCATCATCGTTTGGGGGTCCGGTACGGGCATGTGCATGATCACCACGGGCACCCGGTACCGCGCGGCGAGCTCGAGCATGCGCGCGTCGCGCAGGCCGGTCACGTCGTTGAGGAGGTGCGCGCCCAGCTCGAGCGCTGCCTGAGCCACCTCGGGCTTGCGGGTGTCGACGCTGATGGGGACCCCGAGCTCGAGGAGGGCTTCTAGGAGCGGGAGCACCCGGCGCTTCTCCTCCTCGACCGGCACCGGTTGGGCGCCGGGGCGGGTGGACTCGCCGCCCAGGTCGATCAGGTCCGCGCCTTCCGCGATCATCCGGCGGGCCTGGAGGAGGGCGGCCTCCACCGTGAGGTACCGCCCGCCGTCGGAGAAGGAGTCCGGGGTGACGTTCAGCACTCCCATGAGGCGAACGCGCGTGAGGTCGAGGGCGTGCTCGCGAAGCTCGAGAACCACGAGGGCATTATACGCCCCGGGCTTCTATACCTATACTGGGGCCAATGCGAGCGTTTACGACCGCGTGGTACCTTTCGCTTTCCGCCTACTGGTTCGCGACGAGCTTCAAGTGGTTCCTGGTGCTGCTCGCCCTGCTCCCGGCGCGCGTGGCCGCCGTGGTGCCGGAGGGGGAGAAGAACGCGAAGCTCGGGCTGCTCCTCGCGGTGGGCGCGGTGATGGCCCTGGTGGGGCCGCCGGTCATGGGGTACCTTTCGGATCGGTTCCCCACCCGTTGGGGCCGGCGCCTGCCGTATTTGGTGGTGGGCAGCCTGGTCACGGCGCTGGCGCTGGTCCTCATGGCGCACGCGCCGAGTTACGCGGCGTTGTTCCTGGCGTTCCTGCTTTTGCAGGTGGGGGATGACCTCGCGACGGGGCCGTACTCCGCCTTGATCCCGGACCTGGTGCCTAGGGACCGGCGCGGTGCGGCCTCCGGGTGGATGGGGGCGCTGCAGCTGGTGGCGCAGGTCGCGGCGGGCGGGGTGGGGGTGCTGGCCCCCAACCCGGTGGGGTTGTTCTACCTGATCGCGCTGGTGAACCTCCTGGCGGCCGCGTGGACCGCGGCGGTGATCCGCGAGCCGGTGGGGGTCCCACCGCGCCGCGAGGCGTTCGTGGCGAGCCTGCTGGCCCCCTGGCGGAGCCCGAACTTCCGTTGGGTGTGGGCCACTCGGTTTCTGGTGATGTTCGGTCAGTACGCGGTGCAGACCTACCTGCAGTTCTACCTGGCGGACGTGGTGCGCACCTTTGCGGCCTTTGGGCGCACGTTGGCCCGCGAGGCCTTCCAGGCAGTGGCCCTGCTGGGCCTGTTGATCAGCCTGGGGGGCGCGTTGAGCGCGGTGCCCGCCGGGCGGGTGAGCGACCGGCTGGGGCGCAAGGCGGTGATCTACGCGAGCGGCGGGGTGCTCGCGCTGACCTTCGCGCCGCTACTGCTCTACCCGCGGTTCGACGTGCTGATCGGCTTGAGCGTGGTGTTCGGCCTGGCGTTCGGTGCGTACCTCGCGGTGGATTGGGCGCTCGCGGCGGATGTGCTGCCCAACCCGAAGGCGCACGCGACCGACATGGGCATCTGGCAGACCTCGATCGTGCTGCCGCAGGTCCTCGCCGGTAGCCTCGGAGGGGTGGTGGACCGGATGAACCAGGCGGAGGCGGGGAGCGGGTACGCGGCGGTGTTTGTGCTCGCGGCCCTGGCCTTCTTTGCCGGGACCGTGCTCGTGCGTCAGGTGCGGGGGGTGCGCTAGGGCGGGGTGTGGGCGGCCTTGAATAAGGATGCAGCCTCCGTTAGGATTACCGTAGTGCCGCATTGCATGGAGGCTAGCGATGCAGACCTTGTTGCGAGTATCCAGGGCGATCGACGCTCTGAACGAACGGATCGGCCGGCTGATGTACTGGCTGGTCCTCTTCATGGTTGTGATCGGCGTGTACAACGCGGTCACGCGGAAGCTCGGCCAGTACACCGGCGTCTCCCTGAGCTCGAACGCGTACCTCGAGCTGCAGTGGTACCTGTTTAGCCTGCTGTTCTTGTGGGGCGCGGCGTACACCTTGAAGCACAACGCGCACGTGCGGGTCGACGTGATTTACGCGCAGCTCTCCTCCAGGAAGCGCGCCTGGATCGACCTGCTGGGCGCGGTGTTCTTCCTGATCCCGTTCTCGTTGCTGGTGATCTGGGTGTCCTGGCCGATGGTGAGTAACTCCTGGGCGGTCCTCGAGGTCTCGCCCGACCCGGGGGGGTTGCCGCGGTACCCGATCAAGACGGCGATCCCGGTGGCGTTCGTGCTGCTGTTGCTTCAGGGCGTGTCCGAGGCGATCAAGCGAGTGGCGGTCTTGCGGGGCGTGCTGAGCCTTGAGGAAGAAGGCGGGGAGGGGTGGGCCTGATGTACATCGAGGATCTGATCCCTCCCTTGATGTTCCTTGGGGCGTTGGTCTTGATCTTCACCGGGTACCCGGTGGCCTTCGCCCTGGGGGGCACGGCCCTCATCTTCGCGTTTATTGGGATTCAGCTCGACCTCTTTAGCTTCGCGCTCCTACAGGCCCTACCCGAGCGGATCTTCTTCACGATGCAGAACTTCACGCTCCTCGCGGTGCCGTTTTTTATTTTCATGGGCACCGTGCTGGAGAAGTCGGGTCTGGCGGAGGACCTGTTGAAAACCATGGGGATGCTGTTCGGGCCGCTTCGGGGCGGCCTGGCGATCTCCGTGGTGGTGGTGGGGACGCTGCTCGCGGCGGCCACGGGCGTGGTGGGCGCGACCGTGGTGGCGATGGGCTTGATCTCCCTGCCAGTAATGCTGCGCTACGGGTATTCCAAGGAACTCGCGAGCGGGATCATCACCGCGTCGGGCACCCTGGGGCAGGTGATCCCGCCGAGCATCGTGCTGATCGTGCTCGCGGACCAGCTCGGGGTCTCGGTGGGGGATTTGTTCTTCGGGTCGTTCATCCCCGGCCTGCTCCTTTCGGGGATGTACATCCTGTACACCGTGTACGTGGCGATCGTACGCCCCAAGGCCGCGCCGGCCCTGCCCCTCGAGGTGCGCAGCGTTTCGGGGTGGCGGCTGGCGGCGCAGGTGATGCGGGTCATGGTCCCGCCGTTGTTCTTGATCCTGGTGGTGCTGGGCACGATCTTCTGGGGTTGGGCCACGCCCACCGAGGCCGGGGCGTTCGGGGCGCTGGGTGCGATCTTCCTCGCGGCCGTGAACCGGCGGCTCACCCTCGCGGCGCTTAAGGAGGCGATGGACGCGACCGCGCGGCTTTCGAGCATGGTCATGATGATCCTGGTGGGCTCGACCGCGTTCAGCCTGGTCTTCCGCGGGGTGTACGGCGACGTGTGGGTGGAGGACCTCCTCACGAACCTGCCCGGGGGTGAGATCGGCTTCTTGATCGTCGCGAACCTGGTGATCTTCATCCTGGGCTTCTTCATCGACTTCTTCGAGATCGCCTTCATCGTGTTGCCGCTCTTGGCCCCGGCTGCGAGCACCTTGCTCGCCCCGATGTTTGGGGGGGATGCGGACCTAGCGCTGGTGTGGTTTGGCGTGATGGTAGGGATGAACCTCCAAACCTCCTTCCTCACCCCGCCCTTCGGGTTCTCCCTCTTTTACCTGCGCGGCGTGGCTCCGCCGGAGGTGAAGACCGGCCACATCTACCGCGGTGCGATTCCCTTCATTGTGATCCAGCTGGTGGGGCTGCTCCTCATCATCCTCTTCCCGAAGCTGGTGATCTGGCTGCCCCAGCTGCGCTACGGCGTGGTGGGGTAGGCGCAGCTCGAGAAAGGAAAGGACCGCCCCCCTCCACCGGGAGGGGGGCGGCGCGATCGCTAGGCGTTAGACCTTCGGGAAGGCGAACTGCGCGTAGCTCAGCTCGGCGGTGGCGTGCCAGCGGTAGTTCTCCTCGCGGAACTTCTTCCACGACTCGAAGATCTCGCGGAAGGTCTTGTCCTGGCTGGCCATCTCCTCGTACAACTCGAAGGCCTGCTTCTCCGCCTCGCGCAGCACGTCGTTCGGGTACTTGCGCAGCTTGGTGCCCTGGGCCAGGAGGCGCTTGAGGGCCGCGGGGTTCTGCGCGTCGTACTTGGCCATCATGCGCACGTTCGCCGCGGCGGCCGCGCTCTTGATGGTTTCCTGCACGTCCTTGGGCAGGGACTCCCAGGTCTTCAGGTTGACGTACAGGTTCAGCTGCGGGGCGGGCTCCCACCAGCCGGGGTAGTAGTAGAACTGGGCGACCTTGTGGAACCCGAGCTTTTCGTCGTCGTAAGGGCCGACCCACTCGGTCGCGTCGATCACGCCACGCTCGAGAGCCGGGAAGATCTCCGGCGCGCCGAGTACCTGCACGTCCACGCCGAGACGGCTCATCACCTTGCCGCCCAGGCCGGGAATGCGCATCTTCAGGCCCTTGAGGTCCTCGAGGTCGTTGATCTCGCGGCGGAACCAGCCGCCCATCTGCACCCCGGTGTTCCCGGCGGGGAAGCCGATCACCCCGAAGTCGGCGTAGAACTTATTCATCAGCTCGCCGCCCCCGCCGAAGTACCACCAGGCGTTCTGCTGGCGGACGGTCAGGCCGAAGGGCAGCGTGGTGTCGAAGGCGAAGGTCGGGCTTTTACCGATGTAGTAGTAGCTCGCGGTGTGGCCGAGGTCCACCGTGCCCTGCTGCACCGCGTCGAGAACCTGGAGGGCGCCAACGATCTCGTTCGCGGCGAAGGGACGGATCTCAACCATCCCGTCGGTGGCGGCCTTGACGAAGTCCGCCACGTCCTGCGCGCCACCGTAGATCGTGTCCAGGCTCTTGGGCCAGCTGGTGGCCATGCGCAACCGGAAGCGCCGCCGGGTTTGGGCGTAGACGGGGCCGAACACGGTGCTCGCGGCAACACCCGCCGCTGCCTTTTTGATAAATTCACGCCGCTTCATCACTATCCTCCCTCAAGCTTAGGGTATTGGGTTGTGGTACGGGGTGATTATATGCGAGCCCGTGAAAAAAACGCAAGCGCGTGCCCCTTTCCCGCACGAGAAGATACGCTTCGGGGGCGGCGGGGGCTAGGGCACGATGTGGAAGAAGGTCTCGCGCACGTCGCGCAGCCGCGCGGCGCTTTTCTCGATGAAGAGCGCGGTGTGCCGGTTCAGCCCGTCGCTTTGGAACACCCCCCGGAACCGCACCGAGGCGGGGGCTGGGGTGCTCGTGTAGATCGCCCGGACCCGCTGCACCCCGGTCGGGAAGCTCACCTCGTACCGGTAGCGCGCTCCCGGCGGGGGCAGGGTGTGCGTGCCCGCGGGCAGGAAGAGGTTCCGCTCGAACTCCTCCGCGCGGCCGTCCTCGTCCACCGCGACCAGCGTGACGTACCCCGCTTGCCGCAGCGTGATCACGAACTGTACTGGCTCCCCCACCCGGTACACCGCGCCCGGGCCGCGGGTGGGTTCGAAGCGCGTGATCACGTCGGCGAGCTCCAGCCCGAACTCGATGCGGAGCGAAACGTCCCCGGGGCGTAGGGTAACGGTGCACGCGGAAAGGATGAGGGCGAAAAGGCCCAAGGCAAGCCCTCGCTTCATGGCCACCTCCTCCCCTAGTCTAAGGGGCGGCATGAGCGGGCCGCGCGAGTTTTAAGGATCCGTGAAGAGCGGGGCCTGCGCGACCGGCGCGAACCGCCGCCGGTGCACCGGGCTCGGGCCTAGGCGCGCCAGGGCCTCGAGGTGCGCCCGGGTCCCGTACCCCTTGTGCTGCGCGAACCCGTACCCGGGGTACGCCCGATCCAACTCCCTCATGATCCGATCCCGCGTGACCTTGGCCAGGATCGAGGCCGCGGCGACCGTCACGCTTTTCTCCTCGGCCTTAGGCACGGCGGTGAGGGGCAGGTCGGTCTCGAGGAACAAGTAATCCGTGATCAGGTGGTCGGGGCGCGCCTCGAGGGCGGCCAGGGCACGGTGCGCTGCGAGGTGCGTGGCTTTAAGGACCCCGAGCGCGTCCACCTCCCCTGCCTCCGCGACCCCCACCGCGTACGCCAGGGCGGTGCGCTCGAGCCGGGCGAGGAGGGCCTCGCGCGTCTTGGGGGGGCAGGCCTTCGAGTCCCGAAAGGGGTGCGGTCCCGGGGGCAGGATCACCGCCCCCACGACGATCGGCCCCGCGAGCGCGCCGCGCCCGGCCTCGTCCACGCCGCAGACCACGAGGCCGTCGCGCCAGAGGGGAAGCTCGAGGCCGGCCATGCCTCTTATCGTAGCAGTCCCGTCGCCGAACCGCTTCCGGGTGGCAGGTATGTAGCGCAATTAACGGAACGAGCCCGCTTTCGCGAGGCAGAGTAAGGCCGTATGTTGAAAGTAGCGGTGGTTATCCTAGCGGACACGGAGACTCGAGGGGACCTCGGCCGCCTGGCGAACGCGCTGGAGGCTGCACGCGAGCTGAAGGAGGCCGGGGACGAGGTCAAGGTCCTCTTCGACGGTGCGGGCACCAAGTGGGTCCCGGTGCTCGCCGACCCGGCGCACAAGTACCACCGTACCTTCACCGAGCTGCGGGAGGTGGTGGCCGGGGCGTGTGCCTACTGCGCGCGGGCCTTCGGGGTGCTCGATCAGGTGGAGGCCGCGGGCGTGCCGCTGTTGAAGGAGTACCGGGACCACCCGAGCCTGCGCGGCTTGATGGCTGAAGGGTACCGGGTGCTGACCTTCTAGGCGCCCGGGGGCCCCAAAGGCGCAGCGAAGCCTGGTACGCACGACGAAAGGAGGAGCGGGCGCATCCCGTCCGTCGGCTAAAGCCGGCAGGTTCCCGCGCCCGTCTCTCATGGAAGGTTTGCTGTACGACACGCTGATCGTCGGGGCGGGCCGGCGGGGCTTTCCGCGGCGCTGCACCTGGCCTGGCACGACCGGCGGGTTCTCGTGCTGGACCGACGCACCGGCCCGCTTTTTTTCACCCTGACGCGCCTCGAGAACGTTCCGGGCCTGCCCGGCGTGCGCGGGGTGGAGCTGCAGCGGATCCTTGAGCGGCAGGCCCGCGCCCAGGGGGCTAAGATCCAGCGCGCGAACGTGGTGCGCTGGAGCGTTCGCCCTCGAGACCGATCGGGGGGAGGTGTACCGGGGGAAGACCCTCCTCCTCGCGACCGGCGTGGCCCGGTACCACCCCACCGTGGATGGGGACTGGCGGCCGTGCCTCGCGTATGCCGGGAAGTGCAACGTCTACTACTGCCCCGACTGCAAGGCCCCCGAGATCGAGGGGAAGGCCACCCTGGTGGTCGGGGTGGGTTCGAGCCGCGGCGCGGTCGGTACTGCAAGGCACCTGCTCGCGCACGCTCCCAAGCGGCTCGCGCTGCTTTTGACTGGGGAGCGCGCGCTCGCGGAGCCCCACCAGGAGTGGGCCCAGACCCACGGGGTTCCCGTGTACGCGGGGGAGATCCGTGCGCTTGTGGGGCGCAAGGCCTGCCTCGAGACCAGCGGCGGGCCCTGCGGTGGGGAGCGTACCTGCACGATATTGGGAAGCTCGCGATTCCCGACCGGATCCTGTTAAAGCCTGGCCGCTTGAGCCCGGCGGAACGCCGGGTGATCGAGGCCCACACCCTGCGGGGCGAGGCGATCCTGAAGGGTGTGCCCGGTATGCCGCGCGCCACGCTGTTAATCGTGCGGCACCATCACGAGCGTTGGGACGGGACGGGGTACCCGGACGGGCTGATGGGAGAAGCGATCCCGTTAGGGGCGCGGCTCTTCTCGGTGATTGACGTGTACGACGCGCTGATCAGCCAACGACCCTACAAGCCGGCCTGGCCGGTCGAGCGGGCCCTCGAGGAGATCCGGCGCCAGGCCGGGCGGCAGTTCGACCCGATGGCCGTGGAGGTCTTCCTCGAAGCCCTGAATGAAACGCCCCTATAACGCGAACCCCTGGTAGCGCGCGCCGTGCGGCACGAGCCGCACCCGCCGCCCCGCGGGGGTGGGCTCGAGGCGCACCTCGAGGCTCTCCGGGAACGCCTTGGGCTGTCCCCACTCCACCGCGATCAGGCGGGCCTCCCCCAGGTAGTCCTCGAGCCCCAGGGCGAACAGGTCCTCCAGGTCCGGCAGGCGGTAGGCGTCGATGTGCACCAGGAGGCCTTCAGGGGTGGGGTACTCGTGGATCAGGGTGTAGGTGGGGCTCGTGACCCGACCGCGAAACCCTAGGGCCGCGGCGAGGTGCTGGACGAGGGTGGTCTTCCCCGCCCCTAAGGGGCCCGTGAGCAGCAGAACCGCGCCGTGCGGCAGGCGCTGCACGAGCCGTTTGGCCAGTGTGCGGGTGTCCTCGAGAGTACGCAGGATCATGCGTCCAAAAGCGCTGCGTAACTGCGCTCCACCTGGTGGACGAGCTTGGAGAGCAAGGCTTTCTCGGCGAGGAGGACCAGTTGGCGCGTCTTCAGCGGCACCACGATCAACGCGTGGTCGGGCAGGGTCAGCACGATGAGTTTCGCGGCTGGGGTCCCGATCTCCGCGCCGAGCGCTTGCGCGTCCTCCACGAGCGCTTCGACGAGGGCGGGCTCGAGCCAGGGCGGGCGTTCCCCGGCGAGGACGCGGCCGTTTTCGAGGAGCACCGCGGCGTCCACGCCCCGGATCTGGAACGGTTCGAGCAGGGCAGCGCGGTTCGGCCGTTCCTCCGGCGTGAAGACGGACAGGAGCTGATCCAGGTCCGCGCCTTGCAACTCCTGCGCGACCTGCTGAGCAGCGGTGTACTCGAGCTCGAGCTGCGCTAGGTACCTCTCCGCTTCCTCCAGGGCGCGCTGGAACTCGAGCAGCCCCTTGACGCCCAGCCGGTCCAGGCGGGCGACGCCGCTGTCGAGGAAGTTCAGGAGCACGCCCAGCTGGTGCGCGGTTTCTCCCCCCACGCGCTGGTAGGTGGCGTACGCTTTCCGCAAGTGGTCGTAGCGCCTGCGCAGGGCGGTGCGCAGCTCTTGTTTGCGGCGTTGCAGCTGGGCCAGAGCGTCCCGCAAGGGCGTGAGGTCCGGGATCTCCTCGTCCAGGCGCGCTTTGAGCTCCTGGATGCGCTGAAGGAGAGGTTCGCCCCCCAGCCCTTTGTAGCTTTGCGCAGCAGCTTCGAAGCGGTTCAGGAGTTCGCGCACCTCTTCCTTGCGGGCTTCGAAGGCCTCCGTCAGGTGGCGTTCCAGGGCGGTTAGGTCGGGGAACTCCCCCGCGGCCAGCTGGGCTTCCGCTGCGGTGAAGGGTTCCAGGGGAAGACGGTAGCGCTCGGCCTGAGCGCGCAGCGCTTGGAGGCATTCGTGCACCTGGGCGCGGGCGCGCTGCGCGAGCGCTTCCACCCGCTCGGCCAGCGCCTCGGGCGGGGTGGTCTCTAGCTCGGCGAGGAGGGCGTCGCGCGCCTCGGCGAGCTCGGGTAGGTCCGGCAGGGCTTGCAGCGCGGCTCGAAGGTGCGCGCGCTTCAGTTCAACCCCTTCGCGCTGATGGGAGAGATCGGCGAGCAGCTGGGCCAACGCGTTTTTGAGGTGGGCCAGTTGCGCCTCGTCCACCTCCCCGGCTCGGGTGCGGGCCTCGAGCTGCTCCAGCGCTTCCAGGAAGGCCGTGAGTTCTGGGGTGGGCGCGTCCCGGTAGGGAGCGGTGGCTGCCCGGGCCTCCTCGATGAACGCCCGCTGCGCCTTGAGGCGGGTTTCGCGCTGCGCTTGCGCTTTCTTCTGCGCGTTTAGCTGTGCCTCGAGAGCCGCCACGGCTTGCTCGAGGTCCGGCAACTCCTTGGGAAGCACCCGTGCGTCCAGGCTTTCCTTAACCAGCTCGAGCCGGGTGCGGACCGGTCCGGGGTCCACCCCCGCCGCTTCCAGCGCGCGGAGGCGTTCCGCCAGCCACTCGTACCGGGCGCGCGCCTCAGCCAGGGCCTCTCGGTGTGCCTCCTGGAGGCGGGCTTCGAAGGCCTCCAGCGCGTCGCCCAGGGGTTCACCGGCCTCGAGCTGCGCGGTTAGGGCCGCGTGCTCTTGGCGGAGCTCCTCGCGCTCGAGGAGCAGGGCGTACCGTTCCGCGAGGACCTCGAGGCGTCGTCGGTCCTCGGCGAGGTCGATCTCCTTGATGCGCCCCGCTTGTTCCGGCGTGAGCTGGTCCAGGTCGATCACCAGCTCGAACTCCTCGTCCTCCGCGAGGGAGTCGTCCACCGTGATCAAGCCTTCCTCGTTCTCGTTGGGCGCGGGGGTTTGAATGACCGAGGACTCGACCAGTTTACGCAGCTCGGCGGCCAAGGCACGGGCGCGCTCGACCTCGGCGGGCGCGAGGGTCTCTTGGGCTTGGGCTTCCTGGATCTGATGGATCAGGGCCTCGAGGCGGCGTACCTTGGGGCCGCCCACGGTCTTGACTCGTTCGAAGGCCGCTTCGAGGTCGGAGATGTCCCGGGCCTGGCGCAGGAGCGCTGACTGCAGCTTCTCCTCGAGGATCTCGAGCAGTTCGTGCCCCTCGGTGAGCAGCTCGTGGACGTCGCGCCCTTCGGCGAGCTCGCGCCGGATCAGTTGGACGAGCCCCCGAAGCCGCTGGACCTCGGGCCATTCGAAGTACAGGTTGAACCGTTTCAGGCCGGCCTCCAGCTCGGCTAGGCGCGCTTCGGCCGGGGGGCCTTCCCCCAGGGCGTCCAGGAGGGCTTGCACCTGGCGCTTGGCCTCGGCGGGACTCATCACGCCCTGCAACTCCCGGTACACTACCCGTTTCAGGATCTGGGCGGCCTGGGGGGGCGTGAGGGCTTCCGGGCTGAGCTGCAGGCGCTTTAGTCCTTCTTGCAGCACCGCTTCGGTGCGCGGGCCCAGGAGCGGCTCGAGCTGGGTGCGGAGGGTTTCGTAAATCGACACCGCTTACGCCTCCCAGGCTAGAACTCCTCGTCCCACTCTACGATGGTTTCGCTGGTGAGCGTGGGGTTGGCGGGCGGGGTGGTGAGGGAGGTCGTCGTGGGTTGCGCCCTCCGGTCCTGAATGAGGCCGAACTGCAGCGCGATCCCGCGAAGGCCGGCCGTAGCGAACCCCACCACCAGGAAGATCGTGACGCCCCAGCCGAGCTGCGCCAGGAGGCTTTGCAGCACGGAAAGGTTCGCCAGGATGCCCAGTTGGGGCAGGTCGCCGTAGTCCGCCAGGATGTTGGCCACGTACGTCAGGGCCTCGACCATGGCCGGCAGGAACAAGAAGAGGAAGGCCAACCCCAGGTAACGCCAGTACACGTTGCGTCCCCCGAAGGTCAGCTGCAGCAGGTAGAGCGGGAAGACGGCGAGCACCCCCGCGAGGATGAACAGGATCGCGCGCGGTACCCCGAGCGTCGCGAGCTCGAGCCGCACCACGAAGCTGTGCCAGGGGCCGAGGGTCCCCCCAAACAGCTGCTCCTCGATCTCTTGAAGCTCGCCTAGGGCCACGACCACGTCCGAGGTGCGCAGCCCGACCGCGCCTTTCAGGCGTTCGAGGAGGAGGTCCATGCGCTGGGCCAGCTCGGGGTTGTACACCTCGACCACCGGAGCGAGCTTCGTTTGGTACCGGTTATGGGCGAGGCTTAAGGCGGTCCGGGCTTTTTCGTACTGGCCGGTCTCCACGAAGGTCTGAGCGTTCGCCAGCACCCCGCGCACCTCGTCCACCAGGGCCAGCCACTCGATCGTGCTTTCCAAGCCCATGTCCTGGATAACCTGCGCGACCCGCTCGGCGGTCTGCGGGTCCATCGGGAGGTAGGCGGCTTCCTCGCGCAGGTTCGCGGGCAGGGGTTCCTCGAGAAGCGCCGTGCCCGAGGAGGACGGCGACGCACTCGAACTAGCGGTTTCCGTCGTTCCCGAGGCTTCCGCGGAGGTGCTCGAGGTCGTGGGGGACGCGGCCGGGGAGGCGGCCGCGGTTTCCGGGGCGGGCTCGGAAGCACTCGAGGTCTCCGCAGGGGGTTCGGGGGGAGCGGCCTCCGGTTCTTCCTTCAGCGCTACCGTCACGGCTTCCACCGGTTGGGTGCGCTCGAGGAAGGCGCTGGTGGCCTGGAGCAGGTCGTCGAGGACGGCTTGGAACCCGGTGTCGTCCCCTTGCGCGAGGCGCCCCATCGCGGTGACGAAGGCGCGCGCGGAGAGGTCCGAGGCCCGGGGAGAGTCCTGCACCACCAGGTACAGGCCGTACGCCTTGGAGGTCAGGGCGTACGCGGAGGCGCGGTTTTGCGCTGCGCGCGCGAGCTCAAGGGTTTTGCGCATAGCTTGGGCGTACGCCCGCTCGAACAAGAGGCGAAGCTCCTCCAGATTGCCCGACGCGACCAGCGGAGCCGCTTTTTGCTTGAGGTCCGGGGTGCGCGCCGTCGCTTGGATCACCCGGTCGAGCAACGCCTGCGCGGCCTCGAGGTCACCCGCAGCGACCGCGTTGAAGAACGCGTCGTACAGCGCCTTCCCGAACGCGCCCCGCACCACCCAAAGCCGCGCCTCGAGGTCGGCCTTGCTCTTGCGGGTCACGGCGAGCCGGGCGTCGGTCAGGGCCTGCGCGATGCCCTCGGCCAGTACGGGAGGCAGCGCCTCCGCTTCCGCCCGGAACAAGCTGAGGGCCTCGTCGATGCGTTCTAGGCTCTGCACGGGGTTCGTGTCCAGGAGGCTTTTGGAAGCGTTGAGTTTGGCCGTGACCTGGTCGTACAGCGTTGCCAGCGGTGCCGCCCACGCCCCAGTCAAGAGCAGTATCCCCACGATCCACAGGTATCTCATGGCTGACCTCCTTGGGCCTCGAGGCTGCTTAGGGTGTGTAGGATGCGCCCGAGGTTGGTTTCCGGCCGTCCGATCACCGCGATCAAGGCGTCGCCGAGAGGGCGAAGCACGAGCTGTCCTTCCGCGAACACGGCGTAGAACGCCTGGTAGGGTTGTTGACGCGAAAGGAGGCGGTGGCTGATCTCGAGGAGCTGCACCAGCTCCTCGGCGCGGTCGGGAAGGCGCACCTCCTGGTAGGTGGGGCCGTGAATCACCACGCCCGTCACGCCCTCTTCGCGCGCCAACTCCTGCGCGAGCGCGGCGCGTGCCTCGGGATGGGTCAGGTCCACCTTGCGCGCGGGTAGGTTGGGGGAGGGGGAGGGGTCCGTCTCCAGGGGCGGCGCTGCGTCCTCTGCGGGGGTCATGGCGTGCAGCAGACGCACAACGCGCCGCAGCTCGCTGGGCAGGCTGGGGATGGGGATGATCGCCTGCAGGTTCTGGAAGAGCGCTCCCTCCACCAGGGCCGCCCAGTCCCTGGGGGAGAGCGTTTCGGCGGCGCGCCCGTCCTGCGTGAGCGTGCGTTGCAGCAGGTTGCGGGCCGCGGGTTCGGATACGTAATGGCTGAGCGCCTCGATAATCAACCGCTGAGCTTCCCTCATACCCCTCCTTAGCTCGCCATTATATTGGGGCTTTCATAGAAACTTGGCGCAGGAGACCGTCGGCTTTAGCCGACGGAGGAATGCGCCTTTACCCCCTTCCACATGATGTACTATACTATCTTTGTGCAGACCCTCACGGTGCGTTGCACCCTGAAGCCCGCCCCTGAACAGGCCGAGGCCCTGGAGGCCACGGTCCAGCGTTTCGCCGAAGGGTGCAACCACGCCTTGCGGGTCGCCAAGCGCACGGGCGCCTTTCGCCGCTTTGCGCTGCACCGCCTGGTCTACCGGGACCTCCGGGCGATGGGCCTCGCCGCCAACCTCGCCGTCCAGGCCATCGCCCGGGTGGCGAGGCGCAAGGGAGAGCGGGCCAAGCACTACCAGCCCACCTCCGTGGCCTACGACCAGCGCACCCTCTCCCTCCGCCTGGCCGACGAGACCGTCTCCCTGACCACGGTCAAAGGCCGGCTTCGCATCCCCCTCAAGCTCGGCAACTACCAGCGCCACCTCCTGCGCAAAGCCAAGAGCGTCCAGGGGGGCGTCCTTACGAAGGGCCCCAAGGGGAAGTGGTACATCCACCTCACCCTGCGGGTGGATGATCCGGAGGTTCCCGAGGGCAGCAGCAGAGGGGGCAGGATCGTAGGGGTAGACCTTGGCCAGAAAGCTTTGGCTACGCTTCCCACAGGGGAGCTGTTCTCTGGTGGCTTCCTGAAATCCAAGCGCTTGCACTATCTCCGGAAGCGGGCCGAGGTCCGGAGTAAACTGGACCGCCCTTCCGAACGCACCAGGGGCGTGAAGCGACTTTGGGCACGGCTTTCCGGGAGGGAGGCCCGCTTCGTAAATAGCGCCCTGCACGCCCTCACCCGGCGCATCGTGGACTTGCTGGAACCCGGCGATGTGCTGGCCTTGGAAGACCTCAAGGGCCTGAGAAGCCGCACTACGCAAAGGGGGAAGAGGGCGCGCCACCTCCAAAACCTCTGGCCCTACGCCCGCTTCTGCTTCTTCCTGGAGTACAAGGCCCGGCTTAAGGGGGTGCGAGTGGTCTACGTGGACCCCAGGCACACCAGCCGGGAATGCCCGCGCTGCGGTCACGTTTCCAAGGTAAACCGCCGAAGCCAAGCCCTTTTCCGCTGCGAGGCTTGCGGGTTCCAGCACAACGCGGACTGGGTGGCGAGCGTGAACATCGCCCGGAGGGCGCTGGCCCAAGGAGCGGGCTCCGCGGGCCCGGGCCACAGTCAGCTGGCCCTGGTGCTGGGGCATCGCCTTAAGCATCTTCACCTCCCGGCAAGCTGACGGCTTTAGCCGTCAGTAGCTGACTATATGCGGTGCGCGGGGTCCGCTTGCCCCTCGACCCAGACGCTGCCGTCCTCGAGCACCTCCTTCTTCCACACCGGGAGGATCAGCTTGACGCGATCGATGGCGTACCGCACGGCGTCGAACGCCTCCGGGCGGTGCGGAGCGGAGGCGATGATCGCGATGGAGGCCTCGCCCGGCAGCACCCGGCCCACCCGGTGCCAGATCGCGATCTTGCCCAGGGGCCAGCGGGCACGCATCTCCGCGATGATCTGCCCGAGCACCCGCTCGGCCATGCCCGAGTACGCCTCGTACTCCAGGTACCGTACCGTACGGCCTTGGTTGGGGCTGCGGGTGGTGCCTAGGAAGGTCACGACCGCGCCGTACGGGGGCTCGGTCGCCCAGCGCACCCAGCGATCGGTATCGATCGGGGCCTCGGTCAATCCGTACGCGTCCATGGGCTCGCCCCCCCCGGAGACGGGTGGCAGAAAGGCCAGTTCGTCCCCCTCCCGAAGGGGGGTGGTGCCGGACGCGAACTCCTGGTTGACCGCGACCATACCGCCCTCCAGGCTCAGGCCTGGGTATTGGGCTTCCAAAGCGGTTTTCGCCTGGCGGACCGTAGCCCCTTCGGGGAGGTCCAGCTCGAGGTGAGCGCGGCCTACCCGTTCGCGGTACACCGCGAAAAGCCGAACGTTAACTCGCATAGGACTCCTTTCCGGAAAGGGCTTGGCTGAGACTATATGCGACGGAGAGGGCCTCCTTGTACCGCATGCGCATCGGGCCGACCAGGGTCAGCTCGCCGCGCAGGCTGCCCTCGGCGAACCCCGCTTGCACCAGGGCGAGCCCTTCGATCTCCCCCACCCGGACGTTCACCCCGCCCGGCGGGGTCAGGGGATCTTCCGGGGGGAACTCCAACGCGCTCAAGGCGCAGCGGACGAACGCTGGGTCCTCGGCCTCGGGCTCGGAAAGCATCGCGCCGGTTCCCTCCCGGTACCGCTCGGTCCAGGTGGGTGTGAACGCCTGGCGCAGCGCGGCGAGCAGGGAGTCGAGCTGCGGGGAAGGCGCGGTGATGCGGCCCAACTGGCTCAAGGGGAACGGGCCCCGCAGCAACGCCTCGGCCTGGCTGAGCAGCGCGTCGCTGGGAGGGAAGCCCAGCTGCACCAGCCCCTCCTGCACGCGCCCGCCCTCGAGGACCGCGACGGCGAGGACGCGCCGCCCGTCGAGGGCTGAGAGGTGCACCTGGAGCACCTGCGGGTCGCGGCTTTCCGCGAGCCTGAGCAAAGCCGCATACCCGGAGAGGCTCGAGGCCATCTGCACCGCGAGGCGCGGCCAGGTGTGGCCCGCGCGTTCGAGGACCTTGTGAAGGCGTTCGACGGTGCTTTGGGGCAGGGGGGTGGGGGGGAGGAGGGAGAGGGCGTAGTGCTGGTACCCGAGCCGTGTGGGGATGCGTCCGGCGGAGGCGTGGGGTTTGGCGACGAGCCCGGAGGCCTCGAGGTCGAGGAGGTCGTAGCGTGCGGTGGCTGGGCTGACCCCGATGCGGTCGGCCAATAGGCTGGACGGAACGGGACGCCGGGTGTGAATATACTCCTCCACCAGCAAACGAAGCAGTTGGCGCTGCCGTTCCGTCATCTCTTCTTATTTTAAATGCCGGTCTGGGGGTGCGTTCAGGGAAGCTTTTCGTACCGGGTGGCGCTGCCGCGACCGACGCGCCGTACACGCCCTTCTTGGATCAGTTGTCGCAGCAGGCGCAGCGCCTGACGGGGAGTGGTCTGGGTGAGGGCCTCCACCTGCCGGCGGGTGAGCGGGCCGTGCTCGAGGGCTTGCAGGACCCGCTCGCGCGCGCTGTTCCCGGGAAGCGCAAGCCGGTAGTGCCGCCCTTCGCGTTGGATGAGGCCCGCGCCTTCCATCTGGTGGAGGAGCCGCCGGGCCTGTGTTTTGGGGAGTTGCAGGGTGGCGGCGAGGGCCTCGAGGTCGGAGCGCCCTTCGCGCTTGAGGTGCCCCAGCACGATCAGGTAGTCCAGGGTGAACGTCCCCTGTTTTTCCTGGGCCTCCGCCACCCAGCGCACGAATCCCTCGTCGAACTCGGGGTTGCGGATCACGAGGGTTAGGGCGTCCGAGTAGGTGAGGTACACGGGGGGTTCTTTGCCGTACTTGATCAGGAGGCGGTACATCTTATCCACGCCCACGCCGGCCCGCTCGATGTACCCGAGCTTGGCGAGGGCCTCCGCGAGGCGCGGGTTGCGGCGTTTCGGGGGGTGCCGGAGGATGTTGTCCGGCGTGATGCCGTGCGGGAACGAGCCGGGGTTGGAGATCTCGAGGCGGTTCTTGTGGTGGTGGATCTGGACCGCGTCGTGCACCCGCCAGTCCCGGTGCACGAGGGCGTTCAGGATGGCTTCGCGGTAGACCTCGGCGTCGAAGTCCCAGACCTCGAGGCGGAACAGCCCGACGGTCAGGGGGTGGAAGCTGTTTCGGGCTTGGATGAGGTCCTTGAGCCGCTCTAGGGCGGCAGGGATGGGTTTGAGGATGTCCTCCCGGAAGGCGTAATCGACGTCGTCGGTTTCGTGGTAGTAGTAGGAGATCTCCGCTTGGGGGAGGTGCCGTTTGAGGGCGAGGGGGGTGCCGGCGAGGAGAAGGCCGGCGAGGTTGGGCTTGACCTCGTTCTCTTGGCGTTCGAGGAGGCCGAGCGCGTGGAGGAGGTCCAGATCGGGGAGGGCGGCGAGGTCGCTGCGGCGATCCTCGAGGATGCGGCGAATGCGGAGGACCTCGACGGGGTCCAGGTCGGAGAGGCTCGCGGTGGGGGGGACGGTCGCGGTGTAGTCGGGCTCCGCAGGGAGCGCTTCGCCCGTGGGTTTTTCGCGGAGCACCTTCCCGTCCCAGAAGGGAGCGTTTCCGGGCCCGATGGCGATGACCGTGGGGCTTTGGGGGATGGTAAGCACCAGCACGCTGCCCTCTGGGGTCTCGATGGGTTCGACGTGGGGGATGAGCGTGCCTGCGGAGAGTTCGAAGAGGGCGTGGGTGATCTGCAGGGGGTGGATCCCGGCCGCGCCTTGGATGCGTCCTTCCGGGGTGACGCCGAGCAGGATGCGCCCGCCCTGGTTGTTGGCGAGGCCGGCGGCGTAACGCGCGAGATCCTCGGGGGTGAGGTCGGTGGTGAGGAAGAGCGTGCGTGCGTTCTGTCCTTGTTGGATAAGCCCGTAGATCGCCTCGGCCGTCACGAGCTTAAGTTTAGCGCAGCCCGGCCGAAGGGTTTTGTGCAGAATGTAATGTATTCTTGTGACATTTGGCAAATTTTTCGTGACAGAATTCAGTAAAAATGAGCTTTAATTGCAGATTGTAATCCACTTTCTGGATAATTGACCATAAATCTATTGACAATATGCACACGAGATGCTACCCTGTGGGCATCTTCGAGGGGAGGGGATCATGACGCAGCGGAGCAGGTACCTGGGGGTTGCAGTAGGGCTTGGGGGGGTGGCCTTCGCGCAGGAGGCCGGGGTGGACCCGGCGACCACGGCCTGGATGCTGATCTCCACCGCGCTGGTCCTCCTCATGACCCCCGGCCTCGCCTTCTTCTACGGCGGGCTGGTGCGCGCCAAGAACGTGTTGAACACCATGATGATGAGCTTCGCCGCCCTGGGGGCCGTCGGGATGAGCTGGGTGCTCGTAGGCTACAGCCTGGCCTACGACACGGGCAGCGCCTTTATCGGGGGGTTCGGCCACCTCCTCCTCAGGGGCCTCGGCCTCGAGGGGGAGGGCATCCCGCCACTGCTCGACGTGGCCTTCCAAGGCACCTTCGCCATCATCGCCGCCGCCCTCATCTCCGGGGGAATCGTGGAACGCATGCGTTTTGGAGCGTACCTGGCCTTCATCACGCTGTGGTCCCTCACCGTTTACGCGCCGCTCGCCCACTGGGTGTGGGGGGGTGGCTGGCTCGCCGAGGCGCTGGATTTCGCGGGCGGTACCGTGGTGCACATCAACGCCGGGGTTGCCGCGCTCGTCGCGGCGCTCGTGGTGGGCCCACGTAAGGACCACGGTCGCCAGGCGATCCTGCCGCATAACGTGCCCTTCGTGCTGCTCGGCGCGGCCCTGCTCTGGTTTGGGTGGTTCGGATTCAACGGCGGCAGCGCCTACGCTGCCGACGGCACGGCCGCGCTAGCCTTCACAAACACCTTCCTCGCCCCTGCGGCCACGCTCGTGGTGTGGGGGGCGCTGGATGGATGGCGCGCCGGAAGGATCACCGCGGTCGGCGCGGCCACCGCGATCGTGGTGGGTCTCGTTGCCGTCACCCCCGCCGCAGGGTTCGTCGGGCCACTCGGCGCGCTGTGGATCGGAGCGCTCGCCGCCTTCCCCAGCTACTTGTTCATCCTGTGGCGAGCCCGCTCGCGGATGGACGATGCCCTCGACGTCTTCGGTACCCACGGCTTGGGAGGGATCACCGGCGCGTTATTGACGGGGGTCCTTGCCTCGGCGGAGTGGGGGGGCACCCCAGGGCTTCTGGAAGGCAACGCGGCCCAGCTTTGGCTTCAGGCACAGGCGGTGCTGTACGCCGTAGGGTACAGCGCAGCGGCGACCTTTGTGCTTTTGCGGCTGGTCGGGGCATTCACACCGTTGCGCGCGAGCGCTAAGGAAGAGGGCGTGGGCCTCGATGTGAACGCGCACGGCGAGGAAGCCTACACCACGGGAGAAGGCGCGGTTCTACTCCTGGACGTCGAAGGGCAGCCCCAGCGCCTGTCGGCGGGAGGACGGGCATGAAACTCATCGTGGCGGTCATCCGGCCGGAGAAGCTCAACGACGTACTGGAGGCCTTGTTCAAAGCGGAGGTGCGCGGCCTCACGGTGAGCCGCGTTCAAGGCCACGGCGGCGAAACCGAACGCGTCGAGACCTACCGCGGCACCACCGTCAAGATGGAACTCCACGAAAAGGTCCGCCTGGAGATCGCGGTCTCCGAGGCTTTCGTTGAGCCCACCGTCGAGGCCATCCTGCGCGCGGGCCGCACCGGCGAGGTAGGGGACGGGAAGGTCTTCGTGCTGCCCCTGGAGCGCGTCTACCGCATCCGCACCGGGGAGACGGACGCCGCGGCCGTCACCCCGATCGCGTGAGTTACGCGCCCCCCAGGACCTCCGCCTCCGGCAAGGGGCGGGCCTGCCCCCGCCAAAACGCCGCGCCGCCCGCCGCCCGCCGGTCCCAAACAAGCTCCACTCGGTTCCCGTCGGGGTCCTCGAGCACCAGCACCCAGGCGAACCCGCGGTCCTCCGCGCGAAACGGCGCGCCCTCCAGCTTCAAGAAGCGGTACGCCTCCTGAAAGGCCTCCCGGCCCTCGAGGGCGAACCCCAGGCGCACGCCGGTGGTGGGCGTGGCAGCCTCCTCGAGGGCGAGCTCGTAAGGGTAGGGGCTGCTGCTGGAGACGAGCAAGGCCGTATGGGCCCAGCGCTCGGTGAGCTGCAGGTCCAAAAACCGCGTGTAGAACGTTACGCTGCGCTCGAGGTTCCGGACCTTGAGGTGCGCGTGGGAAAGTCGCGTCGCGTACATCCCCGCCATTATGGCAGACCGCGCCCCGGCCTTTGCAGGGGCGCGCGTCGGGGGTGTCCAGTCCAGGGGGGTGGGGGCGCACCCCTAGCCCCGCGGTGGCGTCAGACCCCTCCTTTCATCAGCGAGGGCAGCCAGAGGCTGAGCTGCGGGAAGAGGATCAGGGCCACCAGCACCAGGAAGAGCACGGCGTAAAACGGCAGCACCCCCCGCACCACCTCGGCCAGGGGGGCCTTGGTGATCCCGGAGATAACGAAGAGGTTCAGGCCGACCGGGGGGGTGATCATCGCGAGCTCCATGGAGATGGTCATGACGACCGCGAAGTGGATCAGGTTAATGCCCACCGCCTCCAGGATGGGTTGCAGCACGGGCAGGGTGATCAGGATGATGGAGACGGCCTCGAGGAACATCCCCAGGAGGATGAAGAGCACCGAGGTGACGAGGAAGACCTCCATGCGCCCGAGCCCGTGATCGACGATCCACTGGGCGGCGAGGGCGGGGATCTGCTTGTTGGTCATGTACAGGGAGAAGAGCATCGCCGCGGAGACGATAAGGTAGATCATCGCCGTGATCGCGGTCGACTCCCGGAGCATCCTCACCCAGTCGGCGAGCGAGGCCTCGCGGTAGATGAGGAGCGAGACCAGGATCGCGTAGACCAGGGCGATCACCGAGGACTCGGTGGGGGTGGCGATGCCGGTGTAGATCGTGCCCATGATCAAAAGCGGCAGGAAGATGCCGGGCAGGGCCCACCAGAGCGTCCTCCAGCGCTCGGCCCAGCTCGCTTTGGGCAGGCGGCCGTAACCCTGCCGCTGCGCGTACCAGATGGCGAAGGCGATCAGCGCGCCGCCGAGCAGAAGGCCGGGGAGGATTCCCGCGATGAAGAGCTTGCCGATCGACTGTTCGGTGGTGATGCCGTAGATGATCATGGTCACGCTGGGCGGGATCAGGATACCGAGCGTGCCCGAGGTGGCGACTAGCCCCATGGCGTAACGCTTGTCGTAGCCGTTTTGGATCATCGCAGGGATCGTGACCGCGCCGATCGCCGCCGCGGTGGCCGGGGAGGACCCGGAGATCGCGGCGAAGATCATCGAGGCCACGACGACCACGACGCTCAACCCGCCCGGGACGTGGCCCACCCAGGCGCGCACAAAGTCCACCAGGTAGCGGGCGATGCCGCCGTGGGCCATCACCACGCCGGTGAAGACGAAGCCGGGGATGGCGAGCAGCGCAAAGGAGTTGATGCCCTCGAACATTCTGGAGGGCACCTGGAGGATGTTAAAGCCCGGCTCCAACGCGAAAGCGATCAGGCTCGAGAGCGCGAGCGAGACGCCGATCGGCACCCGCAGCAGGAGGAAGAGGAGGAAAAGGCCGAAGAGGACCACCATGCTAAGGCCGACGCTCATACGCCGGTCACCTCCTCGTGGACCTGGGTGCGGCCCGTCCAGAGGTCCAGAAAGTTACGAGCGAACTGAAGCGCGAACACCCCGAACCCCAGGGGGATGATGAGCTGCAACAGCCACTCGGGGAGGTCGGTGTAGATGGATCGCAACCCTATCTTCCGTAAAAACGCGACGTAATGCCCTCCGGCCACGGCGATGAAACTGGTGAACGCCACCCCGATCAGGCTGGCGAGGAGGGCCAGCACCCGTTTACCGCGGGGCGGCAGGGCGCTGAAAAGCAGGTCCACGGTGATGTGCCGCCCCTCGCGCAGGGCCACCGAGAAGCCGAACATCGCGCCCCAAGCGACGAAGATACGGGCGAACTCGTCAGCCCAGCCGGGAGGGTTGTTGAACACGTAACGCATCACCACGCTCACGAACACCACCAGCAGCCCGGCAACCAGGAACAGGCCCGCGAGCACATCCTCGATGACCGCGAGGGCGCGCCGCACCCCCGCCGCGCCCCCCGCCGTCCAAGCCAGCACCAGCGCGATCAGCGCGAACACAAGGGATTGCCAGACCAAGGTGCCAAACGTGACCATCGAAGCCTCCCTAAAACCAAGGCCGGGGACCTGCCGCCCCCGGCCTTGCACCGGGCCAACGGCTACCTAAGCGCCTTGATGGCGTTGATCAGATCCCAGCCGATCTTCGAGCCCCACTCCTCGTAAACCGGTTCCATCGCCGCCTCCATCGCGGCGCGGTCCTCGGGGGTGAGCTCGATGACCTCCATCAGCTCGCTGAGCTGCGCCAAGGCGTCCTGGTTCAGCTTCTCCGCCTCGTTAAAGGCCACCTCGTTGGCGTAGGCGATGCCGTCGAGGAAGATCTGCTTTTCTTCAGGGGAGAGGCTGTTAAGGAAGATCTTGTTGGTGAGGACCACGTAGTCGAGGCGGTGGTGGCGGGTGAGGGAGAGGTACTTTTGCACCTCGTAGTAGCGCTGGGTGTAGATGTTGGAGAGGGTGTTCTCCTGGCCGTCAACCACACCCTGCTGCAGCGCCTGATAGACCTCGGAGAACGCCATGGGGGCTGCGGTGGCGCCCAGCGCCTGCATCATGGCCTCGAGCACGCCCGAGGTCTGGGTGCGGAACTTGAGGCCCTTGAAGTCCTCGGGGCGGCGGAGCGGCTGATTGGCGGTGAAGTGCACGAAACCGTTCGGCCAAAAGCCCAGCCCCACCAGGCCGACTTTTTCGAGGCTGTTGAGGAGGTTCTGGGCCGCCTCGGACTGGGTGAAGCGCTTGAAGTGCTCGGCGTCCTTAAAGAGGTAGGGCAAGTCCACGAACTGGAAGGCGGGGTTGTACCCCTTGAGCTTGGTGGCCGAGGGCACGAGGAGCTGGATGTTGTTAAAGATCAGGGCGTTCAGCCCTTCGGCGTTGTCCTTGTAGAGCTGGCTCGAGGGGTACAGCTCGACCTTCATGGAGCCGCCGGATTTTTCCTCGACGTACTGCTTGAAGGCTTGGGCGGCCTTGCCCTTGGGGGTGTTTAGGGTGGTGACGAACGAGAATTTAATCACGACCGGACTTGCGGCCAGCCCCAAAGAGGCCCCAAGGATGAGGGTAAGGCCCAAGATTAGGTTTAGTCCTCTTTTCATAATTACACCTCCTTTGCTAACGGAGGTATTTTACCCATGCGGGGTGCGTGGGACAAGGGTATATTGCCTGACCTGCTAAGGGTGGAGGCCCCCGGCTTCTGGGAGGGCAGCGGCCGGCAGCTCCGGGAGGGTTTTCGTTGACAGGAACGGGAGGGTTCCGTATAATCGGCTGGGCTTACGGGATGGGCCGTTAGCTCAGTTGGTAGAGCAACCGACTTTTAATCGGTTGGTCGGGGGTTCGAGTCCCTCACGGCCCACCACGAAGCCCCTAGCCCCCACGCGCTGC